>JABEUV010000028.1 GCA_013044195.1 Elusimicrobiota bacterium | reverse complement strand
GGACGCGAACGGAGACTGCATGGTCAACCTGAGCACGCCCGTCTACCAGGCCAGCCAGTTCGGCGGCGACGTTTTGTTCACGGCGACCTTGCTCAACGCCTCGAACGCGGTGTCCACGGCGACTTTGACGGTGGCGATGCCGAACCTGTCCCTGCTCGACGACGCGACCTACTACGACAAGACCGGCGGGACCTGCGACCACCCCGGGCCCAACACGCACGGCCTTTCGGAAAACTGCTCGGCGCCTGACGACAACCACTACGTCTACTCGTCGCCGGTCGATCCGAGCGATCCGACGTCGAATCCGCGCCAGCAGCTTCAGCGGGCGGCGCAGGCTTTTCTGAAAGCGACAGGAACCAAGATGAGATTCAACGACATGAGCCTGCCCGACGGTGGCGGGTTCGACATCTTCGGTCAATGGGACAGCGACGTGGACGCCGCCTCCTGCACGCGCCGCGGGCATTGCTGGCACAGATTGGGAAAGAGCGTGGACGTCGAAAATCTGAGTCAGCTGGATAAGCTGAAGGTTGCGTTTCAGAAAGCAGGCAACCGCTGGACATACGTCCCGGAAGGCAAAACCGTCTACCCGCATTTCCAATGGGATGGAAAGGAAAAATGAAAAAATTGATTCTGCTGGCCGCTCTGCAAATCGCCGCCCCGTCCGCCCGCGCTCAGTTCGACACGGCCGACCATCTTCAAATCAGCATGAAACCGGCCATTTCGTTCAATCTTTCCTCCGGCACGTTCACCTACCTTTTCCAAGTCGCCAGCGCGTCGAGCAGCGCGCAAGTTCTCGAATATCTGACTCTAGTAGAGGCGGACGCGGATACGGACAGCGGCGGCACCATTTCTCAGATATTGAAGCCAACCAACGTAACATCTTGGGAAGGAGATTATGCTGATAACTTCGGCGGCATAAAAACGAACAGCGTCAGTTGGTACTCGGCATGGCCAACGAGCAGCACCGATGATTTGATGCATCCGTCCCCTGAGGCTCTTCAGCCCGGGAAATCATTAACCAACCTCGGGCTCATATCAACGTTTCTTCCCGGACCGACCACGTTCTACGCCCAAGGCTGGGTGATCCCGGCCACCCAGGAGCAAATCGACGCCAAGCTCGGCGCGTCGCCCGCGACGGAGCCTTCGGGGCGGCAACTGCAGGCGATCTACCCCGCCGCGCTGCCGATCAACAAGAACTCATTCCACGGCCTGACCATCGGTCCCATGCAGTCGCCCGTCGGCCTGACGCCGGCCGCGCTGGTGGACCGCCTGGCCGCGCTCAAGCATCAAGCGCTGACGCTCGGATGGATCTCCGGTCCCGGCGCCGAGGGCGTGGTGCAAAGCCTGGACGCGAAGCTGACCGCCGCCAAGGCCGCGCTGGCGCGAGGCGACGCCAAAGCCGCCGAGGGGCAGCTCACGGCCTTCATCAATGAGCTTAATGCCCAGCACGGCAAGCTCATAGACGACAATGCGTTTTTCATGCTTCAAGCCAACGCCCAATTCATTCTCGCCAAACTGGGGCCATGATTAACGCTCAAGTCCGCCGCTGCGCCGCCGCGCTGACCACGTTTCTGTGCGTCGCGGCGGCCGCTCATGCTCAAAGCGCGCCGCCCGACCCCGCCTACGACCGGCTTTATGCCGTCTACCAATCCAGCGCCGTGCCGTATCACATCCGCTATCACCTGTGGCGCCGCCTCGTAACGCTTGAGCCCTCGCGCCGACTGCCGCCTCCCGCGCCGCCCACGTTCTCGGCGCCGGCCTCCAGCGGCCCCGCGGCGGCGCTGGCGCTGATCGGTCGCAGGAACGGCGGGCAGGTTCTGCGCGCGGACGGCGCCGCGCTGCGCGTGCCGCCCGGGGCCTTGCTCCAGGACACGCCCCTGACGATTTCCTCGGCGTCCTACCGTGACGATCCCGAACGCCGCGCCCAAGCCGCCGCCCTCACCGCTCTCGGCGCGCGTCCCTTTTCCGACGCCGTCGCCTTCGGCCCGGACGGCCTGCCCTTCTCCGCGCCCGCCACCGTCGTTTTGCCCTACGCGCGCGGCGGCGCGGGCGCGCCGAAAATTTACGCCTGGGACCGCGCGCGCTCCGCGTGGACGCCTCTGCCCACCAGCGTCGACCCGACCGCCCGCACGGTCAGCGCCCAGGTCGACAGCCTGGCGATCTTCCGGGTGCTGGCGGGCGCGCCTCACGTAAGCTCCTCGGGCTTCGGCGCCATCACGCGCGGCGGCGCGCACACGGCGCATGCCGCCTGGAACGTCGCCGTCACCCCGGACCCGGTGACGGCCGCGGCGACATTTCTCGTTCGCGGCGGAGCTCTCGACGGAATCGACCTGCGCGTCTACGGCGGAGGACGGCTGGTCTACAAGACGACGAATTTCGCCGCCTCGCCTTCCGCCGACGGGGCGACGACGACCTACAGCGCCGTCTGGGACGCCTCGGGGACGCCCGACGGCGTCTACGACTACGTCGTGACCGTCCGCAGAGCCGGACAGAAGATCGCCGTCAAGACCGGCCGGATTCGGGTCGCGCGATAAGAGGGCGTTTTAAGCCGCGCGCTCGACGACCATGGCCCCGCCCATCCCGCGCCACGGCCAGGCTGCGCAGGGCGGCCACGCGCGCGATGTTCGGCGCGCATGCGGTATCTCGGCTCAGCCTTCGGCCTTCTCGGCCGAGGCCAGCTCCTTAACCAGCATCATCGCGATCTCGTTGCGCTGGATCTGATTGGTGCCCTCGTAAATCTGCGTGATCTTGGCGTCGCGCATGTACTTCTCGACTGGGAAGTCGGCCATGTAGCCGATGCCGCCGCACATCTGCACGCAGTCCGTCGTCACCTTCATCGCCACGTCCGAGCAGTACAATTTGCACATCGCCGACTCCTTCGTCCAGCGCTTCACGCCGAGGCGGTTCATCACGTCGTAGATGATCTCCCGGTCGGCGATCGCCTTATCGTAGGCCGGCTTCAGCGCGCGGTCCATGGCCTTCGCCGTCGCGTACAGCAGCGCCCGCGAAGCCTCGATCTGCGTCGCGCAGTCGGCGATCATATGCTGGATCGCCTGGAAGCCGGAGATCGGCAGGCCGAACTGCCGCCGGCGGCGGACGTAGGCGATGGTCTCGTCGAGAGCGCCCTGCGCGATGCCCAGCGCCTGCGCGGCCACGCCGGGACGCGAGCAATCGAACGTGGTCTGCGCGGTGAACAAGCCGAAGCCCTCTTTGTGGAGAAGATTCTCCTTCGGTATGCGGCAGTTCTGGAACACCAGCTCGCGCGTGGGGTTGGCCCGGATGCCCATCTTGCGCTCTTTCTTGCCGAACCCGAAGCCGGGCGCGCCCTTCTCCACCACGAACGCGGAGATGCCGCGCGCGCCGCGCGCGGGGTTCGTCGACGCGAAGACGACGTAGGTGTCGGCGACTTCCCCGTTGGAGACGAAAATCTTCGTGCCGTTGAGCACGTAGTGATCGCCGTCGCGGATCGCGGTCGTTTTCGTGGCGGTCGCGTCGGAGCCGGCGGCGGGCTCGGTGATGGAGAACGCTCCCAGTTTTTTGGAGGAGGCGAGGTCCGGCAGCCAGCGCGATGCCGCCGCAGGCGCGGGAGAACTGCTCGAACACCAGGACCTGCGCCATGATGCCGCCGTCAAGGCCCCCGTACGCCGCAGGCAGATAGGCCCCGGCCACGTCGGCGCGGGCCACCTCACGAACCACGTCCCAAGGAAAGTCTCCGGTCTCGTCGCAGCGCCGGCGCGTCGGCAGGAAGCGGCGCACTGCGGCTTCGCGCGCGACGTCGCGCATCTGAATCTGATCTTCGGTCAGCGCATAGTCCATGCTACATGTACACTCCGCCGTTGACGCTCAGGACGTGGCCGGTGATATAGGACGCCTCGTCCGAGGCCAAAAACAGGATCGCGCGCGCGATGTCGACCGGCTCGCCCACGCGCCCAAGCAGTATGCGCTCCAGGAGCTTCTTCTTGGCCTCCTCGGCAATGGCGTCGGTCAGGCGGGTCCGGATGAAGCCCGGCGCGACGGCGTTGGCGGTGATGCCGCGCGAGGCGAACTCGCGCGCGGTCGACTTGGTCAGCGCGACGAGGCCGCCCTTGGAGGCGGAGTAGTTGGTCTGCCCCGCGGCGCCCTCCAAGCCGACGACGGAGGTGATGTTGACGATGCGTCCGCTGCGCGCCTTCATCATGGGGCGGACCACGGCTTTCGTGAAATTAAAAGCGCCCTTCAGGTTCACGTCCAAAACCAGGTCCCAGTCCGCCTCGGAGATCCTCATGATGAGGTTGTCCTTGGTCAGCCCGGCATTGTTGACCAGGATGTCCAGTTTCCCCCATTTCGCCAGCACGGCCTTGACCGCGGCCTCGCAGTCCGCAAACCGCCTCACGTCGCAGGCCATGCCCAGGCAGACCTCCCCGCCCGCGTTCAAAGTGCGCGCGGCGGCTTCCGCCTTGGCCGCGTCCACGTCCACGATCGCGACGCGCGCGCCCTCGGACAGAAACAGCTCGGCGGTCGCCAGGCCGATGCCCTGGGCCGCGCCCGTGATCACGGCGACTTTATCCTTGAGTCTCATGACTGTCTCCTGGCGGCCGGTTCGGCCGACGGCGTACGCAGTTCGTCCATGAAGGCGCGGGCTTCGCCCAGCCCCAGCACCTTGGTCACGCACACGTCCTTGCCTTTAAGACGCTCCTCCCACTGCGCGGCGCAAGCGCCGCTCAGGACGCGCGCCAACTCGGCCGAAAGCCGCTCGCCGTGCGCCAAAGGGTCGTCGACAAGGCCGCGCAGGGACTCAAGTCCCAGCGCGTCCAGCAAAGACAGCGCGAACGGCTTTTCAAGCGCCGCCACGGCCAGCTGTCGCCCGTCGGCGGTCGCATACAAGCGGTAGAACGGGTGCGCGCCGTTCCACCAGCGCGGCCCGCTGGGGTCCTTGCCTTCGGCCAGCGCCTCGGCCAGCGGCACGGCAAGAAGGGAGTGCACGGTCTCCACCATGGACACCGCGACGCGCTTGCCGCGGCCGGTGGCGCCGCGCTCCACCAGCGCGGCCAGCACGGCCGCGACGGCGGCCAGACTTCCAGTCAGGTCGGCGATCTGCGTGGGGGGCACGCGCGGCGCGTCCGCCTCCAGGCCGAGGAAGCCGCTGACGGCCAGGAAGTTCAAGTCGTGGCCGGCCTTGCGCCGCCAAGGCCCGTCTTCCGGATAGCCGGTCAGCGAGCAGTAGATGAGACGCGGGTTGGCCCGCATCAGTTCCTCGGCTCCCAACCCGCAGCGCTCCATCAAGCCCGGGCGAAAGCCCTCGACGAGCACGTCGGCCTGCGCGGCCCGCGCGCGCACGCGAGCCAGGCCTTCGGGCTTGCGGAAGTCCACGCTCAGCATTTCCTTGCCCTGGTTGACCATGCGAAAAACCGCCCCCTCCCCCGCGATCTTCGGAGGCATCTCGCGCGCCTCGTCGGGAAAGTGCGGCAGTTCGATCTTGCTCACGCGGCAGCCCAGGTCCGCCAGCATCTGCGTGGCGTAGGGGCCGGGCAGGAGCTTGGTGAAATCGAGCACGCGCAGGCCTTCGAAGCCGGCGCAGGGCCCGCGCACTCCGCCCAGCGGACGTCCGGGCAGGTCCGCGGAGCTCAAGACGCCCTCCCGCGCAGAACCTCGCGCGCGATGATCAGGCGCTGGATCTCGGATGTTCCTTCATAGATTTCACCGGCGCGCGCGTCGCGAAAATAGCGCTCCACGGGGAATTCCCGGACATAGCCGTTGCCGCCGTGAATCTGCAGGGCGTCGTAGACGGCGCGATTGGCCGCGGTGGTGGCGAACAGCTTGGCCATCGACGCCTCCTTGGTGCAGCGCGCGCCGCGCGCCAGCAGCGCGGCCGCGCGCCGGACCAGCAGGCGCGCGGCGTCCACGCCGACGGCCATGTCGGCGATCTTGGCCTGGATCAGCTGGAACTCGGAAATGCTCCGGCCGAACTGCTTGCGGGCCTTCGCGTAGGCGACGGCCTCATCCAGCGCCGCCTGCGCGATGCCCACGGCCTGCGCGCCGATGCCCACGCGTCCGCCGTCGAGCAGGCTCATCGCGATCTTGAAGCCGCCGTGCAGCGAGCCGAGCAGGGACGAGCGCGGTACCCGGCAGTCCTTGAAGGAAATCGCGCGGGTGTCCGAGGCGCGCAGTCCCATCTTTTTTTCCTTGCGCCCGATGGTGAAGCCCGGGGTTCCCTTCTCGATGAGAAAACAGCTGATGCCGCGGCTGGCGCTGGCGGGGCTGGTGGAGACGAAAACGGTGAACAAGCCGGCGATCCCCCCGTTGCTGACCCAGCATTTCTCGCCGTCGACCTTGAAGTCGTCGCCGACGGAAACGCCGGTCGCGGAGATGGAGCCGGCGTCGCTCCCGGCGCCGGGCTCCGAGAGGCTGTAAGCGCCGATCAACTCGCCCGCCGCGAGCTTGGGCAGGTAGCGGCTCTTCTGCTCCGGCGTGCCGAAGCGCGAAACCGCCGTGCAGACCAGCGAGTTGTGCACGCTGAGACAGCCTTGATAGCCGGCGTTGGCGCGGGCCAGTTCTTCCATGGCGACGGCGTAGCTCAGCGCGTCCAGCCCCAAGCCGCCGTATTCCTCGGGCGCGAGAAGGCCGAAGAAGCCCAAACGGCCGCCCTCGCGCAGGAACTCGTCCGGGATGGCCTCCGCCTCGTCCCACGCGCCCGCCAGCGGCTTCAGGCGCTCGGCGAACGCCCGCGCCGCGTCGCGCGCCGTCATCGCCGTCTCCGTGAGCTGGAAATCCATGCCCGTGCAACGAGCCTAGCAAAAAAGCGGTAGCGCGGCTGTCCGAACTGCGAGAAGCGGCGAAAGCGCTTGCCGACCGCCAGGCGGTCCATTTCGCGCAACAAAATGTGTTGCGCGAAATGAACACGCCTGCTACACTGGGAGCATGCCCAAGACCCAGGCGTGGGGAAGGAAAGCGCGCTACGGATACTTCTCCGGCAAGGCGCCGCAAGTTCGCGAAAAAAATGAAAGCGCGGTCTTCATCAGCAAGATCGCTCTTTTGGAAAACGAGTTCGGCGGCGCGAAGCTCGCCAAGATCGCCGGCGTGGATCGATCCCGCATCAGCCGGTGGAAACGCGGCGCGAAGGCGGATTCCACGAACCAGGAACGAATCAACGGGCTGGAATACGTCGTCACGCGGCTGCGAGGTTTTTTGGCGCCCGGCTCGGAGATGAAATGGCTCTACGGAATCAACGCCCACCTCGGCAACTGCCGCCCCATTGATCTCATCGAGCGCGGGCGCGTAGCGGAAGTCATCGCGGCGGTCGAACAAACCGAACTCGGCTCCTATGCCTAGGGTCATCGCATATCGCGCGTTCGCATGGAACCGCGCGGTCGGCGACGATCGACTTGGGGGCGCTCGATACGTCAACCGCGCCAAACAAGGATCCGGGCGTCACGATTCCCCGATGACCTATGGCGTATATTATTGCGCCGCAAGCGAGGAATCCGCGATCGGAGAGCTGCTCCAAGTCTACCGAGGTCAGACGTTGACTTCCGGGGAGTTGCTCAGGTTCGGCTTCCCGCTCGCGCTCGTCGAGATCGAATTTGCCGACGCGAACCTGATCGATCTTGATGATCCCGCCCAACTGATAGCGCATAAGACCAGACCCTCCATCGTCGCCTCGACGCAACGGAACAGGACGCAGGAACTCGCCAGGCGAATATTCTACGCCAAGGCCGACGGCATCAGTTGGTGGTCGACCCTCGTTGCGGATTGGACGAATTACTCGATATTCACGATTAGGGATGCCGTTGGCGCGAACATCCGTTCGGCTCCCGTGGAGTTGACCCTCGCGCGGCCATCCGTCGCCGCCGCAGCCGGCAAACTGGGAATTCGATTGGCGAAGAACTGAAGCCGAAAGGAGCGCTGAGTCCGAGGCCTTTTGCCGCGGCAAAGCAAGCATTGCGCCGCCCGCGGCTGCGGGTGTAGAATGGAGACATGTCGCACCTCCTCCTTGTCGTCGCGGCCGTTCCGGCGGCCGTGACGGTGGGACTCGCCTATTACGGCGCGGGAATGCTCCTTCACCCTCCGGCCATGAGCCCCATGGTCTTTTTCCCGGACCAGTTCGGCATCGCCTACGAGAAAGTCGCGTTCCGTTCGTCCGACGGTCTGACGCTTTCGGGCTGGTTCGTGCCGTCTCCATCCGGCTCGGATAAAACCATGCTGATCTGCCACGGCTGGGGCGACAATAAGGGCGAGATTCTGGAACAGACGCTGTTTCTCAACCGAACCGAGAACTTCAACCTGTTCTATTTCGATTTTCGCGGCCACGGGGAAAGCGAGGGTGATCAGGTCACGCTGGGAAAGCTGGAGCTTCGGGACTTCGCCGCGGCGATGGCCTACCTGAAGGAAAGCCGCCCGCGCTGCGCGGCCAACCTGGGCGTTTTCGGTCTTTCCATGGGTGCTGCGGTGGCCGCGATGGCCCTGCCGAGCTATCCTCAGCTCAAGGCGGCCGTGCTGGAAAGTCCGTTCGCCGACTTTCACGAGGTCGGACGCCGCTGGGCCTGGCACCGCCTGCGCGTGCCTTATTTTCCCGTCGTCATGACCATCAAGTACATGGCGCGCCTGCGCTCCGGTCACGCGGATATCGACCGCTACAGTCCGGAAGCCTGCCTTCCCGCGGCGAAGACGCCTCTCTTCATGATCGCCGGCGAGCGCGACGGCATCATGCCGCCCGAGGACATCCGGCGCCTCTTTTCCGCCGCGCGCGAACCTAAGGAGTTCTGGCTGGTCCCCGGCGCCGCTCACGCCCAGTGCCGCCGGACGGCCCCCGCCGACTACGAGGCGCGCGTCGCCGCGTTCCTGCGCGCCCGCATGTCCTGCGGCGACGGCGCGCAGCATGCCGGATGAAAAGAAAAAAGCGCTCCGGCAAGACGCCGTCGCGCGACCGGCTTGAGGAGGCTCTTGCGATCGCGCGCGCCACGCTGGAGACAAGCGCCGACGGCATACTCGTCGTCGACCCGAACCTGCGCGTGATCCTCTGCAACCACCGCCACATCGAGATG
>JABEUV010000222.1 GCA_013044195.1 Elusimicrobiota bacterium | reverse complement strand
ACGTCGCGGCCGACACGATCCGCCATAAAGCGGTCGGCGAGGGCATGCGCCTGATCGTGCAGGACGGCCTGGAGAAGGTCAAGCAGGGTTTGACGACCGTGCGTGAAGTCCTGGGAGGCGTCGACTAGCCATGTCCAAGGCGAAAGGCTCCGGAGAGGAGATCGACCTCGCTCTGCATTTGTTCTCGATCGCGGGCGCGCTGAACTCCACGTTGGACCTGGATTTTCTTTTGCAGAAGATCGGCGCGGCGGCCGAGAAGCTGACGGACTCCGAAGCCAGTTCGATCATGCTCGTCTCCGACGATAAAAAGAGCTTGTTCTTCCGCGTGGCCTCGGGGGAAAAGGCCAAGGCGCTCAAGACGATGACCTTGCCCCTCGGCCAGGGCATCGCGGGCGCGGTGGCGCGCAGTCTCAAGCCCGAGATCGTCAATGACGCCGCCCATGACCCGCGCTTCGCCGGCAAGTTCGACAAGGCCAGCGGCTTCGTCACGCGTTCCTTGCTGTGCGTGCCGATGGTGTTTCGCGGGGAACTGGTCGGTGTCGTCGAGGTGCTCAACAAGCGTTCCGGCGACTACGGGCCCGCGCACGTGGAGCTTCTGGCCAGCCTCGCCGGCGTGGCCTCGGTCGCGATCACGAACGCGCGCATCATCGCCGAGCAGAAGAATTTTTTCTCGCACATGCTTGAGACCATGGTCGCGGTCATTGAGACGGCGCGTCCGGGTCTGGAAGGCTATCCGGTGCGCGCGGCGCGGCTGGCGTGCACGATCGGCCGCGCGCTGGGCGTCGACGACTATGACTACCGGATGCTCTACTACGCGGGGCTTCTGCACAAGATCGGCTACGTCGCCTTCAAGAACCCGCGCCTGCTTGCGGAGCTGGGCGTGTCGAGCGCGACCGCAGAGATGCTCCCGTCGTTCTCGGCGAAGATGTTGGACGGCATCAAGCTTGTGGAAGGCGCGCTTCCGATGATCCGGCATTTCAAAGAGCGCTGGGACGGCTCGGGCTATCCGGGACGGCTCAAGGGCGCGGAGATCCCGTCGGGCGCGCGCGTGCTGGGCTTAGTCGAGGCGATGGAGGACCTGCGCGCGACGGGCCTGACCGGCGCGGAGTTGGGCGCGCGCGCGCTGCGCGAGGCGCGCGCCGGCGCGGGCACGCGCTTCGACCCCGAGGCCGTGGAGGCGTTCGCGCAGGCGCTGGAGATGCAAGGAGGAACCTGGTGAGCCTAAAACCGTTGCGAGTCTTGATCGCCAAACCGGGCCTGGACGGCCACGACCGCGGCGCGAAGGTGATCGTGCGCGCGCTGCGCGACGCGGGCTTCGAGGTCATCTACACCGGCATCCGCCAGACGCCGGACATGATCGCGGCGGCGGCGCTGCAGGAGGACGTGGACGCGGTGGGGCTTTCGCTTTTGTCCGGCGCGCACCTGACCTTGTTTCCCGAGGTCGTGAAGACTTTGCGCAAGAAGGGCCTCAAGAACATGCTGGTCTTCGGCGGCGGCATCATCCCCGACGAGGACGCGGCCAAGCTGCGCAAGGCCGGCGTCGACCGCGTGTTCGGTCCCGGCACGCCGCTGAAGGCGATCGTCGACTATTTGAACGAGAAACTCCGCGTTGCCGCGTAACGACGACCCGTCGGACCTGATCAAGCGCGTGCGCCGAGGCGATCACGCCGCGGCCTCGCGCGCGCTGTCGCTGGTCGTCGACGAGGACGACGCCTCCGAAATTTTGGCCAAGGAATTCTTTAAGTCCTCGGGCCGCGCGCAGAAAGTGGGCGTGTGCGGCCCTCCGGGCGCCGGCAAGTCCACCTTGACCGGCCGCCTGATCGGCCATTACCGCAAGCTCAAGCTCCGCGTGGGCGTGCTGGCCGTGGACCCCAGCTCTTCCATCTCCGGCGGCGCGTTTTTGGGCGACCGCCTGCGCATCATGGAGCACGCGACCGATCCCGGCGTGTTCATCCGTTCGCTGGCCTCGCGCGGCATGATCGGGGGCCTGACGCACACCATCTTCGGGGCCATCCACGTGCTGGAAGCTCTGGGCTGCGACAAGATCATTGTGGAGACCGTCGGCACCGGTCAGGATGAGGTCGAGATCGCCTCCGTGGCCGACACCGTGGTCTACGTCACCACGCCCGCGATGGGCGACGAGATCCAGGCTATGAAGGCCGGCGCCATGGAGATCGGCGATGTGTTCGTCGTCAATAAGGCCGACCTGGCCGGCAAGGACAAGGCCGTGGCCGACCTGCGCGCCGCGCTGGGCCTGGGCCACTCCGCCGGCCAAGCGCCGCGCGCCTGGGAGCCGCCCATCGCCGCGACCTCCGCGCTTTCCGGCGAAGGCATCGCGGAACTGGCGCGGGAGCTGGACGGCCACTGGGAGCATCTCCAGAAATCCGGCGAGGGCCGCGCGCGCCTAAAAAAACAGCACGCCACCGAGCTGCAGTTCTGGATTCAGCGCCGCGTGGTGAGGACCGCCCTCGACCGCGTCACCGACAAGATTTTGGAAGAGATGGTCGCGCACAAATCCGACCCGGCCTCGCTGGGACGCAGGCTGTTGAAATGAAGCTCCACCACGTGGGCGTGGCCGTCGCGGACTTAGACGAGGCGATCGCGCGGCATCAGCGCATGGGGCTGAAGCTTGCGCACCGCGAGGTCGTTTCGTCGCAGAAGGTGGAGGTCGCGTTCATGGGCGAGGGGCCTTTCATCGAACTGCTGGTCGGCACGTCGGCGGATTCGCCGGTGTCCAAGTTCGTGGCCAAGAAGGGGCCGGGCCAGCACCATCTCGCTTTCGCCGTGCCGAGCATTCCCCAGGAATTGGAGCGCCAGGCCGCCGCGGGTGCGGAGCTTATCGACCGGGCCCCGCGGCCCGGGGCCTGGGGACATCAGGTGGCGTTCGT
>JABEUV010000221.1 GCA_013044195.1 Elusimicrobiota bacterium | reverse complement strand
GATCAACTTGCACCGCCACGATTTTCACGGCGACTGGAACTACACGATCCGACCAGCAACGAAATAGATGCGCTCAGTTATTTCGTTACACTTCCTAAGCGCGCCGCGCGAACGACACCCGACAGGCGGCGCCCGCTCAGTGGCGGGGGAGAATGTCGAGGGGCAGGACGCGCGCGTGCGCCAGCGCGGTGCCCTTCAGGCGCGCGGCGGTCTGCGCCAGGCGCGAGGAGTCCACGTAGACCGCGACCACGTCCTGCGGCTGGACCTTGTCGAGAGCGACGTGGCCCAGCGTGCCGCCGTCGCCGACGATGAGGCCTTGGTAATCGGATCCGGGATTGTGGACGTTCGAGGCGCGGAACGCCAGGACCATGGGGTAGCGGTCCCGGCCCTGCGCGCGCTCTGGGTCCACCGCGGCATATTTGCGGACCTCGTGGATGTAGTGCGGCAGATCCATGTAGACGCCGTTGAGAAAACGCAGGTTGCGGCCCGCGGAGCGCGGTTGAATAAATCCCTTTTCTAGAAGGTCGTCGATCATCGTGTCCACGCCCCCGCGCACACCGGTGGCGGTCACACCCGTCGTCGGATTCTTCAGGCTGTCGTAGTAGGCGCGCGAGTTTTGGAGCAGATGGAAAAGACCGACGATGACCTTGTTGGATGGACGGGCGCGTGCGCCTCGCCCAACGGTTCGTTGGTGTGGGAGTTGCGCGCCTGGGCGCCTTGGCGGCGGATTCCGTCGAAAAACGAAGCATCGGCCGTCAGGCCCAACTCGCGCTCGATGATTTTGGCGACGCGCGGCGGCACGGCGGGATCGCGCAGGATGAGGGCTCTCTGGACGGCTTGCAGGTGCTCCTCCGTGGGCTCACCAGCCGCCGAGGCTCGAACCGCCGCGGGTGAGGCTGCTGCGGCGGCCGGGGTGGCGCTGGGTGCCGGCTCCAGCGCGGCCGCGGGAACGGCCGCCGCCAGGGCGCTCGGCGCCGGGTTCAAATCGATGCGCGAGAGCGGTGCTCCGGCCGGAAGGGCCGTCGGCGCGAGTGGCAGGGCGATATCCACCGGGACCGCCTCCAGTCCGATAATCGCCGCGCGCGCGGAGACCGCGGCGAAGATCAGCAGGCCGGCGCAAAACGGCGGCGCTCTCATAAAAAAAGGGTAAGCCGACGCGGTTTGAGACGACAGGGCCTTTGGGCCCAGGAGCGGTGTGCGGGTCCCGGTCCGTGAATTCCGCGGCACGGAACTTTTTGGGGGGTCGGCGCGTATGCTCCTCATGGTTCTGCGTCGACCGCTGTTTTGGATGGCCGTGCTCGGCGCGGCCGCGGCGTTGGCCGCGCGCCGCGCGGGGCGCTTGGAGCCGGCGCGCGATCCGCAGACGGCGGCGCGCGCGTGGACGACGACGCGCGTGGCGGGGCGGTTGGTGGCGCCGGCGCGGCGCTCGCGCGGGGGCTGGCGGACGGCTCTGGAATTTCCCGCGCCGTCCGGACCTCAGCGCGTCCAGTTGTGGTTGCCGCACGGCGCCGACCCGGCGGACTACGCGCCCGGCCGCCGGGCCGCGGCGACCGGGCGACTGCGGCCGCCGCGCTCCGCGCGCGATCCCGGCGATTACGACGAAGCGGAGGCGCTGGCGGCGTCGGGCATTTCTTGGGTGCTGCGCGCGCAGACCGTGGAGTTGTCCACGCGGGCCGTGCCGGCGCGCTGGCTTGCGCTTGATGCGGCACAGGCCGCGCGGCTGTCGGCCGAGGCGGCGTTTACGCGGCGGCTTTCGCCGCGGCGCGCGGCCCTGCTGTCGGCGGTGACGCTGGGCGACGCCGGGGGCTTGGGGACGGCGACGGCGCGCGCGGTACGCGACGCGGGCGGCGCGCACCTGCTGGTTGTCGCGGGGCTGAAGGTGGGTTTCGCGGCCGCGGCGGCGGGCTGGCTGGGTCTGGCGCTGGGACTGAGGCCGGGAGCACGGCTGGCGCTGGCGGTTTCAATCGCGGGTTTTTATGCGCTGGCGGCGGGTGCCGACGCGCCGTGCCGCCGTGCCTGGCTGATGCTGGCGGCGGGAGCCTGCGCCCGCGCGCGCGGGCGCGCCACCAGCGCGAGTGCGACGTTGACCGTCGCGGCGGCGGCGCTGCTGGCCTACGATCCCGCGGCGGCGCTTTCGACGGGCGCTTTGATGAGTTTCGGGGGTACCGCCGCCGTTCTGGCCGCAGTGGGACCGTTGGAGGCCGCGGCGCCGCGGTCTTGGCCGCGTCCGGCGCGGGCGGCGTTCGTGCTCTTTGGCGTGAACCTGGCCATCGCCGCGGGACTGTGGCCCTTGCTGGCGGACGCGTTCGGCCGCGGCTCTGTGATCGGTCCGGCGGCCAACGTGGCGCTGGTGCCGCTGGCGGCGTTGTTGATGGGCGGGGGTGCCGCGCTGTGGACGCTGGATGCGGCGCGACTTCCGGGGGCGGCGTTGTGCGCGCGGGGAATCGACTGGGGGCTTGCCGCTTTCGATAGGCTGTGTCGTCTCGCCGCGGCCGCGCCGTGGGCGGCCGTGGAGTTGCGGCCGTGGACCGCCGCCGAATGCGCGGCCTACGCGCTGATAGTCGCGGCGGCATTGGCCTGGCCGCGGCGGCGCTGGATGGCGGGACTGGCCTGCGCCGCGCTGTCGGTCTGGGCCGCGGGCCGGGCGACGCGGACGGCGCCGCCGGTGTCCGTCGTTCTGCTGGCGCGAGAGCCGGGCGCTTCGCTGTTGCGCTTTAACGGTGGGCCGGCGTGGTATGTGGGCCCCACGCCTCCGCGCGCCGCGGTCCGCCGCGCCGCGCTGGCGCTGGGCGCGGCTCCGCTGGCGCGCGCGGTGGTGGGCCGGACGTTGGCCGTGCGGCTGGGAGACGTGGAACTGACGTTGGGCGGCGCGGGCGGCGCCGTGGTCCGAAGGCGCGGGGAGCCTTTTGCTATAATCCTCCGTCCTCGGGCCGACGCGCTCGAGGCGTCCAGCGATGGCTCCTCCCTCCGTATCGAAGAATTTTTTCCGCCGCGCGTTCACCGCGGCGCTGGTGTTCCGCAACGAGTCGAAGCCCGACTCGGCGCGGACGCTGGCGCTGGTGCGCGCCCTGCTCAAGGCGCGCGGGATCGTCAGCTGGGCGGCGGACCCGCGCCCGTCGCCGGAGGCCCTGCGCCGCGCGGACTTCGCCATCGCGCTGGGCGGCGACGGGACGATGCTGCGCGTGGCGCGCGAGGTGGCCCCGCGCGGGATCCCGCTGTTGGGCGTGAATATCGGCACGCTGGGCTTTTTGTCCGGCGCGGAATTGTCCGAGTTGAAGCGCCGCCTGGACGCCGTTCTGCGCGGACGCTTCTCGGTGGAAGAACGCTCCATGCTGTCCGCCGAGGTTCTGCGCGGCGGCCGCCGCGTCAACGGTCCGGACCTGGCCCTCAACGAGGTGGTCATTCGCTGCGGCGACCAGGCGCGCGCGGTGAGCCTGGCCACGCGCTCGGGAGAGCGGTTCGTGGCGGACTTCTTCGGCGACGGGCTGATCGTCGCCACGCCGACGGGCTCGACGGCCTACGCGTTGGCCGCGATGGGGCCGATCATCGATCCGTCGCTGGACGTGACCTTGCTGGCCCCGATCTGTCCGCACACCTTGACCCAGCGGCCGCTGATCGTGCCCGCGCACCTGCCGCTGACCATCCGCCTGGGGCGGCGCCGGGCCGACGAGGTCCCGCGCGTGCTGGTGTCCCTCGATGGTCGCGACGGCTGCGAACTGCGCGTCGGCGACGAGGTGCGCGTACGGCGCGCGGAAACGCCGCTGAGGCTGCTGCTGCCGCCGGGGCGGTCGTTCTTCGAGATTCTGCGGCGCAAACTCAAGTGGGGCCAGCGCTGACGATGAGCGGACGGAAGACAGATATCGGCCGGCGGGTGGATCGACTTTTGTCGGGCACGCGGCGGATTGACCGCCGCTTGGCCTCGTCCGGCGGCGGTGCGACGGCCCTCCGCCGTCCG
>JABEUV010000220.1 GCA_013044195.1 Elusimicrobiota bacterium | reverse complement strand
GCCGGCGCGTGAACGACGACGCGCGTGCCTTGGGCCGAGGCAAAATCCATAGGAGACGGCGCGCCGGACCAGCCGGTATTTCCTTCGAGCCTGACTTGAGGACCGTTCTTGCCGAGCACCAGAACGTAGCTCGTGGGCGTGCTGTCGTAGGTGATCACCCCGGGTTGGTTGGGCAATTGCTTGAGGCTGTAAAGCGGCGCCGTACCGGAATCCTTGTAGCCGTCCCACGTCGGCGCGGCTCCTGAAAGCGAACCCCACACAGACGATTTTTTTTTGCCCGCGTCCTGCAAATTCACCCAGAGCGTGATCGTCTTGCCGTCCGGGCCGGTGACGGTCATCGCGTCCCAGGGGCCTTTCTCGTAGTCGGAACTCCACGCGGGGGCCGACGCGGTCGAGCCGCCCGCGTGGGCCGGGAGGGCCAGCGCGCAGAACAGCGCCAGCAGAGGGAGGGGTTTATTCATAGGGCCTCTGTCGCGAATATGACCTATCGAGCATAGCCCCGGGGCGTGATCGGCGCAAGCCCCCCAGGGCCCATATTTTTATAGGACTTAAGTCCTATCCAGCAGGGCTACCAATTCGACGTGAGGCGTCTGCGGAAAGAGATCGACGGGCTGGACGCGCTTAAGCACGTAGCCGGAGTGCGTCAGGTAGCCGGCGTCGCGCGCGAAGGTCGCGGGGTCGCAGGAGACATACACCAATCGCCGTATCCGTTTTTCCGTCAAAAATCGCCGCACCGGTTGAGAGAGGCCGATCCTCGGCGGATCGACCAGCGCCGCGCATTCGCTCGGCAACTCGTTACCGAGTTTCGGCAGAACGGCTTCCGCCCGCCCCGCCTTGAAGCGCGCGTTGCGCACGCCGTTGCGTTCCGCGTTGCGGTAGGCGTCCTTGACCGCGTCGCGGTTTTCCTCGACGCCCAGAACCTTGGGGAAGGAGTCGGCCAGCCACAACGTCAAAGTGCCCACGCCGCAATACAGGTCCAGCGCCATGGGGAATTTTTTTCCGCCGTCGCGCATGGCGGCCTTCGCCTCGTCGTAGAGGACCTCGGCGGCCGGCGTGTTGACCTGAAGGAACGCGCCCGGCGACACGGTGAAGCGAAAGCGCCCCAAGGTCTCCTCGATTTCGCGCGCGCCCCACAGACGGCGCCACTCGGGGCCGAGCACCACCGACGTGCGCTCGGGCTGAACGTTGAGGTGCAGACCCACGACTTCGGGGTGCTGGGCGTGCAGTTCGGCGGCGAAGGTCTCGCGGTCGGGGAACTCCGAGCGCGTGACCACCAGGGCCACGATCGCCTGGCTTTCGGCGTTGGTGCGGATATAAAGGTGGCGCAGCCAGCCGCGGCCGGTCTTGCCGTCGTAGAAGTTCCAGCCGCGCGCCAGCGCCATCTTCTTGACCGTCAGCGCGATGCGCACCGACAAATCGGGCTGGATCGGGCACTCGCGCATGTCCACGATCTCGCGCGAGCCGGCGGAGAAAAATCCCATCACCGGCCCCGGGCCGAACGGGATCTGGACCTTGTTGCGGTAGCCCCACGGCTTGGGTGCGGCCTTGGTCGCGGCGGTCAGCGCCTCGGCGCCGTCGAACTTGCCGATGCGCTTGAGGCAGTCCACGACGATGCCGCGCTTCTGCGCGAGTTGGGCCGCGTAGTCGATCTGCTGCCAACCGCAGCCGCCGCAGGCGGGCGCGGGGCGGTTGGGGGCGGCGTGATGCGGGCAGGGCGGGTCGATGCGCGCGGACCCTGAGGACAGCACGCGCTTGATGCGTCCGCGCGCGAAGCTTCCTTTCACTTCGAAGAGCTCGACTTCCAGGCGGTCGCCGGGAGCGGCCCCCGGGACGAACACCACGCGCGCCGAGCCTTCGGCGCGGCCCAGGCCGTCGCCGGCCGGCGCCATCGCGTCCACTTTCACGGTCAGAGTCTCGCTCACGCCGTCATCGTACCAATTTTATAGAATGACCGCATGAGGATCACTTCGCTCGTTCTGCTTGCCGTCGTGCTCGGCGCCTGCGTGCCCTATCCCAACGCGCCGGATGACGACAGCTCGTCTTTGGTCGGCAAGGCCGTGGCCAGCACCTACACCGGTCTTGGCGAAGGGGCCAAAGTCGTGAAGAGCCAGCACTTCAAGCTGGCCGCCTACGGCGACGACGCGCAGAAAGACTCCGACGCGGCCGAGACCGACTTTACCCAGCTCGTGCAGGACATCGGCTTGGTGACGTTTCTGCCGATAGCTCCATACAAAGTCGTGGTGTACGGCTCGCAGGACGAATACCGCAAAAAGACCGGCCAGGCGGACTGGTCGATCGGCGTCGTCGCGACCGACGGCTCGGGCTCGATCTACACGTATGCCAGCGATCGCCTGCCGGGCGTGCTGTCCCACCTGATCACGGACGCGGTCGTGATGGAATATCTCAATCAACAGCTCGTCGACCAGCAGCGCTGGCTGCTTGAAGGGTTGGAGACCTACGAGGAGTTCAAGACCGAGAACCGGCGCGGCATCTACGACGGCTTCACGGCCATGCTCACCGCTCAGCCCATTCCTCTCGACCAGCTTGAGAACATGTACCCGCCCGATGAGCGCGGCTACGAAGTGACGCTGTGGTATGCGGAGGCGTATGGGATCATCCGCTGGTTCATCGAGAGCGGCGGCAAGATCAACTTCGCGACGTTCCTGGGCGCCATCCACGACGGCGATAATTTCGACCAGGCCGTGCAGACCGCCTACCCCGGACGCTGGAACACGCTGGCCGACGTGTTCGCGGACTGGCAGCGGAGCCTGCAGTGAGCGAGAGCGCGCCGCTCGTCGCGCGGCGCGTGGTCCTGCCGGTGCGCGGCATGCACTGCGCCTCCTGCGTGGACAAGGTCGACGCGGCGCTCAAGGCCGTGCCCGGCGTGGAGGCGGTCAGCGTCGATCTGCCCTCGCGCACCGTCGCGGTGTCGTTCGTGCCGGTGGCGGGGAAGCTTGAAGTCAAGCATCTGCGCCGCGCCATTGAGGCGGCGGGCTACGACGTGCTGGGCGAAAGCGAGAGCCGCGCGCAGGCGGAGTCCATCAGCCTGTTGTCTCAGAAGGAGGAGCAGTCGCGTCTGACCACGCGGCTGGAGGTCGCCGTCGTGTTCTCGGCGCCGCTGCTGCTGGCGGGCCGCCTGGGCCTGTCGCCCTACACCGCACTCCTGCTCGCTCTGCCGGTGCAGATCTGGGGCGGCTGGCATTTTCACGAGGGCTTGGTGCGCGCCTGGCGTCGCCGCCGCGCGGACATGGACGCGCTCGTCTCCGTGTCCACGTGGTCGGCCTTTTTATACAGCGCCTACGTCGTGTTCCTGCCCGAGACCATGCCCGCCGCCGCGCGCGCCACGCAGTGGGAGGCCGTCAGCGGCCTGGTGATCTTCGTGACGCTGGGCCGTTTGATCGAGGCGCGCACGCGCGGCAAGACCAACGAGGCGGTCGTCAAGCTCATGCGCCTGGCGCCGAAGACCGCGCGCGTTCTGCGCGGCGGCGCGGAGGTCTCGGTGCCGCTTGACGAGGTGGTCGTCGGCGACGTGGCGCGCGTGCGTCCCGGCGAGCAGGTGGGCACCGACGGCGAGGTCGTCAGCGGCCGCTCCACCATCGACGAGTCCCTGCTGACCGGCGAGAGCCTTCCGGTCGAGAAGGCGCCGGGCTCGCGCGTATGGGGCGGCACGATGAACAAGAACGGCGCGCTGGAACTGCGCGTGACGCGCCCGGGCCGCGAGTCCGCGCTGGCGCGCATCGTCGAGGCCGTGCGCGAGAGCCAGGCCACCAAGCCGCGCATCCAGCGCGCCGTCGACAAGATCGCCGCCTGGTTCGTGCCCGCGGTGATCGTGCTGGCCGTCACCGCCGCGGCGGCGTGGCTACGCGCGGGCGCGGGGCCGGACTACCAGATGGCGCTGACCAGCTTCGTTTCGGTGCTGGCCTGCGCCTGCCCGTGCGCGTTGGGCCTGGCCACGCCGCTGGCGGTGGTGGCCGGCATCGGGCGCGCGGCGGAGATGGGCGTGTTCATCCGCAACGCCGACGTGCTGGAGGAACTGGGCCGGCTCGACGTGGTGCTCTTCGACAAGACCGGCACGCTGACGCTGGGCCGGCCGGAAGTCTCGGGCTCGATCGTGCTGCGCGGCACGGAGGATGAGATGCTCTCCTGGGCGCTGGCGTGCGAGGAGCGCTCCGAGCATCCTTTTTCCGAGGCGATCCGCGCCCGCGCCCGCGCGCGGCGCGTGGACGCGCCGGACGTGGAGTCCTTTGAGGCCTTGCCCGGCCGCGGCGTGATCGTGCGGTCCAAGGGCGTGGTCGCGCGCGCGGGCAGTCTGCCCTGGTTGCGCGAGGAGGGCGTGGCTTTGCCCCAGGACGACGCCACGAGGTTCTCCTCGGAAGGCTCCTTGTTGGGCGTGGCCGTCGGCACGGAACTATTGGGTGCGTTTCGCATGGAGGACGCGCTGCGTCCGTCGGCGGCGGCGGCGGTGCGCGCGCTCAAGGACCGCGGCCTGGAAGTATTCCTGGTCTCCGGCGACCGCAACGCGGCGGCCTACCGCGTGGCCGAGGCCGTGGGCATCGGCACGGTTTTCGCGGAGACGCGGCCGGAGGAGAAGTCCGCCATCGTGCGCCGCTTTCAGCGCGAGGGCAAGCGCGTGGCGATGGTCGGCGAAGGCTTCAACGACGCGCCCGCGCTGGCGCACGCCGACGTGGGCGTGGCGCTGGCCACCGGCACCGACGTGGCCGTGGAGTCCGCCGACCTGGCGCTGATGAACCCGGACCTGACCAGCCTGTCGAAAGCCATCGACTTAAGCCAGCGCATCCGCGCCGTCATCCGTCAGAACCTGGCCTGGGCCTTCGCCTACAACATCTTGCTTCTGCCCGTCGCCGCGGGCGCGCTGTATCCGCGCTGGGGCATCCTGCTGCGCCCGGAGTACGCGGGGGCGGCGATGGCGCTCAGCTCCATTTCCGTCGCCTTAAACTCCCTTCGTTTGAGGAGAAAGGATGCCTCAGCGGTCCTTTGAGTCGGTCACGGTCCTCGGCCGAAATTTGAACTATCACCG
>JABEUV010000219.1 GCA_013044195.1 Elusimicrobiota bacterium | reverse complement strand
GGGCCGGTCTCGCGCTTCGTGACCCCTTGGAACGGTACGACGGGTCATTCCGCCGTCTTCTGCTTCGACAATCCGAACGACTCCGGCGTGAGCGGGCAGATATTCGACTTGCTCGGCGGCCGGGTCGCGACGTTCATCTCGGCGTCTCCGGGCACCGACATACCGTCTGGAATATCTCTTGGACCGGGTGCGAAAGCTGCCTGTAGCCAAACCGGGGTCCTTCCTAATTCGATGAAATACGCAGCTTGGGACGGCACCGCCAACGGTAGCTTCGCTCATAGTGGCATCTACATCTATCGCGTGCAGGCCGAAGGCGGCACTTATACGGGATCGCTCGTGGTGGTGAGATGAACGTCCAGGAATTGTCACTAGAATTTCGCAGGAATCTCGCGCCTAACACGGGAGAAAGGGCCGAAGTTCCCCCACAATGGCCGTGTGAGCCAGACTTCGCGCCGGAGTCCGTGATTTTGAGGGTATCCTCTCCTCGCGTTCTGCTTGCTGTTCTGCTCGCCGTTCTGCTGGCCGCCGCCGTACCCGCGCGCGCCGCGTTCGACGACCTGGGCACCAGCGCGCGCGTGACGGGCATGAGCAACGCCTTCACCGCCGTCGCTGACGACGTGTACGCGATATACTACAACCCGGCTGGCCTGGCGCTCATCGACCGGCCCGAGGTCTCGACGACGTACTCGATGATCGCGACCGGACTGTCCGACGGCTCCAGCATACAGAATTCATTCGTCGGCTACGCGCAGCCCATCGAGGGCGGCAAATACGGCACGGTCGGCGTCGGCTGGGACTACTTCTCTCTGGACTCCATCTACCGGGAGTCGAGCTTGATGCTGTCTTACGGGAACCGCCTCACGCCGGAAGACAGCTCTTTTCCAATTTACGGCGGCATCACGACGAAGTACCTCTACCGTTCGATCAATCCCGGCTCTTTGGCCGGCAATTCGATCAGCCCGACCGGCCAGGTCACGAACACCCCGGACCCTCTTCTGCAGAACGGCGCGAAATCGAATCTGGACATGGACCTGGGCCTTTTGTGGCAGGTCCTGCCGCACTGGGACGCCGGCTTCCAGGTGCAGCATTTGATGCAGCCCAATATCGCCTTCACCCCCGGCCAGACCGATCTGCTCCAGCGCAACATGAAGGTCGGCGTCGCCTACCGCACTCCCTTTTCCACCATCGACACGGATTTCGGCCTGATCACCGCGCCCGATGGCGCTCTGTCGCGGGACGTGAACATCGGCTTCGAGAAGTGGCTGCCGACCTTGCTCTACGGCGCGTTCGCCCTGCGCGGCGGCGTCGGCTACGGCACCGAGGACTACCGGCAGTTGACGATTGGCTTGTCGTACAAAATCCATCGCCTGCAGGTGGACTACGGCTTCGTGATGCCGGTGGGCAGCTTCGCCTCGACGACCGGTAGCCAGCGCATCGGCTTGACTTGGCGCTTCGGTCGCGCGCCGCAGGCCGAGCGCATGATGGGCGAGATGCTGCTCGACAACCTGACCCAGACCGCGCCGCAAGGCTCTCCGGAGTTCAACAAGCAGGCTGCGGACCTGGTGGGCTACAAGCACCGCGCCATCGAGGCCTTGCTGATGAATGCGGACGCCGACGCGGACGCGGGACGCTTCGCGGCCGCGCACGGGCGCGCGCAGGAGGCGGCGTCGCTGGCGCCCAACGACAAGACGGTGGCCGAGGTCGTCGATCGCTACCGCACCGCCGCGCTGTACTTCCCCGATTTCTCGGGAGTTCTGAAGGCGCATGGGACGGGCGCGTCGGACATCGCCGCGACGGCGACGCGCGACGGGTTGATGAACTTCATCTCCGGCAAGGACCGCGAGGCTTTGGCCTCACTCGTCAATGCCGCAGCTCTCGCGCCGTCGCCGGAGCGCGACGCGATGATCCGCATCGTGCAGGCCCGCCTGGGCGAGCCGATGCTGGGCATCTCCACCACGGCACCTGTTGCCGTCGCCCCGCCGCCGGCTGCGCCGGCCGTCGCCGCCTCGACTGCGCCCGTCGTCGAGGGCCCGACCGCGGCCAAGCGCATCCTGGATTCGACCGTCGCCTTGATGGAGTTGGCGTTCTTCCAGAAGGAGTGGGACAAGGTCGCGGAGCTGGCAGGAGAGGTGATCTCTTTGGATCCGACCAACGTCCAGGCCTACAAGCGCCTGGCCGCGGCCGAGCACGTGCGGCGGCATTACGCGGCGGCCCTGCGCGCGCTGCAGAAGGCGTACGCGCTGGAGACCGACCCCGTCGAGAAGTCCCGCCTGAAGGCCTACATCGAGGCCATGAAGGAGCAGATCGCGCGTGCCTCGAGCAAGCCGGCGGCCCCCGCGGCCAAGCCTGCGTCCGCGGGCGGACCGGCCGACGTCGAGAAGATGTATGAGGCCGGCGTGGAGCTCTACGCGGAAGGCCGTCTCAGCGAGTCGCTGGCGGCGTTCCGGCGCTGCCTGGACATCGACTCGGGCTACGTGCCGGCCCAGCGCGCCTACGAGCGCGTGCAGTCGGAACTGCTGCAGAGCGGCAAGAGCCAGTGAGGAGCGGCTCGGGAGCGTTTATCATGAGGCCGATCCTGGCTCGCAGACCAGAAGCCAGACCACGCCGTCCTCGACCGCGAGAGATTGCGCGCTTCCCGTCTCGCCGATGAAGGCCG
>JABEUV010000218.1 GCA_013044195.1 Elusimicrobiota bacterium | reverse complement strand
GAGAAGGCGCTGAACGATTTCGGCGCGGTCCTGCGCGAGCAGATCGCGCGCGGCCGCCGCGTGCTGGTGCTGTGCGGCGTGGATTTCGCCCACGTGGGCCCGCGCTTCGGCGACGAACTGGAAATCACGCCGGAGCTGGAAAAGAAGATCGAGGACGCGGACCGAAAATCCTTGGTCGACGCGCTGACGCTCGACGCCGACGGCTTTTACCGCGCCGGCGTGGGCGAGGGCGCGTGGCGCAAGGTCTGCGGCTTGTCGGCGCTCTACACCGGCCTGCGCCTGATCAAATCCTTGGACGGCGCCCAGCCGGGACGCCTGCTGGACTACGGCCAAGCCCCGGACCCCGCCGGCGGCGTGGTGTCCTTCGCCTCGGCGGTGTTCGACGCGGCCCCGCCGGCCTAAGGCTCGCGCGCCGGTCCCGCGTGCCAGAGGCCGCGGTCCGGTCCCAGGAACACGAAGGTCGGCGCGCCGCCCTGGGCCGAAGCGCCCACGCGGTAGGACAGCGGCCGCGCCAGGCGGTCGTCGCGCGCGTCCTCTTCATCGACGAACAGTCCGCCGGTCTGCGTCAGCGAGAAGGCGCGCAGGGCGCGCTTGGTCAGTTCACCGGCCAGCGTCCCCCACTGGCCGGGCGCGTTGAGCAGGCGACCGGGGATCATGTCCAGACCGTCGACGTGCGCCTGCCCCACCAGCACCACGGCCTTGCCGCCGTTCTTG
Organism: Elusimicrobiota bacterium; assembly: GCA_013044195.1. Lineage (GTDB taxonomy): Bacteria > Elusimicrobiota > Elusimicrobia > UBA1565 > UBA9628 > GWA2-66-18. Next base: position 2,937 of record JABEUV010000218.1, on the reverse strand, counting down.
AGCGCGTCGGAGACGAAATCCGCCATGGTTTGGTTGCGGCGCGTCAAATAGACTTCAGCAACCGCCTCGTTGAAGCCCGCCTCATAACCGGACTGCGCGCGGCGAAACTGAACGGCCGCGGAGCCCGAAAATTCCCGCGCCGGCTGGCCGGTGTTCGCCGCGGCGGCCTGCGCGGCCTCCTCCGCCCAATATTCCAGCGGCAGTCCCAGAGCGACCACGCGCACTCCGTGCGCCCGCGCCGCGGCCAGCAGGCCGCTCAAGGCCGCCACGCGGCGCGGCGAGAACGCCAGAGCTTCGCTCGGCACGCGCCCGGAACGTCCGGACACGTAGGCGTCCACCGCGGCCTGGTGCGGACGCTTGAGCCCCTCGATGCCGATGGCCGTCACACCCGCCGCGGCCAAGCGCGGCAGTTCGCGCGTCAACGTCTCCACGGATTCCAGCGAACCGTGATTTTCGCCGAAAAGAAGGACGTCGTGGCCGCCCAGGATGGACTCGACCGGCGCGCCCCAGGCGCGCGCGGCCCCCGCCACCCGCGCCGCGACGCCTTCCGACGTGCGCGCCGAGGGCAAGGCCGACGGCGCCACGGGCCGCGCGGACGCGATCGTCGCCGTGGCGGCAAACGGCGCGGACGGTGGAACGTCCGCGATCGCCGCGGCCGCCAGGGCCGGGGCCGCCGCGAGCGCGGGCACCGAGCCGGATGCCGACAAGCCCAGCGCCGCCGTCGCCATCGGCGCCGCCGCCGGAACGGCGACCAGAGCGGACACGTCCGCGCGCACGGCCTCAATGGGCGCGCCGAAAGACGGCGCCGCGGCCAGCGCGGACAGCAGGACGACGAGCGGGCGACGACTCATCTTAGGGATGATGCGCGAAAATGGGGTATGCGTCGAAGGGCCGAAGACCTACGGCGCGCTGGGCCCGCCGGACCCCGCCGCCTGGCGCGCGGCGAAGGCCACATGCTCGATTTCGTCGGCGGCGATGCGTTCGAATATCTCCGCGGTGACCGGGTCGATCCCGGCCAGACTGCGCGCGAAGCTTTCCTCGGCGGCGCGGCCGCGTTCCTCGGCGGTCTTCATCCAGGCGCAAAATTCCCGCGCCGCGCGGCACGCGCTCAGCGAGCGCCACAAGCGGTCCGAGACCGCGCGCTCCTCGGGCCGCACGCCCAGCGCGGCCATGCGGTCAAGCAAGAGGCGCAGGTGGCGGTCCTCATCGGCGGCAAAGCGCCGCCACGCGTCGCGCAGTTCCGGCGCGGCGTCGCTCAGCGTCTCGGCGGCCCACCGGAACGCCTCGCGCGCCTGAAGTTCCGCGAACGCCGCCGTGCGCAGGCGGTCGCCCAGACCTTCGGGCGTGCGCAGGCCGCGCGGAGACGGCGCGCGCTCCTCAGGGCCGCAGACGAGAAACGGAGACCAGTCCATGCCGCCGCATTATATCGGATCGCGTCCGCGAAGAAAGGCTAAAATTAAATCGTGAAACGCGCGCTTCTCATCCTGCTTGCCGCCGCGGCCTGCGCGCGCAAGCCCGCGCCCGTGTCGGCGCCCGCCGCGAAGACCGGCGGTCCCGTGGCTTTGTTCGTGGGCGACTCGCTGACCGCGGGCTACGGCGTCGACGCCGAGGACGCGTGGCCGTCCGTGCTGGACGCGCAGTGGCGGCGGCGCGGCCTGCCTTGGCGCGCGCGCGACGCCGCGGTCAGCGGCGCCACCTCCGCGGGCATACGCCAAGAGGTGAACTGGGCGCTGACGCCGGACGTGAAGCTGGTCTTCGTCTGCGTGGGCGGCAACGACGGCCTGCGCGGCGTGCCGCCGGAGACGACGCGGCGCAACCTCGACGACCTGATCGGTTTTCTGCAGGCCAAGGGTCTGCGCGTCGCCCTGGCGGGCATGAAGATCCCGCCCAACTACGGCGCCGCGCGCGCCGCGCAATTCGCCGCCATCTTTCCCGCCGTTGCGCGCCAGCGCGGCGTGGCGTTCATGCCGTTTCTGCTGGACGGCGTGGCGGGCGACCCCGCGCTCAATCAAGAGGACGCAATCCATCCGAACGTCGCCGGCCACAAGCGCGTGGCGGCCGCCGTGTCCGCGTTCCTGGACAAGGAAGGACTCCTGAAATGAGCGCGCCCCTGCTGGAATTGATCGGCGTCTCCAAGGAATTTTCCTCTCAAGACGCGGCCCTGCGCGTTCTGACGGACCTGGATTTTTCCGTGCACGCGGGCGAGACCGTGGCGGTGACCGGACCCAGCGGCTCGGGAAAATCGACCTTGCTCTCTCTGCTGGCGGGTCTGGACCGGCCCACGTCGGGGCGCGTGCGCCGCGACGGCACGGACGCCGCGGACTGGGACGAGGAGCGCGTGGCACGCTGGCGCCGCGCGCGCGTGGGCTTCGTCTTCCAGAATTTCCGCCTGATGCCCACGTTGACGGCGCTGGAAAACGCGGCGTTTCCTTTGGAGATGCAGGGCGCAAGCCCCGCCGCGGCCTCTGAGCGCGCTTTGGAACTGCTGACCGACTTGGGCTTGGCCCCGCGCGCCGCTCACCGTCCCAGCCAACTCTCCGGCGGCGAACAGCAGCGCGTGGCCATTGCGCGCGCCTACGCGCACCGCCCCGCTTTGATCCTGGCCGACGAGCCGACCGGCAGTCTGGACCGCGCCACGGCCGCGCGCGTGCTGGACGCGTTGCTGGCCGTGCACGCGCGCTCCGGCGCGGCGCTGGTGATCGTCACGCACGACCCCGCCGCGGCCGAGCGCCTGGGCCGCCGCGTGCGCTTGGACGCCGGGCGCTTGGCCGCGTGAACGAGCGCCTGGACGGCGCGGCCTTGCGCCGCCTCGGCGCGAGACTCTTTCTGCGCCGCCGACGGACCATGCTGTTCCTGGCCGCGTGCCTGGCCGTGGGCATCGCGTTCTTGTCCGCGGTTTCCCATTTGCTCAGCGCCGTGGACGCCGCGATCGCGGCG
>JABEUV010000217.1 GCA_013044195.1 Elusimicrobiota bacterium | reverse complement strand
CTGATCATGGAAGACTGGCTGCGCGCCGAGGCGCTCAAGCGCGGCTACCAGATGGTCTACACCCCGCACATCGCCAACAAGGATTTGTGGAACGTCTCCGGCCACACCGGCTTCTACCGCCAGAACATGTTCGGCGAGATCGAAGTCGAGAAGGCCGACTACATGCTCAAGCCGATGAACTGCCCGTGCCACATACTGATCTACAAAGGCGAGCTGCGCAGCTATAAACAGCTGCCCATGCGGCTGGCGGAACTGGGCACGGTCTATCGTTATGAGCGCTCCGGCGTCCTGCACGGTCTCATGCGCGTGCGCGGCTTCACCCAGGACGACGCGCATATCTTCTGCACCCCGGAGCAGATCGAGTCCGAGATCGAGGGCTGCCTCGACTTCGCGCTCAAGGTCTTCGAGGTGTTCGGCTTCAAGCAGTACAAAATGGAGGTCTCCACCTGGGATCCGGAGAAGCCCGCCGACTACGTGGGCGAGGCCGCCGATTGGGAGCGCGCGACCAACGCTCTGGTCTCCGTGCTGGAGCGCCGCGGCACGCCGTATAAACTGTGCAAGGGCGAGGCCGCGTTCTACGGCCCGAAGATCGACGTCAAGCTCATCGACGCGCTGGGCCGCCCGTGGCAGTTGTCGACGGTGCAGTTCGACTTCAACCTGCCCAAGCGCTTCGAGATGGAGTACGTCGGCTCCGACGGCGCGCGCCACCGGCCGCTGATGGTGCACCGCGCGCTGTACGGCTCCATCGAGCGCTTCTTCGGCATCTTGATCGAGCACTACGCGGGCAACTTCCCGCTGTGGCTGGCGCCGGTGCAGGCCAAGATCCTGACCTTGACCGACGAGCAGATTGCGCCGGCCGAGGAGCTTAAGAAGGCCCTGGAGGCCGCCGGCCTGCGCGTCGAGCTGGACTCGCGCCCCGAAAAAATCGGCCACAAGATCCGCGAGGCGACCCTTGAGAAGACGCCGTACATGGTCGTGCTCGGCCCCAAGGACGTGGCGGCCGGCACGCTGGCCGTGCGGCGGCGCGACGGCAAGCAATTCGACGGCGTGTCCCGCGAGGACCTGATCCGCAAGCTGACGGAGGAGGCCGCCTCCAAGGCGACCGCCTCGGGGTGGCAGTGACCATGCGTCGCGTCCTGGCCGCGGCCGCCGCGCTGGCGCTGGCCGGTCCCGCGCGGGCGTTCTGGGGCTCGGGCCCCGGCTTCGACGCGCGCGCCGAAAACGAGGCCTTCACCGCCGCCGCCCAGCAGTTTCCTCAGGACGGCCGCGATCGCCTGACGGTGATTCAGGCCTTCGAGAGCTTCGTCGCGGAGTTTCCGCGCAGTCCGCGCCGCGCCGACGCGCAGTTCCTCATCGGCGACGCGCAGATGCAGCGCGCGCGCGCCATTCTAAAGGCCGAGGCGGAGAAAAAACCCGGCGCGCGCCCGTCGGCGGCGCGCAATCCGGCCGCGGCGAAGGCGCTGGACGACGCGCGACGCGCCTTCGAGGCGGTGCTCGGCGAAAAGAAATCGGGGCTGGCGTCTTCGGCGCAATACCGCCTCGGCGAGACGGCCTATGATCTGGGCGATTGGGACAAGGCCGTCGCGGCCTTCACGGCGGTCGCCGACGATTACCCGAAATCCTACGTCAACCCCGAGGCGCTGATCGGCATCGTCTACGCGGACCTGGCGCTGGAGCAGTTCACCCAGGCCGAGTCGAACCTGTTTTTGCTCGGCGAGCAGTATCCCGCGTTCCTGCGCGAGCCGGCCGTGCTCTACGCGCAGGGCATCGTCGACCTGCACAAGGGCGCCTACCCGGACGCCGAGCGCAGCTTCAAGGACGTGCGCACCGACGAGGCGCAATACTACCTGGGCAAGACCTATCTTCTTTCCAAGCGCGCCTACCTGGCCGCCGCCGCCTTCGAGAACCTGATCCGCGACTATCCGGACTCCGAGCTCAAGGAGGAGGCGCAGTTCTTCATCGGCGACAGCTTCTTCCTGTCCCAGGACTACAACGGCGCCATCGCCAAATACCGCAAGTTCATCGCGCTCTATCCGGCCAGCCCTCTGCGCGTGGCCGCGCTGTTTCGCATCGGCGCGTCCTACTTCGAGCTGAAGGACTACGTGGAGGCCCGCGCCGGACTGCAGACGGCGATCGACCGCGCGCCCAAGGATTTTTTCGCGCCGCTGGCCCAGTTCTTCATCGCCGAGTCCTTCCTGGCCTCCGGCCAGCCGCGCGAGGCGCTGTTCGCGTTCACCAAGGTCCTCACCCAGTATCCGGACGCGGTGAAGATCGCGCCGCTGGCGGCCTTCAAGCTGGCTTGGTGCCAGAATCAGGTCGGCGACTACGGCCAGTCCGCGCAGACCGCGTCGAGCTTCGCCCAGCAGTTCCCCAGCCACCCGTTGGCCAAGGACGTCTACATGATCATGGCCGAATCCCTGGTGGAGCTCAAGCGCTACCCGGAGGCCATCTCCGCGTATCAGCGCGTCATCGACATCGCGCCCAACACCGAGACGGCCGAGCAGGCCCTCTTCCTGATTCTGAAAAGCCAATACGATCAGAAGGCCTACAACTCCATACTGACGTCGTATCAGTTCATCTTCCGCCGCCTGCCGCCGTCGCGCTCGAAGTGGCGCAGCCTCAGTTACTTGTACGCGGCCGACGCCTACCTGGCACTCAACCAGGTCGACGAAGCGAAGGTGCTCTACGAGATGATCCTGAAGGTTTACCCGGACGATCCGGCGGCGCTCTACGCGCAGGACGGCCTGGCGTGGTGCTACAGCTACAAGGGCGACGACGCGGGCGCGCTGGAAGCGCGCCGCAAGCTCAAGGACATGATGACGGTCGCGACGTCCTCGGTGGGATTCTCCGGCGCCAACGAACTGGGCATCGCCGACTCGCAGTTCAATCAGAAGAACTACGAAGACGCGTTCACGTTGTATTCGAAGTTCGCGACGGACCACCCGGCTTCGCCCGAGGCGTCGGCCGCGCTCTACCGCGCGGCGATGTGCTCCTATCACCAGAGCTACTACTCGCAGGCCATCGACCTGTGGGGCCGCCTGATCGCGCTGTATCCCAACGCCAAGGAAGCGCCTCAGGCGCGCGCCCAGCGCGCCGACACCTTGTTTCGCGCGCAGAAATACGCGGAGGCCGCCGCCGCCTATCGCGTGCTCCTGGCCGCCGACCCCAAGGGTGACGCCGCACCCCAGGCGCGCCTGCGCCTGGCGCAGTGCGCCTTCGAGCAGAAAGACGACGCCGGCGCCGTGACCGAGGTGCGCGCGCTCATCGCGGCGTTTCCGACCGCGCCCGAGGCCTCCGACGGCCTGGACGTCCTGGACGGGGTCTTCGACCGTTCGCGAGACTTCGACTACCGCGCGACCTGGCGCGCCGTCGCCGCGTCCGCACCCGGCACGCAGATCGCCGGTGAGGCGCAGTTCCGCCTGGCGCGGCGCGAGTTCGAGAGCAAGGACTACGCCGCGGCCGCGGCGGAGTTCCAGAAGTTCAGCGTGGATTTCACCAACCACCCGGAACTGCCCAAGGCTCAGTTTCTGCTCGCCGAAAGCGAGCTCCAGCTCAAGCGCTACGCGGACGCCGCCCAGGCCTACGAGCGCCTGCTGGCCAACTTCGACAAGAACGACGACTTTCCCGCCGCCGTGTTCCATCTGGCCGGCGCCTATTTCGCGCAGGACAAGTTTGCCGACGCCGCGCGCGTCTACGCGCGCCTGCTGGAAGAATATCCGGACTCCGACTATTCCTCGCCCGCGCTCTACAACCAAGCGCTGTGCTATCAGAAGCTCGGCAAGCTGGACCTCGCGCAGTACGCGTTTCAGAAGTACGCGGCCGAGGCCAAGCCCGGCGACGGCCAGGCCGACGACGCGCTGTGGGCGACGTTTCAGATCGAGAAGGACCGCAAGGACTTCGACGCGGCGGTCGCCACGCTGGCTCGGATCCGACGGCGTCCCGGCGCCGACGTTCTGGAAGCGTGGTATCGCGAGGGCGAACTGCGCGTCGCGCAGGGCCGCCCCGACGCGGCGCTGGCGGTGTGGGAGCGCATGCGCGGCCTGAAGCCGGCGGGCTCGCGCTACCGCCTGCAGGCGCTCATCGAATTGGGCAAGGCCTACGAGAAGATGAACGACAATGCGGGTGCGGCCGACGTGTATGCGGAACTGGCGCGCGTGGGTCCCAAGGACACGGCGAAGGCCGCGGCGGCGCGCGCGGCGGCGTTGCGCAAGCTCGCGGGCAACGCCAAGCCGCGCCCGCGGCCGAAGCCCGCCGACGACGCCTCCGCGTCCGAAGACGGCGGCACCATGGTGATGCCCGCCGACGCGGGCGACCCCAAGTCGGGTTCGGGACAATAGCCGCAATAACGAGAACCACAGGAGCTTATGGGCGACATTCAGATTCTTCAGCTGTTCCGGCAAAGCTTCACCTTGGTCGTGATGCTGTTCCTGTCCATTCTGTCGCTGACGTTCGCGCTGGAGCGCTGGTGGTATTTCCGCGCGGCCTCGGGCAAGGCCGACGAAATCCTGGGCGGCGTGCGCAAGCAGTTGGAAGGCTCCAGCAAGGCCGACGGCGCGCTGGCCTGGTGCCAGAAGCACCCCTCGGCCGTGGCCCAGGTGGTCGGCTACGGCCTGCTGCACGCGGGACGCTCGCGCCAGGACCTGGAGGAGCTGATGCTCTCCAAGCTTAAAGAAGAGCGCCTGAAGTTCGAGCGCTTCCTGGCGGTGCTGGGCACGCTCGGCAACATCGCGCCGTTCATCGGCCTGTTCGGCACGGTGGTGGGCATCATCAAGGCGTTCCGCGACCTGGCCGCCTCCGGCACCGGCGGTCCGGCCGTGGTCGCACAGGGCATCGCCGAGGCGCTGGTCTCCACCGCCGCGGGCCTGCTGGTCGCCATTCCGGCCGCGGTGCTCTACAACTACTTCATGGGTCGTCTCAAGCGTCAGACCGTGGAGATGGAGGTCGCGAGCGCGCGACTGGTCGTGATGCTCGGGGCCAAGTAGGAGAACGCGATGGCGGGCGGGGGAGGCGGGCGCGACGAGCCGATCACGGCGATCAACGTCACTCCGCTGGTCGACGTGTGCCTGGTGCTGGTCATCATCTTCATGGCGGTGGCCCCTATGGCGGTGACGCTCGGCATCAAGGTCATGGAAACGCGCGCCTCCAACGCGGAGGGCAAAGCCTCGGTCGATGAGAACGTCTCGGTGTCCATTGCGCATGACGGCACGATTTCCGTCAACGGCCAGAAGACCGACGGCCTGACGTTTCGCGGCGCGCTGGCGACGGCGCTGGCGCGCAGCAAGGACCGGATGGTGGTGGTGACGGCGGACGCGCGCGACAAGGTGGGTCTGGTCGTGTCCGTGCTGGACGCCGCCAAGCAGTCCGGCGCGCTGAAGCTGGCGCTTATGAAATCCGCGGGAGGGAGCTGACGATGGCGGGCGCAAGCCTCAACGACGAGGAGCCCATCACCGACATCAACATCACGCCCCTGGTGGACGTGTGTCTGGTGCTGGTGATCATCTTCATGGTCACGGCCCCCATGTTCTCCGAGCCCGCGCTGAAGGTGGACCTGCCGAGCGCGCACACCAAAGAAGGCGAGGAGAAGGACAAGATCACTTTGACGCTGTCCAAGGACGGGCAGTACGCGCTCGACTACGAGAAATTCCCCTCGGCGGAGGCCATGACGGCGCACCTCAAGGAGAAGCTGGCCGAAAGCGAATCGAAGCTGGTGATCCTGCGCGCCGACAAGGACGCGGATTACGGGCCGCTGACGGACTTGATGGCGCGCGCCAAGGACGCGGGCGCGCGCTCCATGACCATCGCCACGGAGCAGGCGAAATGACCGAGGCCGACGCGTGAACCGACTGCCCGCGACCGTGACGGTCTCTCTGGCCCTGCACGCCGGCGCGCTGGCGGCGGCGGCCTTCCTTCTGCGCGCGGGGCCGCGGGAGACCGCGCGCGTGGTGGAAGGCGTGGACCTGATCGTCTCTTCGCCGCGGCCGAATCCGGAGGCCGCCGCGCCGGCCGTCAAGCCGCCGCCGCTGTCGACGTTCGATTTTCTGAAGCTGGCCCTGCCCACGATCCCGCGCGCGGCGCCCGTCGACCTGGAGGAGGCGCACGCGGTGCATCATGCGGCACCCGTCGCGGAGCCGAAGCTTCAGGACGCCGCGCACCGCGACGCGATGCCCAAGCTTGCCGCGCTGGACCTCTCTCGCCGGCCGGCCGCCGAGGCGCCTCTCGACGCGCGCGTGGAGACGCGGCGGCGCGCCGCGGCGACGTTGGCGGCCCTGCCCGCGTTGGAGGACGTCGGCCGACGGCGCGTGCGCAACCTGCCGCAGGCGCTCGCGCTCGACGAGCGCCGCCGCGAGGCGACCACGCTGGCCGGCGTTCCCGCGCTGGACGCGCCCGCGCCCACGCGCCGCCAGGCGCTGGCCGCCGCCGCCGCCCTGCGCGACGCGGCTCCCGCCGAGGAAGCGCCGCATCGCGGCCTGGACTCGATTCTGCCGGAACGCCCTTTGCTGGACGCCCGCCCGAAGACGGCCGCCGCGCCGCGCCCGGCGGCGCTGGAGGAAGAGGCCCCCGCGCCCGTGCGCCGCGCTCCCGCGGCGGCCGCGGCCGCCAAAAAAGGCGTGGAGATCGAGGGCCCGCTTAAAAACCGCCGCGTCGCCGCCTACTCCGTGCCGGCGTTTCCCGGGTGGGCGCAGAAGCGCGGCATCTTGGAGGCGGACGTCTCGATTCGCTTCACCGTCGACGAGGCGGGCGACGTTCAGCCGGGGATGCGCGTGACCAGCTCCTCGGGCTACGGCCGCATCGATCGTCTGGCTCTCGACGCGCTCAAGACCTGGCGCTTCGCCGCCGCGCCCGGCGCCGGGACGCAGTGGGGCGTCATCACTTTCCGCTTCGTGCTGGAGTAAAACCATGAACATGATCGCCGTCTTTCTGCTGGCCGTCGCCGCCGCCGCTCAGGATGTTCCGGCCTCCACGGCCGCGCCCGCGGGTGCCGCGCCCACCGAGGTGGTGGTGCGCGGCGAAGGGGGCAAGCTGTCCGACGCCAAGCCGCCGCTCAAGATCGAGGTGGACCCCTTCGAGACGATCCGGCCCGACGTGCTGCCCGATCCCGACCTTCTGCTGGCCGCCTCGCCGCTGACCGTGTCCTGGCGGCGCACGCACCCGGAGTTCCTGATGAGCGAGCGCGTGATCGAGCCGTGGCGCACGACGTTCAGCGAGCGTCCCGGCATTCCGTTTCTGGTGCGCGAGCAGTTGGAGCAGGCCTTGGACCAGAAGCTCGACGACCGCGCCGCCAAGGCCTGGGCGTGGAGCTTGACCGTGGCCGACGAGGACGGCCGTCCCTTCCATCACTTCGAAGGCTCCGGCTCGCCGCCCGTGGAGCTTCTCTGGAATGGTCAAAACGCGCAGAACGAGTGGCTGACGGCGGGACGGCCGTATTCCCCGGTCTATCGCTTCACCGGCCCCGACGGCGCGTCGCGCACGCGCGTGGGCGCGCCGCTTCTGCTCAAGGGCGTGGTGCACCAGGAGGCCAGCGGCCTGCACGTCACGCTCGATAGTTCCGCGTTGTTCGGTTCGGCGCGCACGGCCTCGGAACTGTCCCAGCCGGACGGACCCGACCTTCTGCGCTCCGCCGCGGACTTGATCAAGCGCCGCTACTCCGGCCTGCCCATCTCCGTGACGGTCTACGCCAAAACCCAACGCCTGGCCGAAGCTCAGGCCGCCATCGT
>JABEUV010000216.1 GCA_013044195.1 Elusimicrobiota bacterium | reverse complement strand
GGTTACCACGCCTATTCGCCGCATCCGGGAACCCCGTTCAGGCTCACTTTGCATTGGAAACAGCCCTTTGTTCAGGCTCATCTTGCATTGGACAAGTCTGCGGGGAGCAGACCGAGCCGCGATGCGCTATAATGCGCCCGTTCTCCGGCAACAACGTGAACGAAGCCCCGGCATCTTGCGACTCTTCGACTCTCCATCGAGCGCTCTTCGTCTGCGCGCTCGGCTACTTCATCGACGCGGCGGACGTGCATCTGCTCGCCGTCTTGCGCGTGGCCAGCCTCCAGGACCTGGGCGTGCCGGCCGCGCGGCTTGCCGCCGTCTCGGGAGCTTTGCTGAATTTTCAAATGTTCGGCATGCTCCTGGGCGCGTTCTTGTGGGGCTATCTCGCCGACCGTTTCGGCCGGCTCAAGGCGCTTTACGGCTCCATTCTGATCTACTCGCTGGGCACGCTCGCCTGCGGCCTCGTGCGCAGCCCGATCGCCTATGAGTGGCTGCGCCTGACGACCGGGTTCGGGTTGGCGGGCGAGACCGGCGTGGCCGTCACGCTTATCGCGGAACTCCTGCCCGCGGGGCGGCGCGGCTGGGGGATCGCAGCCGTCTCCACGATCGGTTTTTTCGGGCCGTTGTTCGTCGCGGGCGTTTCCATGCTCATGCCTTGGCGCCTCACGTATGCGGCGCTCGGCGCCACCGGACTGGTGGTGCTGGTTTTACGCTTGAAGCTGGCCGAGCCGGAGCTGTTCCGGCGCGCCCACCGCGAGGAACTGCGCCCCGGCTCCCTGAGCCTTCTGGCGCAACCCCGCCAAGCGGCGGCTTTCGCGCGCTGCGTCCTTGTCGGCCTGCCGTTGATCTATCTCTGGAGCCTGCTCAACTTTTTTTCGCTGGAACTGAGCCGCGCCGTACTGCCACCCGGCGCCGAGTTCGGCCAAAAGACCTGCCTTCTGCTGTTCTACGCCGGCACGTGTCTGGGCGGAGTCTTGAGCGGGACGCTGACCCACTACTGGGGCAACCGCCTGCGCAGCCTGGGCCTTTTTCTGCTCGCCGGCGCGGCGACCTCCGCCGTCTTTCTGGTCGCGGGCCCCAGGCTGGCCCTCCCCGCGGCCGCCGTCTACGCGCTGTATTTCGCGCTGGGCACGGCGGGCGGCGGCTGGGTGCTGTTTACCGCGGTCGCCGCGGAGCATTTCGGCACGAACATCCGAGCCACCGCCTCAATTTTGACGGCGAACATCGTGCGCGGCTTCACCGTGCCCATGGTCGCGACGTTCGTCGCGCTGCGCGGTTACACGGGTGATTCCAACGCCGCGGCCGTCATCGGCCTGGTCCTGTTTTCCGCCGCCTTCGCGGCCCTGCGCGGACTGCGCGAGACCCACGACGTCGATCTGGACTACATCGAGCGTCCGGACGGTCAAGAAGTCGCCGGGCCGGCGGCCTAGCGGCGGCCGCCCCAAGAGGATCATCTTAGCGCTATAATCCGGCCATGCGATATATTTTTGCGGCGGCGATTTTCCTGTTCACCCGTCCGTCGTCGGCCGAGCCCGCCACGCCGCGCAACCTCGTGATCATCGCCGTCGACGGCCTGCGCGCCGATCACCTGGGTCTCTACGGCTACGCGCGGGCGACGTCTCCGAAGCTCGACGCCCGCGCCAAAAGCGCCGTCGTTTTCGACCGCGCGATCTCACAGGCCAGTTGGACCTTGCCCAGCTTCACGACGCTCTTCACTTCGGTCGACCCGATCGACCACGGCGTCAACACAAGCCACGTCACGCTCGGTCCGGGACTGCGTCTGCTGGCGGAAGTGCTCAAGGACGCCGGCTTCAAGAACGCGGGCTTTGTCGGCGGACACTTCCTCGATCCCGTCTTCGGCTTCGCGCGCGGCTTCGATCTTTATCGCGCCGACGGCGAAGGCAACTACCGCTTCCTGCCCCAGACCGCCGCGCAAGGAGCCGACTGGATTCGCGGTTGGAAAAACGGGCGCCATTTCCTTTTCATCCACGGCAACGACGTGCATCCGCCCTTCGATTTGACGAGCCAGGGCGCGAAGGTCCGGCACCTGTTCGACGCGGACTACCGCGGCCCGGTCGACGACACGCTGATCGACTACCAGTTCGTCGCCGAATACAACAAGGTCCCCGCGGAAAGCCAAGGCTTGACGCCGCCTCCGGACTACGTCCGGCGCGTCGATGAAATTCGCGCCGACCCACGCTCGGTGCGCCACATCTCCGCCCACTACGACGCCCAAATCCGCCACGTCGACGACACTTTGCCGCAGGTGTTCGACGCCCTAGCCCGAACGGGCCACGACGCGGACACGATCGTCGTTCTGCTGGCCGACCACGGACTGGAGATGGGGGAAAAGGGACGCCTGGCCACCGCCTTTCACCTCACGCAGTACCAGTCGGTCGTTCATGTGCCGCTGATCTTCTGGGTCCCCGGCCTGACGCCGCGACGCGTCAGCCGGCCCGTCGAACTCCTGGACGTCGCGCCGACCGTGCTGGATTTTCTGGGCCTGCCGGCGCAGGCGTCCTATCAGGGCCGCAGCCTAGCCGGACTGGCGCGCGGCCAGAGTGAACCGCCGCGCCTGGCGTTCAGCTCCAGTTCGCTGATCGGCGATACGCGCCGCGACCCGCCCATGTTCTCCGTGCAGGACGAACGCTGGAAATTGATTTACGATTCCATCACGCGCTCGCGGCGACTTTACGATCTGGCGGCGGATCCGCAAGAGAACGTCGACGTGTCGGGCGGGCACCCGAAGCAGCTCGCGCGCTTGACCCAAGCGCTCGCCGACCATATCCGCCGCCAGGTTCCGTGATCGTCCCGGCTCCCATGAAAACGCTCCGGAGGTCTCCGTGCATCGAATACTAGGTCTCGTCCTTCTCGTCACCGCGGCGCTGGCGGCCCGCGCCGCGGAACCTTACGCGACGTCCGCGCCCTGCCCGGGGTGCAACGTGGTGCTGGTTTCGTTCGATTCTCTTCAGGCCGCCCATGTGCACGCGCTCGGCGACCCGCGCCTGACCACGCCGACCATCGACCGGCTCGCCGAGAAAGGAGCGCTCTTCACCCAAGCCGTTTCACCCGCGCCGTGGACCTTGCCGGCGCATATGTCTTGGTTCACCGGCGTCGATCCTTCGATTCATAAGGTCGTCAACAAATACGTGGTCTACCCGGACCGGCTGGTGGTCTCCAACCTGCAGACGCTGTCCCCGGGCATACGCACTCTCACCGACGTCCTGCACGATCACGGCTACGCGACCGGAGGTTTTACCGGCGGCGCGGGCGTGAGCGGCGTCTTCGGCTTCAAAAGCGGCTTCGACGTCTACTCCGACGACGTGCCCCCGTTCACCGGCCTGGCGACCACCGCGCCGAAGGCGGTGACCTGGCTGCAAAGTCTCAAGGGCAAGCGTTTTTTCCTGTTTCTCCACGGCTACGACATGCACGGCCAGTATCTCCCGCCGGGCGGCTACGACAAGCGCTTCGTTCAGCCGCCCTACGAAGGCCCTTACGACGGCACCCCGTCCCAACAGCGCGTTTTGCGCGAACTCGGCCTGCGGCAGTCGATCGACCTGGATCCCGAAGACGTCGATTTCTGGCGCGAGGTCTATGATGAGAAGATCGTCCGCGCCGACGCCGTCTTCGCCGGTTTCCTTTCGTCGCTGCACGCGATGAAGCTGGACCAGCGCACGGTTTTCGTCTTGGCCTCGGACCACGGCACCGAGGAATACGAGCACAAGCGCTTCGACCACGGCTACGATCTCTACGATGAACTGGAACGCGTGCTGTTCGTGATCGCCGCGCCCGGCATCAAAGGGGGACAGGAAATTCACGTCCAGGTCGGGACGCTGGACATCATGCCCACCATCTTGGCGCTGGTCGGGGTCGCCCCGGACCCGGACCTAAAAAAACAGATTAAAGGCCGCAACCTTGTGCCGCTGATGACCGGCAAGGACTCCGACGGCGAGGACGTCTACATGGAAACGGACTACCGCCTCTACACGCACAAGCGCGGCCTGCGCACGCGCGACGGCTGGAAGCTGGTCCACACTTTGGAGACGGGCAAGATCGAGCTCTATAATCTCAAAAACGACCCCCACGAGCTCAAGGATCTGTCCGCCGCCGAGCCCGCGAAAACCGCCGACCTCGACGCGCGACTGCTGGCGCACTACAAGAGCATCGGCTCCATCCTCGATCACTGGCAGGTGGGCTGCAGCCCGGTTTATCCGGACCAGTGCCACTGAAATTCGTGACGCTAAGCGTCGATTCGAAAGTCCAGCTCGACGCGGGACGCAAGCGGCACGGGGCGGGGACCGTCGTCGCCCAGCGTCAGTTCCTCAATGCGCGCGGCGCTGTCGCGGCTGGCGCTGTAGCCGTAGGCGAAGACATGACGGCCGGGGCGCGCCAACAGCCAATCGCGCGTGTGGTTGCCGCGGCCCCAAACCGGGATATGCACTCGCGCCAAGACCGCGGCCCGGTAGCCGACCCGCATGATCGCGCGGCGGGACGTCGCGGGATCCGACCAGGCCACGACGGGGTTGTAGACGCGCCCGTTCGGCGCCAGCGCGCGCGGCGCCTCGCAAAGGAAGCGCGCGTTCAGGTCTCCGCCCGCGGCGCCGCCG
>JABEUV010000215.1 GCA_013044195.1 Elusimicrobiota bacterium | reverse complement strand
GCAAGGTGGACGTGACGGCGCTGGAGAAATACAACGCGGCCTACGAACTGGACAAGAGCGCGCAGGCAACGCCCGAGGACAAGGCCGCAAGCTGGCGGCGATTGGCTTTGGACGTTCCTCAATACGCGGACATGGCGGGCAAACGCGCGGCGCAGTGGGACGCGTTCGCGGCGCAGAAGAAAGCGGCCGAGGCGGCGCGGCTCAAGCGCGTCGCGGCGCGAGACAGGGATTGGGAGAAGCTGAGTCCGCTTCTGAGTTTGGCGGTGGTGCCGGAGGCGGACAAGGCAAACTGGTCGGACAAGTTCTTGAGGGCCTACTACCGCTCTCCGGGCGTAAGACCGGGCATGGCCAAGGTGTTGGTGCGGCACGTGCCGGCGGGCGCGCTTCACGACGCGCTGGTAAAACTGGCGCTGAAGGCGACCAAGGACGAGGAGACGCAGGCCGCTCCAAGATCGGCGACTGAAAAGGCCGGTATTCAGTGGGTGAGGATTCCAGGCGGGACGTTTTCGATGGGCGCGAGCGATCAATCCAACGCGCAGCCGCACCAAGTGACGGTGAAATCTTTCCAGATGGCGAAGACCTTGGTGACGAACAGGCAGTACAAGGCGTGCGTGGCGGCGGGGGCGTGCACGGCGGCGGACGATCAGGGCCCGGCCTTCGACGGCGACGATCAGCCGGTGGTGGGCGTGGACTGGAATCAAGCGAAGGCATTTTCCAAGTGGGTCGGGGGACGTCTGCCCAGCGAGGCGGAGTGGGAATACGCGGCGCGAAGCGCGGGCAAGGATTGGAAATACCCTTGGGGCGATGAGACGGCGACATGCGACAACGCGGTCATCGCCGGCTGTGGTTATAACGCGACGTCACCGGTGTGCTCCAAGCCGAAGGGGAACACGAAGCAGGGCCTGTGCGACATGGCGGGCAACGTGTGGGAGTGGGTGGAGGATAAGTATCACGACTCATACAAAGGCGCGCCGACGGACGGCAGCGCGTGGGAGGATGCGGGCTCCTTCCGGGTTGTTCGCGGCGGCTCCTGGCTCTTCGACGCGGCCCGCGCTCGGTCGGCCTACCGCTACAGCGACGACCCGGGCAACCGCGGCGACTACCTTGTGTTCCGCCCGGCCCGCTGAGCTCACGGCGGCCAGTCGCCGCAAGTCCAAGGACTTGCGGCCCGCGCCCAGGTCACGACCAAAGCCTTCGTACCCGCGTCTTGCCGCGCGACGCCGCGGCGGGAACGAAGAGCAAACCCGCGTCGGCCGGGCCCGCCGTGGATCTTGACGTATTAAATTACGTCAACTATAATATCAAAATGGAAGCGCTTTGCGCGCATCGTCGTCGGCGGAGCTTGTCTCAGCGGGAGTTGGCGCGTCGTGCGGGCGTGGCCTATAAGACCGTGCAGTTGCTGGAGGCGGGGGGCCATGACGCGCGCTCGTCCACGCTGGCGCGGCTGGCCAAGGCCTTGGGCCTGTCCGGGCCCGAAGCCCTTCTTGCCGGCCGCGCGGCGCGTGAAGAGCGGAGCGCGGCCGGGACCGTGGCGCTCATCGCGCGGGACGGCGAGGAGTCGTCCTGGAAGCTGAGGCTGTTCGATTTCGTCGACGAGTTCCGGCGTTCGCCCGATGCGGCCGCCGTCGCGCGCGCTCCGGGCCCGGGCGGCGCCCCGCGGATGCTCGCCCTGACGGCCGCCGTGGTCGAAGCGCTCTGCGTTGAGAAGAAAATTCCGGTCCCGTGGTGGTGCGCCGGCGCGCCGCCCTTGGAGAAGCCTTGGTTCGTGGCCGGGGCGGAAAGTCTGAAGGCCGCGGCGCTTGTGGAGTCCCCGGCGGCGTTTCGCTCGCGCAACGTGTTCGTTCTCGCCAACTTCTTGTCCCGGGCCTGACCATGCTGGACCGTGCCATGATCCTGCGCCTTTTTAGGGACGTCAACGCGGAACTGCGCAAACAAGGCGTCATCGGCGAGATCGGAATGTGCGGCGGGGCCGTGATGTGCCTGGTCTTTCAGGCGCGCCGGGCCACGCGCGACGTCGACGCGATCTTCGAGCCCACTCGGGAGCTGCGCCGGGCGGCCAAGGCCGTGGCGGCGCGCCGCGGGCTTGCCTCCGACTGGCTCAACGACGCGGCCAAGGGCTATTTCCACGCGGATCCTCCGCGAGAAAAGGTGCTCGATCTTTCGCATCTGCGCGTCTGGGCGCCGCGCGCGGACTACATGCTCGCAATGAAATGCGTCTCGGCGCGTTTCGACTCGCACGACCGCGACGACGTTCTTTTCTTGATCCGCTACCTGGGCCTTAAGCGGCCCGCGGCGGTCTTTAAAGTCATCGAGCAATACTATCCCAGCCGTCTGATTCCGGCCAAGACGCAATTTCTCGTTGAAGAGTTGCTGGCGGAGTAGGCGGCCCGGGATGCGCCTGCCCGGTCCGCTTGTAATTTTTGTCCAGCAGACGCATAATTGCGTCGTTGCCTTGGACCGGAGGGGAGCCTGATGAAGCGCGCAGCGCTGTTGGCCGGGTTGATCTTGTCGCTGCCGGCGTCGTCGCCGGCGCGGGCGTCGGCGTGGCCGGACTTGTCCCAGCCTGCGCCGGCGGTGGGCGGCGGCGAGCATGACGCG
>JABEUV010000214.1 GCA_013044195.1 Elusimicrobiota bacterium | reverse complement strand
GAGTTCGACCAGGTCCTGCTGACGTTCGACACGCGCGGCTACAAGGAAATCGCCGACCATTTGCGCGGTAAGGAGGCCGAACTGCGCGCGCAGTTCGGCGACCGCTTCCAGTTCGCCTACGTGACCGAAAAACCGCAGAGCAAGGCCCAGGTTCGCGCCGACTACAACCGTCTGGTCGAGAAGTACAAGACCCAGCCCAAAGGCGTCATGAACATCATCGACGGCGTGACTTACAGCCGCTATGTGGGCCTCCTGCATGAGCTGAAGTCCCACGAGGACAGCGTCAACCGCGGCGAGACGGTCCTGCAGGCCGGCCGCGACTTCTTCGAGGAGATCCCTCTGCCCGACGGCACGACCAAGCGCCGCTACATCACCGAGTTCGACGCGGTGGTGCGCGCTCAGGACGGCACGATCATCCTGCGCGAGGACAAGTCGGTGCGCATCCCTCTGCCGTTGGAGAAGGTCATGCAGTCGACCTTCCTCTACAAGCTGGACATCTACAAGAAGAACCAAGCGCTCATCGAGCGAAGCTTGGGCGCGCCGCTGAACGTGCGCTTCTCCGTCGATGTGGGCGGCCGCGACCGACGCGCCGCCCTACAGGGCCTGCTGGTCTGGACCGACCCGCGCCAGAAGGCCCTGCTGGAATACTTGAAGGCGCAGGGTCCCATCCTGAGCGAGAAGTACGGTTTTCCCGTCTCCTTCGTCTTCGTCAACAGCCACCCCAACGAGGACCCGAACCTCTTCAATCAGGAGTCGGTGGATACGCGCGCCTGGGAGGCGTCCCAGCGCCGCGGCGGTTCGTCGCACGGCGGCGGTCGCCGCCGCTAGACGGCGCGGTCGTCGGCGTGGGGCCGGAGTTTTCTTCGGCGAAGAACGTGGTAGAATGAGCCATGCGACAAACATTCGCCCTGCTCGCCGTCTTGATCCCGTCCGTCGTCTTGGCCGCGCCCTCCGCTGAGTCCGTGTCCGCGGGAGCGCTGGCCGCCTTCGAAGCCATGCCGTTGCCCAGCGTGAAGGCCGCCGTCGCCGACGTTCGCAGCCCTTCCGTCGAGACCATGCGGGGCGATTTTTCGGGCTTTCCCGTCCAACTGCTTTTCGATCGCAGCCGCTGGACCATCGTCGGCGGGCTCAACGGCTACCCGGTTTCCCTGAGCGTCGACGGCGGCGCCGACACGATCTCCGGCGGCGCCAACGGCGCGTCCGTGGACTTGACCTTCGATTTGACTTCCGGGAGCGCGATCTTGCGCGGCTCGGCCGACTCCGCTCCCCTTGAATTGTCGATCGACTGGCAGGCCGGCACGGTCCAGGGCTACGCCCATGGCGAGCCGGTGAACCTGACTTTCAGCCTTGACGACGGCACGGTCGCGGGCAGCGCCAACGGCGCGCCGGTTCAATTGGCCTTCGACGCGGCCGGCGGCCGCCTGACCGGCGTCATGAATTCCGCGCCCGTGGACATGACGATCGTCAACGGCGATCTCTCCGACTTCCTGAAAAGCCTGTATCTTTTTCTAAAGCCCTGAGCGGCGGCGCCCGGCGCGCGCGTCAGACGCCGAACGCTTCGAATTCCAGAAGCAGTTTGCGCCGCAGGGCCGTGTCGGCCAGGCCGTGGCGCAGTCCGTTGAAATTGAACTGACGCAGTTTTTCGCGGCTGAACCCCATCACGTCGCGGGCGCATAGATACTCCCGCGTCAGGTCGGTGTTGAAAAAAGGCGGATCGTCGGTGCTGAGCGTGACGGGAACGCCGGCCTGCGTCAGGCGGCGCAAAGGGTGCGAGGCGAGATCGGCCGCGACCTTCAGGCAGACGTTGCTGGTGAGGGCCACGTCGCAGCAGACGCCGCGCTCGGCGAGTAGGCGCAGGACGTCGGGGTCCTCAGCGGCCCGCACGCCGTGCTGACGCGCCGCGCGCGTTCGAAATAGGGCGCGAAGCGCCGGCGCGGGAAGCCCGCTTCGGGACCGCCCAGACCCAGAGCGACGATGAAGGGATTGCTCTCGCGCTCGAGCAGGCCGGCGGTGTACTCCCCGGCTTCCTCGCCGGCTTCGCTGGGGATGTCGGCGATCAGGCGCACGACCGGTCCGCGCGAGGCCTGGACGTCCTCCAGCCTCCGCGTGACGACGGCGAGCGCTCGCTCGCCGCCGATGGCGAATTTTTCATGGTTGAACGGGGTGAAGTGGGCTTCGACGTAGCGGATGTTGTGCCGGATGCAGTCCGCGGCGAAGCCGTCGACCATGCGTTCGTAATCCGCGTCGTCGCGGAAGCAGGCGCACATCGCCAGCCACAACGCGACGAATTTATCGAATGATTCGAAATTATAAAGAGCGCGGAGTTCCGGAAGGCTTCCCACGGGCAGCGCGACATGGTTGCGGGCGGCCATCTCCCAGAGCGTCTCGGGCGACACGGTCATGGCCTGGTCGGGGGCTTCTTGTTAATAGGCAGACAGACGGTAAAGGTCGTTCCCTTTCCTTCCTCGCTTACCAGTTCAATGATGCCGTTGTGCTGCTGCACTATTTCATATGTCAGCGAAAGGCCCAATCCGGTGCCCTTGCCGACTTCTTTGGTCGTAAAAAACGGTTCAAATATTTTCGTTTGAACTTCTTTGGGAATGCCCGTGCCCGTGTCCCGCACGAATATCTCCAGATATCCGGGGTGTTTCCCGGAAAGCCCCGTGCGAACAGTCAGAGTTCCGCCTTGAGGCATCGCATCAAAGGCATTATTGGCCAGATTGACAAGAACTTGCTGAAGCTGGCGTTTATCGGCGGAAATTTCGGGAAGATCCGGGCCCGCTTCCACAACCAACTCCACGCTTCTGGTTTTGGTCTGAGCCTGGATCAAAGAAATGGCTGAATCCAGCGCCGTATTCAGATCGAACTTTTCCCATTGATCGTTTTTTTGAGCCCTGGAAAATACCAGCAGATCCTGCACCAGACTCCTGCAGCGCAAAGCTTCGCGGACTACGGATTGAAGGGGCATGGCCATGTTGTCGTCGTTTTTGATCCGGCTAAGCATCCCCTGGGAAAAGCCGAGAATGACTCCCAACGGATTGTTTATCTCATGGGCCACGCCCGCGGCGAGCTGGCCTACCGCGGAGAGCTTCTCCGATCGACGCAGGGCCAGCTCAAGCTTCTTGTGTTCGGTGATATCATAGATCACTCCGATCAAACCGGCGACCTGTCCCGAGGAGTCGGTAAACGTCGCTTTGTTAAATATCACCTCACGGGTTTCTCCGGTTTGCTTATTCACCACTTTCCATTCGTAAACTTGTTTGCCGGGATGGGTTAACAGCTCATTATCCTTTTCGGCGTAGCGGTCGGCGATCTCCTTGGGCCCCATGTCATAAACGGATTTCCCTCTTATTTCTTCCTGGCGGCGGCCAAAGAATTCCTCGAACGCCTTGTTGCAGCCAAGATATGCCCCCTTTAGATCCTTGTAAAAGATCGGGTTGGGGACGGCGTCGATCAGCGTCTGCAAGAATTCAAATCGTTCCCTTAGGGTCTCTTCGCCCCCCATAATCGGTACCCCCTTTTATGATGCCGAACTGCTCGCCGTCGTGCTTGACGAGACGCTCGTGGTCGGTCCTGGGCCCATTATACTGAAGAGCGGGGCAAGCGGCGGAAGCGCGATCTTTGTAGGATCGCCGGGTGCTTTGCCGATCCGCGCGCGCTCGGCGCGCTCTTGCCGTCTTGATCCTGGTCGCGTCGGGTCCCGCCGCGGCGGCGGACGCGCCGCCGGAGCGTCTGGACGTGGACTATCTGCGCGGCTTCGTCTCCGACGCGCGCGACCTGGCGACGGCGCCGTCGCGCTGGGACGGGACGGATTGGCTTGAGGCGAGCGGCGTGGTGGGCGCGGGCGCGGGCGTCTACTTCGGACTGGACGTTGCGGTC
>JABEUV010000213.1 GCA_013044195.1 Elusimicrobiota bacterium | reverse complement strand
TGGGACGGCGCGTCAAGGCGGAGCGGGAGGCGCGCCACCTCACGCAAAGCGAACTGGCCGAGGCGGCGGGACTGGACGCCGCCCACCTGAGCCGCATCGAGCACGGCAAGACCGTTCCCAGCGTCAACATGGTCAAGAAGCTGGCCGACGCGCTGGCCCTGCCGCTGGCGCGGATGTTCGCCGACGTGCCGGCGCGCCGTCTGCCCGACTACGGCTGGGCCGGGAAGCTTGAAGCGATGGTCCGCGACTTGCCCCCGCGCAAGCGCGCGCGGGTCCTTCGCGCCCTGAAGACTCTCGCCCACAACGACTGAACCTACGCGCCGGCGATCACCCGCGCGGACGAATTGCTACAATCGGACCGACGATGCGCCTGAGCCTTTATGCCGCCGTTCTGCTTGCCTGCGTGTCCGCGGCTTTCGCGGCTCCCGCTTTGCGCCCTCCCGTCGAGATCCCGATCATGGGATTGCAGGCGCGCGTCAACGACGGTCGCGTGATTTTGACCTGGCGGCGCTACAAGCGCGACGACTTCAAGTCCTATCAGTTGGTCAAGTCCGCGGACGCGAAGCTGGAGTATCCCGTCACGCCCGCGCTTTTTTCCGCCGACGGCGCGGATGCGACGCGCTTTGAGGACGGAAAGCTCTCCGTCGGCGCCTGGCACTACCGCCTGTGCATCGTCACGCGCTTCGGCGATCGCTGGGTGAGCCCGGTCGTGACCGTCGTCATCGGTCCCGGCGACCTGCGCCGCGAGCCGCCGACCGAAGCCGACTTCGAGTGACGCCCGCGGCGTACGCACTGGGCCTTCTGGTTGCCGCCCTGGGCGCGAAATGGATCGCCGCGCGACTGCGCGATCTGCTCGCCGTCGGCGCCGCCTACAAAGCCAAGGTCCTGTGCTCCGCGCTGTTCGTGTCGGGATTGGACCTCGACGTCGAGCGCGCCGATGAGGTTTCCGCCGAGGCCTACCGCGCCCTGCGCCTGTTTGGCGCGCGCGTCGACCGCGAACGCCGCAGGGTGAGCGTTTCTTTTTTCGGCTGGGGAGAGCGCCGGGCCGTGCTGAGGCCCGGCTATGGGGCGGCTCTGGAGGCCGGCCCCGTCGCGCTCCTGCCGCCCCCGCCGCCGCGCGCCTCAACGCACCGCGCGGACGCGCCCTGGCCCGCGGGCGACGCGACCCCAACCGCGCCACCCGCCGCCGTCGCGCGCGTCCTGAAAGACGCGTTTGCGGAACATGAGCCGCGGCGCAAGCGCCGCACGCGCGCGATCGTCGTCGTTCAAAACGGGAAACTATTGGCCGAGGCTTACGCTCCGGGCTTCACCCCGGCGACGCCGCTGTGCGGCTGGTCGATGACCAAGAGCGCGTTCGCCGTCCTGCTCGGCGGCTTGATCGGCGAGGGGCGGTTGTCGGCTTCCTCGCGCGGACTTCTGCCGCAGTGGGCCGGGCCCGGAGACCGGCGCGCGGACATAACGCTGGAGGATCTCCTGCGCATGCGCAGCGGGCTGCTTTTTTCGGAAATCTACTCCGACATGTCCTCCGACGTCAACCGCATGCTCTTCGTCGAGCCCGACGCCGGCGCCTTCGCCGCCGCAAGACCGCTCGAGGCGCCTCCCGGCGCGCGCTGGCAATACGCCAGCGGCACGTCGAACATCTTGTCGCTGATCGCGCGCCGAACCTTGGGCGAGCGCGACTACCCGGACTGGCCGCGCCGCGCCCTGTTCGAACCTCTGGGATTCTCCGACGCGACGCTGGAGGCGGACGCGTCCGGCACGTTCGTGGCCTCGTCGTATCTCTTCGCGACCGCGCGCGACTGGGCGCGCCTGGGACTGCTCATGGCGCAGGACGGCGTCTGGGACGGCCGCCGACTTCTTGCCGAGGGCTGGGTCCGCTTCCTGACCACACCCACCCCGCAATCGCCGCAGGGACGCTACGGCGCGCACTGGTGGCTGAAGCTCTCCAAAGAACTGGGCGGCCAGACCGCCGCGGCCGCGCGACTGCCCGCGGACGCCTTTCACGCGCTCGGCCACGAAGGCCAGTGCCTGACCGTGATTGCGTCGCGCGGCTTGGTCGTGGTGCGGCTGGGACTGTCCATCGACATCTCTGCCTGGGACCACGCCGCATTTCTAGACGAACTGCTGTCGGCACTGGACGCGCCGGCCGCGCCAGGGCTCTAGAAGCTTTCGGCTCCGGCGTCCGCCGCCTTCGGCCGGCTGGTGCCGAGCTTGACGTGGATCGCGCTCATCAGTGCCGCGATCTTGACCGGCTTGGCGAACGTGTGGATGATGTTGGCGTCCTGCCGCATCGCCGCGATGGTCGAAGGGTCGAGCACCGCCCCGGTCACGAGGATCACCGGCACGCCGCCGTGGCCCGCCGACTGCAGAGCGCGCATGAATTCGTAGCCGCCTTCGCCCGGCATCATCAGGTCCGTGATCACCAGATCCGGGGCGTCCGGCTCCAGCTTCGTCGCCGCGTCGCGGCCGTTCTCCGCCGCGATCACGCGGAAGCCTTCCTTCTTGATGGAGGCTTCCAGCAAGGAGCGAAAATCTTCGTCGTCGTCGACGAGGAGGACCAAGCGCGTCGACGGATCGCCGCCGCCCGGCGCGGGAGCCGTCTCGGCGGGCGGGGGCGCTTCGGCGGCGGGGAC
>JABEUV010000212.1 GCA_013044195.1 Elusimicrobiota bacterium | reverse complement strand
GATACTCTCCGCCGAGGAGAAAATACTGCGCCTGGAAGCGCGGCTCTTTGAAGAAGCGCGCGCGGCGGCGCTGGAGCCGTACGCGGCCCTGCTGAAGCTCGCCGAGACGCTGGCGGAGCTCGACGTGTTTCAATCGCTGGCGTCGGCCGCCGCGATGCACGATTTTGTAAAGCCGAAAGTAGATCTCTCCTATGATCTGGACATCGTCGACGGCCGCCATCCGGTGCTCGCGGCCCTGCTGTCGGCCGGGACCTTCGTGCCGAACTCGCTGAAGCTCAACGCGCGCGACCCGCAGATCGCGATTTTGACCGGACCCAACATGTCGGGCAAGTCCACCTATCTGCGCCAGAACGCCTTGATCGCGCTGATGGCGCAGGTCGGGTCCTTCATCCCCGCGAAGTCCGCGCGCGTGGGCATCGTCGACAAGATCCTCACGCGCATCGGCGCGCAGGACGCGCTGGCGCAGGGCGACTCCACGTTCATGGTCGAGATGAAGGAGACCAGCCACATCCTGCGTTCGGCGACCGCGCGCTCGCTGGTGGTGCTTGATGAGGTAGGACGCGGCACGTCCACGTTCGACGGCATCTCGATTGCGTGGGCCGTGCTTGAGCACCTGCATTCGGCCTACGCCGCGCAAGGCACCGACCAGGACGAGAGCCTACCGCGCGGCCCGCGCACCTTGTTCGCCACGCACTACTTCGAGCTGACCGCGCTGGCCAAATCCCTGCCCGGCGTGGTCAACGCCAACGTCGAGGTCAAGGAGTGGCGCAACGCGGAGGGCGCCGTCGAGGTGGTTTTCCTGCACAAGATCGGTTCCGGGCCCGCCGACCGCTCCTACGGAATTCATGTCGCGGCCCTCGCCGGCTTGCCCGCCTCGCTGATCGCGCGCGCCGACGTGCTTCTGTCCGGCCTGGAAAACGAATCCGCCTCCGGCCGCTTGGCGGCCCACGGCGCGGGCGCGGCGCCGGAACCGGAACTGCCGCTGTTCGAGGAAAATCCCGTGCTCCACACACTGAAGCTGCTTAATCCCGACACGATGACGCCGCTTGAGGCCTTGTCGGCCCTGGTCGCGCTCAAGAAGAAACTCTGATGCCCGCCATCAAACAACTCGCCGAAGACGTGTACTCGCGCATCGCCGCCGGGGAAGTGGTCGAACGCCCGGCCTCGATGCTGAAAGAATTGCTGGAAAACTCTCTCGACGCGGGTGCGACGCGCATCGACGTGGAGGCCATGGGCGCGGGGCGTCAGTCCCTGCGCGTCGTCGACGACGGCTGCGGCATGGACGCCGAGGACGTCAAGCTCTGCCTTGGCCGCCATGCGACCAGCAAGCTCAGCGCCTTCGAGGACCTTGATCGATTGTCCACCTTCGGCTTCCGCGGCGAGGCGCTGTACGCGATCGCGGCGGTCGCCAAGATCACGGTGACCAGCGCGCCGGCCGGGGCGGCCACCGGCTGGCGTGTGACCAGCGAAGGCGCGCGCGTCTCCGACGGCCCCTCGCCCGCGATCTCCGGAACGACGGTCTACGTCAAGGACCTGTTCTACAACACGCCGGCGCGATTGGAGTTTCTTAAATCGGACGGCTTCGAGCGCGGCAAACTGGCCGCCGTGGTGGAGGAGGCCGCCCTCGCCAACCCCGGCGTGCGCTTCGTCTACAAGGCCGAGGGCCGCACGGTTCTGCGCTTCGAGCCCGAAAACTCCGGCGACGTCTTCACCGACTTCGACATGCGCGCCTCGGCCGTGCTCGGCGACGACCTGGCCGGCGGCCTGCTGCCCATCGACGCCGAGCGCCCGGGCGTGCGCCTGCGCATGCTCGTCAGCCCCCTGGACAAGCTGGCCGGTTCGCGCAACTTCCAATATTTCTTCGTCAACAAGCGCCCCGTCGTCTCGCGTGTTCTCCAGCAGGCGCTGTACAAAGCCTACGCCGAACGCCCCGGCGGCAAGCACCCAGTGTGCGTCGCGCTCTTGGAATTGCCGCCCGACGCGTTCGACGTCAACGTCCATCCCGGCAAGCGCGAGGTCCGCTTCAAAGACGAGGGAGACATCTTCGCCTTGATCTCCGGCCTGACCGCTTCGGCGCTGGCCAAGGCGAAAGCCGCGGCACCCATCACGGCCGAACCCGGCGGCGCGTCCACCGCCGCCGACGCTCCGCTGGCCGTCGTCCCGGAGGCCGCGCCGAAGCCCGCTCAAAACATCTCCGCTGAAAACGCGCCCGACGGCTATTATCTGGGCGGCCGCGCGCTCCTGCCCGACGAGTTCAAGCAGTTGAAGCTGGGACCCGACGTGGCGCTGTCCGCGCCGGAGGGCGCGCCCGCGTGGTACACGCCGCCGTTTCGCTACGTGGGCCAGATCGAGCGCAGCTACTTGGTGTTCGAGGCCGCCGGGGGACTCTTCGTCCTCGACCAGCACGCCGCCGCCGAGCGCATCCTGTTCGAAACCTTGATGAAGGAGCTGGAGCACGGCGGCGCGAAGTCGCAGAAGCTGATGCTTCCGGTCCCCGTCGAACTGCCCGCGTCCGCCGTGCGCATGGTCCTGGACAAGGCCGACCGCCTGCGCCGCCTGGGCTTCGAGATCGAGGCTCACGGCCGCACCGGACTGCGCGCGACCGCCATGCCGGCGATCTTCAACGCCGCCGAAGACGTCAAGCGCCTGCTCCATCGCGTGGTCGACGCGCTGGCCGATCCCGTCGACGAGGCGGCGGCCCTGCGCCACGACGCGATCGCCACCATCGCCTGCAAGGCCGCGGTGAAGGCCCACGACCGCCTCGGCGAAGAGGAAGCCTACAAGCTCCTCGACCAGCTCAAGGACTGCAAGGACGGCTCCGCCTGCCCTCACGGCCGCCGCGCGATCCTCTCGCTCAACCGCGACGAGCTGGCGCGCCGCTTCCAGCGTCCCGGCGCCGTCCCGTTGTAAGCGCTGCGTCGGCCCCGTCGGTCCGATGAAAATAGCCCTTCTCCCGGCCACTCGGCTCAGTGATCCGACCTATGGCCGCGTTTGCCGGGGCTTGGCGCGAGCGCTGGCGAGCGAAGGCCTTACGGCACACGCCTTCGATCCGAGCCGGCCCCGCCGACTGCTGACATTCGCTCCGGACATTGTTCACCTCCACTGCGCGGGCCGACTGCCCGCCGCGACGTGGACGCTGCTGGCCGCCGCGCGGACAGCGGGCGCTCGCCTCGTTCTGACTTTCCAAGATTTGGATCATCCGGACCATCCGCGCCGCACGGCGGCACAAACCCGAATGATCGCCGCGCAGGTGCGCGCCGCGCGGCAAGTGACTACGCTGACCCCGCATTTGGCGCGCGCGGTGCGCGCCGTCTACCCGGACGCGGCCGGCAAGATGTCCGTCGTCGGCAACGGCGTCGGTCGCGACTGGCTTGCGGCCGCTGGCTCGGGAACCGGCGGTATCATGGCCGCGGCGCGACTGGCCCCCTACAAAGGCGTTGATCTTCTACTGTGGTCATTTCGCGGACTTCTGGAGAAGGAACCCGCCGCGCGCCTGACGATCTGCGGCGGCGATTTTTCGGGCGGGCACTACCAGGAGCTCGCGCGCCGCCTTGGGCTCGGCGGCCGCGTCCGCTTTCTGGGCCGGATCGGCGACCGCCGTCTGCGCGAGGAGCTCTTCCGCGCGCGCTTTTTCGTCTCGTCGTCCCGCGCGGAAACCTACGGCCTGGCCGCGCTGGAAGCCATGGCCGCCGGCCGGGCCGTGCTGGCGGCGCGCACGGGCGCGGCGCGCGCCTGGACGCACGGTCGGGAGGCCTGGCTCTTCGCGCCGGGCGACTGGCGCGCCCTGGAAAGCGGCCTCCTCCAGCTCTGGCGCGACCCGGCGCTCCGTCGGCGTTTGGCCCGCTGCGGCCGGAGCTTTGCCGCCGCGCAGTCATGGGAAGACCGCGCCCGCCGTTACGCGCGGATTTACCGGCGCGCCCGGGCCGGAGCATGAGCGAACTGCGGCTCGATATTCACGGCTGGCGGGCGCGCCTCAGCGGCGACGCGCAGGTCTTGGAAGAACTGCGAAGGGATTTCGCCTTCTTTGTCCGCGCCGACCTCACCGATTTCGCAGAGGAGCTCGAACTAATCGGCCAAGCCCCTTCGCCCGGACGCCTGGACGGCTGGCCGTTATGGATCGGCCGCGGTCACCGGATATGCGTCGGCCACGGAGAACGCCGCATATCGTATGCCGACGGCGCGGCCGCGGCCTTTGATTTCACGACGCGCCGGGGAAAGGTTTGGTCCGCCTCGCCCGAGCGCCTGCGCGAACTGGGCTACCTTCTCGTCCTTTCGCGCGCGGGCGAAGCGCTTGACGCGGTGGGGCTCCACCGCGTGCACGCCCTCGGCTTCGAATGGAAAAACTCCGCGGGACTCCTGCTTCTGCCCTCGGGCGGCGGCAAGAGCGAATTGGCGTTGGCGCTCCTGCGGCACACCGAAGCGGGGATCCTTTCCGACGACACGCCGCTGGTCGATTCCACGGCCACGGCGCACGCGTTCCCGTTGCGCATGGGCTTTCGGCCCAGCGCGGACCTGTCGGAGGTGCCGGAGCGCTGGGTGAGGCCGTTTCTGCGGAGCGACTACGCGCCCAAGCGCGTCGTTGATTACGATTTTTTTCGCGATCGAGTGCGCGGCGGCCTGCCCGTGCGCTGGCTCCTTATCGGCCGCAAAAGCGCTGGCGCCCCCAAAATATCCGCGATCGGCGACCTCTCCGCCGCGACCGCACTCTTGACCGGGCTCGTGGTCGGCCACGGCGTCGCGCAGATGGCGGAGTACCGACTGCGCCCGACCGATGCCTGGGGGCTGACGCGCGACGCCTTCTTTCGCGCGCGCACCGCCCGCGCGCTTTTGCGCCGCGTCCAGACCCGGACATTCGCGCTTGGAACCAATCCACGCGGAGCCGCCCTCGCCTTGGCCGACTTTCTCAGCGCGTCCAGCCGGTATTAACAGCGCTTGACGCCCCGTACCCTTGCAAATCTGCTAGAATCGCGGTCGCGCCGCGGCGCGAAAAATCATGGCGGATAAAAAGAGAATTCTCATCGCCGATGACGACCCGGACCTGCTCGACCTGCTGAAAATGGACCTGGGCTACCAGGGCTACGACGTGCTGGGCGCGGTCAACGGCAAGGAAGCGCTGGAGTTCGCGCTCAAAGAGACGCTCGACCTCGTCCTTCTCGACGTGATGATGCCCTACATCGACGGCTACCACGTCGCCTACGAACTGACCAACAAGATGGGCGACAAGGCGCCGCGCATCATGATCATGACCAGCCGGGACACGGTTAAGGAGAAAGGCATCGCTCTGATGAGCGGCGCCATGGAGGTCATCCAGAAGCCCTTCGAGATGAAGAATCTCCACGAGCGCGTCGCCGCACTTCTGGCCAAGTCCGCGTGAACCCGCGATCGCGCGCGGGTCTCCTGCTGGCGCTCGGCGCCGCGTTGTCCTTCTCCCGCCCGGCGCGCGCCGACGACGCGACCGTCGCCTCCCCGAAGATCCGCGCGAAGGCCGCCGTTGCCGACGCGCCCGCCGCCGGTCTTCAGCCCGACATCGACGTGATCGACGCGCCGACGGCCTCGGTGCTGGACTACGGCGGATATTCGTCGCGCTCGCGCTTCTATTCGAACGGCGGTCTATTGGAGTACGCCTCGTTCGGCGTCTACCCCGGACTCAACCTCGGCGCCTCCGCGGCCGTCGACGGCCTGATCGGCAACGAGAAAAACATCCGTGCGCGCGCGCCGGCCGCCCAGGTGCGCTACCGTCTCTACGACGGCGATGCGTCCCTGCCCGCACTCGCCATGGGCTACGACGGCCAGGGATATTTGTATAACATGCGGACGCAGCGCTACGACGAGCGCCAGCGCGGCTTCTACGTCGTGGCCACGCGCGAGATCGGCATCCCCCAGCTCCAGATCCATCCGTCGATCAACGTGTCCGATTTCAATTCCAACAGGATCTACGGCAGTCTGCCGCTGACGCTCAACATCCGCGACAAGGCCTCCCTCTTGGCGGAGTGGGACAACATCGCCAACTTCTCGAACAGCCGCGTCAACTTGGGCGTGCGCGCCTATCTGACGCCGAACTTCGAGGTGGATTTCGCCGTACGCTCGGTCGGCGCCGGCGGCTACTTCTCGGACGGACAGCGGCGCGGGCCGGAGCGCGTCGTTCAGCTCAAATACGCCGGAAATTTCTAGACTCCTCCAGGAGAACTCATTTATGGCCAAGCGCATCGCGATCCTGACCGGGGGCGGCGACTGCCCCGGACTCAACCCCGCCATCCGCGGCGTCGTGCTGAAGGCCGCCAAACTCGGCTATGAGTGCGTCGGCATTCAAGAAGGCTGGAAAGGCATGATCCTGGCCGACGCCAAGCCGCTGGGTTGCGACGACGTCCGCGAAATCGTGGGCAAGGGCGGCACGATCCTGGGCACCTCACGCACCAATCCCTACAAGAAGGAAGGCGGCGTGCCCGCCGTTCTGGAAACGTTTAAAAAGCTGAACCTCCACGCCCTCGTCGCCCTGGGCGGCGAGGACACGTTGGGCGTGGCCGCCAAGCTCTTCAAAGAGCACAAGGCCAACGTGATCGGCGTGCCCAAGACGATGGACAACGACTTGAACGCGACCGACTACACCTTCGGCTTCGACACCTCGGTGACGATCGCCGTCGATGCGGCCGAGCGCCTGGTCGACACCGGCCGCTCCCACCGCCGCGTGATGGTCCTGGAGGTCATGGGCCGCCACGCGGGCTGGGTGTCCCTGTATACGGCCATCGCGGCCGGCGCGGACTACTACGCCCTGCCCGAGCGCCCCGTCGACATCGCCGATATGTGCGCGAAGGTGAAGGCCGCCCACGCCAAGAAGAAAGTCGCACTCGTCGTCGCCTCGGAGGCCGTCGACATTCCCGGCGAGAAGAAAGACGAGAAGCTCGACGAGTTCGGCCACATGATTCTCAAGGACCGCGGCGTCGGCGAGCGGCTGGCCAAGATCATCGAGACCGAAACCAAGCTGGAAACGCGCCACGCGGTCATCGGCCACATCCAGCGCGGCGGCGCGCCCACTTTGTTCGATCGCATCCTGGGCACGCGCGTCGGCGTGAAGGCCGCCGAACTTGTCCATGAGGGAAAGTTCGGCCACATGGTCGCGCTGAAGGGCGACGCCGTCGTCCCGGTGAGCCTGGAGGCCGCGACCGCACAGCTTAAGACCGTGACGAAGGAGTGGCTGAAGTTCGCCGACGACCTTCTCTAGGGGAACGATGACCCAACCAAAAAGCGACGCCCGCACGTTCCAGCGCAAGACCGTCCTCGTCAAGCGCTCTCTCCAGTTGCGCTACATCGCCATGGTGTTTCTGAGCGTGCTTGCGGCCTCGCTGATCGTGGGCGGGGACGTTTACTATTCGCTGGCCCGCGTGATGACGACCGAGTGCCCCGTCGCGATCTCCGGCCTGACCCGATTCAACGACGTACTCGCGGTCAAGGTCGCGTTGTACCTAGGGCTGATGCTCGTCGTCTCGCTCTATGTCTCACACCGCTTCGCCGGTCCGATCTACCGCTTCGAGAAGAGCGCGCAGACGGTCGGCGCGGGAGACCTCACTCACCGCGTCAGCCTGCGCACCGGCGACGAGCTCCTCGAATTACAGGAGGAGTTCAACGGCATGGTCGCAAGCCTGCAGGCCTTCGTGCAAAAAGATCGCAACTTAGCCGAGCGCCTGGCCGAGCGCACCGACGGCATCGCTCAGCGGCTGCCCGCGGGCGCCGATGTCGCGCGCGCGGAACTCAAAGACCTGAAACTTGAGCTTGAACATTTGACGAGGTCGTTCCGGGTCTAAGGACAACGATGCGACGAGCACTGGCCGCCGTCCTCTCCGCCGCGTTGTTTTCTCCCTGGGCCGGAGCGCAGGCACCCAACCAGGCCGCTCCCGGCTCTCCGGAGCGCGTGTACTCGATCGACGACGCGCTGCGACTGGTGCGAAACGACCCGCGCCTGCAGTCGGCCGAACAGGGACTGATCATCGCCGACTCGCGCGTGACCCAGGCGGAGATCGCGTTCCTGCCCGAGGTCGGCGTCCAGGCGAGCGCCACGAAGTACAACTCGCTCTACCCGTTCGCCCTCTCGGGCGATTTTCACAACCTATTGCTGTTTCCCCAGGGCCAGCAGGGCATCAACAGCAACAACCTCTATTCCGGCGGCGCCTACTTCAACCTCCCGCTGTACGAAGGCCAGCGCACGCTGAACACCCTCAAGCTGACCCAGGCCGCCTACCTACAGGCGAAGACGACCCGCGACTCGGTGAAGATGGACCTGACGCTGCAGGTCAAGGAGTCGTTCTACCGCCTTCTGCTCGCCCAGGAGAAAGCGAAGGCGTCCGACGAATACGTGCATGAGATCGACGCGTTCGCGCAGGACTCCGCTCTCGGGACTTGGGAGGCGATCGAGGCGCAATCGGCTCTCGCGGCGGCGCGGGCGCGGGCTTCGGAAAACGCCCACGACCTGGAGGCGGCGCGGCTGACGTTCCTTAAATCCCTGCACCTGGAGCTCGACACGCCGTTCCGCGTCGAGGGCAAGCTCGAAACCAAGCCCCTGAACGTCGAAGTGGAGAAGGCCGTGCTCTGGGCCATGGACCAGCGCCCCGAGCTCCAGTCGCAGACCTACAAGGCGCAGATGGACGCCATCGGCGTCAACCTGGCGATGAGTCGCCGCTACCCCAGCGTGTTCCTCTCCGGAGACTACGCGGTCACCGCTCAGGATTTCCCGATCAACAGGAACAACTGGGACCTGTCGGTCGGCATGAAGCTGCCGTTCGCCTACGACTTCTGGAGCCAGATCACGGAGAAGCGCGCCGAACAGCGCCAGGGCCAGCTCACCCGCGCCGAGCTTCAGGACCGCGTGCGCCTGGAAGTCCGACAGGCGGCCGAGAGCCTGCGCTACTGGCAGGACGAACTGCCGCGGCGCGAACGCCAATGGAAGCGCGTCGAGGCGATGTTCCACGCGGCCTCCGGGAAAACAGGGGACGTGATGTCTAAGATCCGCGCCAGCGGAGCGCTCACCGAGCTGAAGCTCTCCTATCTGACGGCGGTCACCGAGCACCTCCTGGCCCGGGCGCAGCTCGAACGCGCCGTGGGCCGGGAGGACCTGGAGCCTTGAGGCGCGCCGTAGCCCTCGCGCTCGCTCTGCTCGCCGCCGCCGGGCCCGTCCTCGCCGCACCCGACCTCTCCGCCGACGGGCTTCTGCGCGACCACTTATGGCGCGAGGTGCGCCGCGCGCCCGTCGGCCGGCGCCCCAGAGTCGGCCTGGTCCTCTCCGCCGGCTCCCTGCGCGGCGTCGCGCACGTCGGCGTGATCCGCGTGCTGGAGAACGCGGGATTCCCCATCGACGTCGTCGCCGGAACCTCGATGGGCTCCGTCGTCGGCTCGTTCTACGCCGGCGGCATCCCCTTGGAGCGCATGTGGAAGATCGCAATAAACCTGCGTATGGACTCGGGAGCCAACCTGTCCGTCCGCAGCCTGATCTTTCTGATCCTCTTCGACCGCCTGCTCTCCTCGGAGAACGCCGAGAAGATGATCCGGCTCACGCTGCACGGGATGACGTTCGACCGTTTGCTCAAGCCGTTCGCGTGCGTGTCGATGGATATCTACACCGGCGAAGCGATCATCTTCCGCGACGGTGACGTGGCCACCGCGGTGCGCGCCAGCATGAACCTGCCCGGCATCTTCCAGCCGCTCGAGTACCGCCACCGTTTCCTGGTCGACGGCGGCGTCGTCGACTACATCCCGGTCGACGCCGCGCGCCTGCTCGGCGCGCAGTGGACGCTGGCCAGCGTCACCGAGACGGACTTCACCGCCGCGCGCCCGAAAAGCGTCCTCGACGCGCTGGAGCAGGTCATCGACATCCGCGGCGCCTACCTGTCGCGCGAGCAGCGCCGCCAGGCGAATTTCTTGATCGAACCGCCGGTCGGCGGCATTGGCATGTTCGATTCCCAGCGCATCCCCGAAGCGCTCGACAAAGGCGTGATCGCCGCGGCCAAGCGCCTGCCCGCCGCGGAAGAAAGTCTGATCCTGGCCTCAATCCCTCTTCTTGCGCCCGGCTGGTCGGCCGAGAGCGCGGGGGCCGCAAGGTGACGACGCGTCCGCTGGCGTTCTCAAGCGCTCTGCTCTTCTGCACCGCCGCCGCGGGCGCCGCGTGGTGGCCGTTCGGGCCCGCGTACGGCAAACCGCTTCAGACGGTTCGCGCGCTGAGCGCTCAGGGCCGATCCGCGGACGTACTGACCGCGTTGAACCCGGTCTTCATGCAGACTTTGCGCAGTCCGGACCTGCGCGACGCGTATCTTCTGCGCGGAGAAGCCTTCGAAGCGCTGGGGAGGCCCGACGCGGCACTGGGCGAATATCAAGTGGGCACCGGCCTTTTTCCGAAAAGCGTCGTTCTGCTGACGCACGAGGGGAGTCTTCTGCACCACGACGGTCTCGACGAGCACGCGCGCGAACTGTTCAAGCTGGCGCTCGGCTACGAGCCGAAGAACTGGCGCGCTCACCTTGGTTTGGCCGAGATCGAAAGCCGCCTTGGATTTCTCGATCGTTCGGCCGCGCACTACGAGAGCGCTCTTGAAGCTCGGCCCGCGCAGGCGGACGCCTGGCGCGATTACGCCGGGGTGCTGTTCGACTTGCGCGAGCCGACGGCGGCCGAGTACGCTCTGCACAAATCCCTGGACCTCGCGCCGAACGACGCCGCCGCGCACGTGCTCCTGGCCTTCGTTCTGCGCGCGCAGGACGACTACCCCGGCGCGTTCGCTCAACTCGACGCGGCCGCGGCGTTGGGAGGCGGCACCGGCGTGCTGCGCGCCAAAGCGCTGTGGCTTTTGGAAGCCGGCCGCCGCAACGACGCCGCCGCGGCGGCGACCGCGATCCTCGCCGTGGAGCCGGGCGACCCGGTCGCGCTGTGGGTCAGGGCGCGCCTGCTGCTGCCTTCGGACCCTTCGGGTGCTGCGAAAATACTCGAACCATTTTCCGCGCGCGCCGACGACGCCCCGTTCTCCGCGCGCGCCGCCGCGGTCCTGCGCGACGCCGCGTTGCAAGAGGCGCAGAAGCGCGAAAAAATTCGCGACGCGAACGCGAACGCGAAATGAAGCTCCGATTCTGGAAGCTGTCCGGAGCCGGAAATGATTTCGTGCTTCTCGCGGGCTTGCCGCGCGGCCGCTCGGGCCCCGCGCTGGCGCGGCGGCTGTGCGACCGCCGTTTCGGCGTGGGCGCCGACGGCCTGCTTTGCGTCGCGCGTCGCGACGGCCGAATTCGTCTGGGTTATTGGAATGCCGACGGCTCGGCCGCCTTCTGCGGCAACGGCACGCGCTGCGGCGCCTTGTGGGCCGCGTCGCGCGGTCTGATCGCCGGGAGCGCGTTTTCGCTCGACACGATTCGCGGGCCGCTCTCGATCCGGCTCGGCCGCCGCGGTCGCGCCGAGGTGGACATGCCGCCGCCCTCGCGGCTGCGGCTGGGCCTGCGCCTGAAGGCCGCCGGACGCGCCTGGACGGCGCACTTCGTCGACACCGGCACGCCTCATGCCGTCGTCTTCGTCGCCGACGTCGAGAAGGTCGACGTGAAAAGTCTGGGGCGCGCGCTTCGTTTTCATCGGGCCTTCGCCCCGGCCGGCGCGAATGTGGATTTCGTGGAGCTCCGGGGCGGCCGACTGCTCCTGCGCACCTACGAGCGCGGCGTCGAAGCCGAGACGCTGGCCTGCGGCACCGGCGTGGTCGCCGCCGCGGCCGTGGCCCGGGCGCTCGGCAAGGCCGGCGACCGGGTGAAAGTACACGTGCGCGGCGGCGATATCCTGCAGGCGTCGTTTCACGACGCGGCGGCCCGGCTGGAAGGCCCGGGCGCCGTCGTTTTTACCGGAGAGGTTTCCTTATGAAATTCGAAGGTTCCTATTGCGCGCTGGTCACGCCGTTCGA
Source organism: Elusimicrobiota bacterium (assembly GCA_013044195.1). GTDB lineage: Bacteria > Elusimicrobiota > Elusimicrobia > UBA1565 > UBA9628 > GWA2-66-18. The sequence continues at coordinate 3,162 of JABEUV010000212.1, read as the reverse complement.
CGCGAAGGGCCGCCTTGACGAGGACGCCTATCGCGCGTTGATCCGCCGTCAGATCGCGGGCGGGACCGCGGGCCTGGTCCCGTGCGGCTCCACCGGAGAGGCCGCGACGCTCGATCAAGAAGAATCGCGACGCGCGCTCGAGTTGGCCTGCGCCGAATCGCGCGGCGACGTGCCCGTCGTCGCGGGCATCGGCACGAACGCGACCTGGAAGGCCGTCGAGGCCGCGCGCGAGGCCGAGAGCCTGGGCGCCGACGCACTTTTGGTCCTCGCGCCCTACTACAATAAGCCGACGCAGGAAGGGCTCTTCCTTCACTTCCGCGCGGTCGCGCGGGCCACGCGCCTGCCGGTCATGCTCTACAACATCCCGGGCCGGACCGCGGTCAACGTGAGCCCCGCCGTGATCGCGCGCCTGGCCCGCGATTGCGCGAACGTCGTCGCCGTGAAGGAAGCCGCGGGAAGTCTGGACCAGGTCTCCGAGATTCTGACGCGGGCGCCGAAAGGCTTCACGGTGCTCTCCGGCGACGACAGCCTGACGATCCCGATGATGTCGGTCGGCGCGCGCGGCGTGGTGTCCGTCGTCGCCAACGTGGCGCCGAAGCAGACCGCGGCGCTGGTGTCGGCTTTCCGCAAGGGCGACGTCGCGAAGGCGGCGGCGCTGCACCTGAAGATGTTCCCGCTGATCAAGGCGCTCTTTGTCGAGACCAATCCGATTCCAGTGAAGGCCGCCCTCGGCCTGATGGGCCTGTGCCGTCCCGAACCGCGCCTGCCGCTGACGCCGCTGTCGGCCGCGGCGCGCCCCACGCTCAGGAAAGCGCTGAAAGACTTCGGCCTGCTCTAAATCTCGTGGCCCAGGCTCTTGCGAAAGGGCTTGTTGGCGGCGAAAAAGATCAGGCTTGAGCCGACGCCCATGCCCGTCAGCAGGGCGAAGAAGGCTTCCTTCGTCATCACGTTGTAGTAGCCGCCGATGAAGCCGGCCAGGTAGTTGCCGAAGAAGCTCGACAAGAACCACATCCCCATCAGCATGGACACCATGCGGGCGGGTGCTATCTTGGTGACCAGCGACAGGCCGATCGGCGACAGGTAGAGCTCGCCCATCGTCAGGATCCACGTGGTCATGACCAGCCAGAAGAGGCTGCCCTTCGCGTCCGGAGCGACCACGCGCGAGGCCGCGATCATGACGACGAAAGAAGCGCCGAGCAGGAGGCTGCCGATGCCCATCTTGGTCACGCTCGACGGCTCGCGGCCGCGCTTGTCCTGCCAGCCCCAGAACATGTCCATCACCGGCGCGAACAGGAAGATGAACAGCGGGTTGAAGGACTGATACCACGTCGAGGGCAGGGTCACGCCGAAGAACCGCCAACTTGTGTTTTGATCGGCCCAAAGCTGGAGCGTGTTGCCCTGCTGTTCGTAGACGGCCCAGAAGACGATGTTGACGATGCACAGGAACACCAGCGCGCCGATCGCCTTCCACTCCGCGGCCGTGGTCTCGATTTTCTCGGCGGGCGCGGAAGACGCGGCTTTCTGCGTCAACTGATCCGGCGGAAGCAGGTGCTTGCCGAAGTGATAGATGCCTAGACCCACGAGCATGCCCACGCCCGCGGCGCCGAAGCCCCAGTCCCAGCCGACGGTCTGTCCCAGCGTGCCGCACACCAGCGGCGAGAAGAACGCCCCCAAGTTGATGCCCATGTAGAAGATCGTGAACGCGGAGTCGCGGCGATGGTCGCCTTCCGGATAGAGCAAGCCGACCTGGGTGGAGATGTTGGGCTTGAAGCAGCCGTTGCCCAGGATCAGGAACAGCAACGCAGGGAAGAACATGCTTTGCACGGCCATCAGGAAGTGGCCGATCGCCATCAGCACTCCGCCGATGTAGACGGACTTGCGCTGACCGAACACGCGGTCGGCCAAAATCCCGCCGAAGAACGGCGTGAAGTAGACGAAGCCGGTGTAGAGCCCGTAGATCTGCGAAGACAGCGCCTGCACCGAAATCGTGCCCGACATCCCCATTCGATGGACGAACCACTGGATGCCCGCGCGGATGCCCGCGTAGCCGAAAACGGTCATGCCCTGGTCGGCCTGCACGATCAGGACCTTCGTCATATAGAGCACGAGAAGCGCGCGCATGCCGTAGTACGAGAAGCGCTCCCACATCTCCGTGAAGAAGAGCACATAGAGGCCCTTGGGGTGGCCGAACCACTCGTTCTGGGCCGGCGCGGCGACGGGCGCGAACGCCTTCAGATCTTTCAGCGGGGTCATCGTATCTCCTAAAGCTTTGCGCCGCGATTTTAGCTTTTCCGCGCCGTTCCTGAACGCCCCAGCGCCCCTGGCGCGATCCCCGGACCGGGGTTATACTTGAAAAGACGTCGGAGGCCCTATGAAAATTTTCGCCGCCCTGCTGATCGCCGCCGTCCCCGCCTTCGCGTCCGGCAGCTCTCATGGCGGCGGGCATGCCTCGGCCCGCGGCGGGCGCGCCGCGGCGACGCGCGTCGCTTCCAGGTCCGCGCCCGGGTTGGCGTTGCGCTCGTTTGCCGCCGCGCGCTTCGCCCCGCGCACGGCGTTTTTCGCCCCCGGCGCCTCCGCCCGCTCCACGCACGCTCTCTCGCACCTCAGCGGTCTGGGCGGCGGCTTCAGCGGCCACGTCCCGCTCACCGGCGGGAGCACCGCCTCGCGCGGCAATGCCGGCCCGGCGGTCGCGGGCACGATGATGCTAGGCACCGCCATCGGCGGCCCCGGAGGACTGGGCTCTCAGACCGTCGCCGCGGGAGCGATCGCTCAGAATCCCGCCGCCGCCACGAACGTGGGCCGCTCCGCCGGCGTGTCCTGGGGCGCGCCGCTGCCGGTCGGCGGCGCGATCGGCGGCACAGGAGCGACCACCAACTCGGCTCCCGGCTCCTTGCCCGCCGCGACGCCGTTCAACGGCTCGGCGCTCACCGCGCCCATGGGTCAAGGCAACACCCCCGGCGGTCTCAGCGGCGGAACGTTCGGCGGCTCCGGCGGCTCCTTCGCCTCGGGCTTCTGAGGCGAAGGGGACGGCCAGCCAAATCCACCGCCGCGTCAGCGGTAGCCGCGCGCCTGAAGCTCGAAGAGGCGCGCATAGGTTCCACCGCGCAAGACCAGTTCGGCGTGAGTTCCCAACTCCTCGATGCGGCCTTTCTTGAGGACAAG
>JABEUV010000211.1 GCA_013044195.1 Elusimicrobiota bacterium | reverse complement strand
AGGCGCGCATAGGTTCCACCGCGCAAGACCAGTTCGGCGTGAGTTCCCAACTCCTCGATGCGGCCTTTCTTGAGGACAAGAATGCGGTCGGCTATGCGCACCGTGCTGAAGCGGTGAGAGACCAGCAGGGCGGTCCGCCCCTCGCTGAGGCGTCGCAAGCGCTGGAACACTTCGAACTCGGCTTCCGCGTCCAGCGCCGAGGTCGGCTCGTCTAAGATGAGCAGGTCGGCGTCGCGCATGAACGCCCGGCTCAGGGCGACCTTCTGCCACTGGCCGCCGGAAAGTTGTTGGCCGTCCTCAAACCAGCGGCCGAGGCGCGCGTCGTAGCCCTTGGCAAATGACTTCGCGACCGCATCCGCGCCGCCCTTGACCCCGGCCGCCTCCACCGCCGCCCGGTCGTCGACGCGTCCCACGTCGCCGAAGCCCACGTTCTCGCTCAGACTGCGCTGGTAGTGGACGAAGTCCTGGAAGATGGCGCCGATGCGGCGGTGCAGTTCTTCGGCGGTGAAGCGGCGCAGGTCCACGCCGTTGAGACGGAGGATGCCGCTCGTCGGCTCGTAGAGGCCGGTCAGCAGTTTGATCAAGGTCGTCTTGCCCGCCCCGTTCTCGCCCACCAGCGCCAGCTTTTCGCCCGGCGCGATCTTCAGCGAGAAATCCTCCAGGATCCAGTCCGTGGCCCCCGGATAGCGGAAGGAGACGTTCTCAAATTCCACGCCGCGCGCTCGATCCTCGGACGGACGCGGCGACGCGTCCACGATCCTGGGCTCCGACGTGATGGCCAGGAAGTCGAACAAGTTTTTAAGGAACAACCCATTTTCGTAAAGCTCTCCGACGTCGTTGAGGAAGCCTTGAAACGCATTCTGACTCTGATGAAACAGCGACAGGTAGAACGTCATGCCGCCGAGCGTGAGCGCCCCTGCAAGCGTACGCCGCACGATCCAGGCCCACGCGCCGTAGTAGCTCAGCGTCGATAGCGAGCCCCAGGCCACGCTGAGCGCCGAACGTCGGCGCGCGAGTGCTGCGTCCTCCCGGTAGACGCGCTCTAAAACGTCCCGGTGGGACTTCAGCAAGGGCTCGCCCAATTCGAAAAGCTTCACTTCCTTGACCGCGTCGTCCTGAGTCAGCAACTGCTCGATGTAGTTCATCTCGCGCGTCTCCGGCGCGCGCCAAGTCTGCAGGCGGAAGAGCAGGCGGCTGTAGCGCGTCTGCACCACGAACGTCGGCGCCGCGGCCGCGCACAGCGCCAGCGCGATCCACGGATTGAACGCGATCAGAATGGCCGCGATGGAGATCAAGGTCAGCGCGTTCTGTAGGGCGAAGAAGCCGTGACGGACCGCCGCCGTGGCGCGGTACTCCGACTGGCGGCGCGCGTTCTGCAGCTTGTCGTAGAACTCCGCGTCCTCGAACCAGCGCGTCTCCAAAGAAATAGCCTTGCGCACGATGCGGCTGGTGACGAGATAGCCCAGGCGCAGGTCGATGAGGCCGTACAAAAGTTGGAAGCCCTGGTTGACCGCCGCCCCGGTCAGCGCCAGAGCCAGTTCCACGAGAATATACGGCACCAGCGCGCGCAGGCCCGCCGCCGGCGCGCGCCCCAGCTTGATGGACGTCACCACCCCGTCGAGGATGAGCTTGGCCACCCACGCCTGCGCCGGCGCGATCGCCGAATTGACCGCCGTGATCACCGCCAGCAAGGACGCGCTTGTGCGGTCCGCCTCCCACAAAAGAGCGAACGCGCGCGGCACGTTGCCCAGCGCTTCGCGCGCTTCTTTGAGGCGCTCGGACCATGATTTCGGCGGCGCGTCCTTCTTGGGTCCGGCGGTCACGGTCCCTTAAACGCCCGAGACAAAAACGCTCTTGATCTCGGTGTAGAGGTCGAGCGCCTTCAGGCCCAGCTCGCGGCCCACGCCCGAGGACTTGTAGCCGCCGAACGGGGCTTCCAGATGAACGCTGGAGCTGGAGTTTACGGAGAGCACGCCGGTCTGCACCGCGCGGCTGACGCGCAGGACGCGGCCGACGTCGCGCGTCCACAGTGAGCCCGACAAGCCGTAGGGAGAATCGTTGGCCAGCGTGATCGCCTCGTCCTCGTCTTTGAAAGGCATGATCGCGACGACGGGTCCGAATATCTCCTCGCGCGTGATCTTCATGTTCGCCCCCGCGCCCGCGAACACCGCCGGCGTCAGGTAGAAGCCCTTGGCCAGCGCACCGCCCGGAAGTTTGCCGCCGCACAGAAGTTCCGCGCCCTCGGTCTCGCCGATGTCGATGTAGCGGCACACGCGTTCGCGCTGATGAAGGGAAATCAGCGGGCCGATCTGGCTGCCTTTCTTCTCCGGCGGGCCCACGACGATCTTCTTGGTCCGCGCGACGAAGCGCTCCACGAACTTGTCGTAAACCTTGCGGTGGACCAACGCGCGGGAACGCGCGCAACAGTCTTGGCCCGCGTTGCCGAACACGGACCAGACCGATTTCTCCACGCAGAGATCCAGGTCCGCGTCGTCGAAGACGATGTTCGGGGACTTTCCCCCCAGCTCCAACGACACGCGCTTCATGGTGTCCGCGGCCGCCTTCGCAATCCAGGTGCCGGTCTTGGTGGAGCCGGTAAACGAAATCTTGCGCACGAGCGGATGCTCGACGAGCGCGGAGCCGCAGCCGGAACCTGGGCCGGGGACCACGTTGAGCACGCCCTCGGGAAGGCCCGCCTCGGCGGCAAGCTCGGCCAGACGCAGGGCGGTCAGCGGCGTCTCCTGCGAGGGCTTGAGCACCACGGTGTTGCCGCAGGCCAGCGCCGGACCCAGCTTCCAGGTGGCGATCACCAGCGGAAAATTCCACGGCACGATCAGGCCGCACACGCCCACCGGCTCGCGCAGCGTGAAGCCGACGCCCGAGGGGCCAACGGGGATGGTCTCGCCGAACTGCTTGTTGGCCGCACCGGCGTAATACTCGAACACGTCGGCCGCAAGCCCCATCTCGTCGCGGGAGTCCGACAGCGTCTTGCCGGCGTTGCGCGTCTCAAGAAACGCCAGCTCGTCCAGGTTCTCGCGGATCAGCGTCGACAGGCGCAGCAGAATCTTGCCGCGCGCGCGGGGCGTCAGCCGCGACCAGGGACCCACGGCGGCCTCGGCGGCGGCGCGCACGGCCGCGTCGATATCCGCCGCTCCGCCTTCGGCAACCCGCGCGATGGCCTTGCCGTCGGCGGGATTGATCGCGTCGTAGGTCCGGCCCGACGCGGCGGGCACGGATTTTCCGCCGATCCAAAGCTTCCAGGTTTTAAGGGCGGTCATACTCCCTCCCAGCGGTCATGCGACCCTTCCAGCCGTCATGGTTTCTTTTCCCACGGACATCGGAATGAAACCATTCCCTCGCTTAGGCTCGGTCAAAAATAATTCGAGGTAATGCCGCCGTCGACGACCAGCGCGGCGCCGTTCGTCCAGGACGACTCGTCGCTGGCCAAAAACAGCGCCGTGTTGACGATGTCCTCGGACTTGCCGAAGCGGTTCATCGGGATGCGGTTGAGGCGCTTGGCCTTCTCGGCCGGTTCCTTGAAAAGCCACGCGCTGAGCAGGGGCGTCTCGATGGGGCCGGGGCAGATGGCGTTGGCGCGGATGCCCTTGGGGCCGAACTGCACCGCCAGGGACTTGGTCAGCGCGATCACAGCACCCTTCGACGCCGTGTAGGCGTCCTGCGGCACGGAGCAGCCGACCAGCGCCACGAAGGACGCCACGTTGATGACCGAACCGCCCCCCGCCGCGAGCAGTTCCGGGATGCCGTGCTTGCAGACCAGATAGACGCCCTTGACGTTGACGGCAAGCACTTTGTCCCAAACCGTCTCGTCTGTGTCGACGACCGAGTGGTCGGCGGACGGGAAAATTCCGGCGTTGTTGTAGAGAACGTCCAGCTTGCCGTAAGCCTTGATTCCGGCGCGCACCGCCTCGCGCACCTCCGTTTCCTTGGAGACGTCGGCGCGCACAGCCAACGCGCGGCCGCCGGCGGCTTCGGCCATGGCGACGGACTCGCGCACGGCGTCCAGGTCCAGGTCGCAGGCGATCACGCGCGCGCCCTCGCGGGCGAAGCGCACCGTCGCGGCCCGGCCCATGCCGGAAGCCGCACCCGTGATCAGCGCGACCTTCCCGTCCAGGCGTCCGCTCACGCGATCACTTCGAAGCCGGCTTTCGCGACGGCTTCGTGCAGGCGCGTGGTCACCAGGTCGGTGTCCAAGCCGCGGTCGGTGGTCACGTTGAGGCCGCGCACACGGATGCGGTTGCCCTGGATTTTTCCGACGAGCGCCTGGATGTCCTTGGCGGCGCGGCGCACGTTGGTCACGCCGCTGCCCCCGAACCAGCTGATGGGCAAAGTACCGCTCTTGCGGCTGGGCATGAGCTTGAGCGTCAGCGCGCTGCCGGTGACGAAAAGATCGCCGACCTCGTATTCCTGGTCCGTCTTCTGTTTTTCGGGCATAGGACTCTCCTTCTCGGCGGATGGTCACTTTAGCGCATGAGACGCACCGCTGTCAACGGCACGGCGAATATTATAAAATGCCGCGGACGTTCAATTTCGACGGAGGACGAACCGCCATGGCCAGCCTGAAGAAGTCGGAACTATTGAAGGAACCGATCGAGCACATCGATATCGCCAAGTTCGACGCGCGGCCGCTGGTGGACGCATACTCGAAGATGGCGTTCTCCGCCCGGGACCTGGCGCGCGCCTCCGACATCTACGACCGCATGTTGGCCGACAAGGATTGTTCCGTCATCCTGTGCCTGGCCGGCTCGCTGATCTCCGCAGGGCTTAAGAAGACGCTGTGGCAGCTTGTGGAGAGCAACATGGTGGACGCAATCGTCTCCACCGGCGCGAACATGGTCGACCAGGATTTCTTCGAGGCGCTGGGCTACAAGCACTACAAGGGCTCCAAGTGGGTCGACGACAAGGCCCTGCGCGGCGCTCGCGTGGACCGCATCTACGACACGTTCATCGACGAGGACGAGCTGGGCGAGTGCGACCAGACCATCGCCGACATCGCGGGCTCGCTGAAGCCCAAGCCCTACTCGTCGCGCGAGTTCATGGAGGAAATGGGCAAGCACCTGCTCAAGAATTCCAAGGTCAAGGACTCCATCGTGCTCTCCGCCTACAAAAAGGGCGTGCCCATCTTCATCCCGGCGTTCTCCGACTGCTCCGCCGGCTTCGGCCTTCTGCATCACCAGTGGCATAACCCCGACGAGCACGTGTCCATCGACTCCGCCAAGGACTTCCGCGAGCTGGTGCGCCTAAAAGTGGAGTCCAAGGACTCCGGCCTGCTGATGATCGGCGGCGGCGTGCCCAAGAACTTCGCCCAGGACGTCACCGTAGGCGCGGAGATGCTGGGATTGGACACGGCCATGCACAAATACGCGGTGCAGATCACCGTGGCCGACGAGCGCGACGGCGCGCTGTCGGGCTCCACGCTGCGCGAGGCGTGCTCCTGGGGCAAGGTGGACGTGATCGACGAGCAGATGGTCTACGCCGAGGCCACTTTAGCCCTGCCCATCCTCGCGTCCTACGCCTATCACAAGGGCAATTGGAAAAAGCGCCGCGAGCGCCGCTTCAACGCCCTGCTCAACGACGCGCGCGCCGCCGTTCCGGCCGCCACGCGCTGAGCCTTCCGTCGTGGCCAAGGTCTTCTGCGACCTGAAGACCGCGCACTACGGCGCCCCGGGACATCCCGAGGCGCCGTTTCGCGTACGGCGCACCCACGAACGGCTCTTGGCCGCCGGGCTGACCCCGGAATTGCCGCCGGTCCGCGCCGACGCCCCGGACGTCGCCTTGCTTCACGGCGCCGGGCATCTGGCGTCCATCGCGAGCGGAACTTTCGCTGATCCCGACACCTGCGCCCAACCCGGCATGGACGCCATTGCCCTGATCAGCCTGTCCGGCGCGTTGTCCGCCGCCGACACGGCCCTGGCGGGAGATCCCGCCTTCTCTTTGATGCGGCCGCCGGGCCACCACGCCGGCAAGGACCGCGTGGCGGGTTTCTGCTACCTCAACAACGTGGCTCTTGCCTGCGCGCGACTTCAGAAAAAAAAGCCGGCCCTCAAGATCGCCATCGTGGATTTCGACGTGCACCACGGCGACGGCACCCAGTCCCTCGTGATGGGACGGGAGAACACCGCCTTCGTTTCCCTGCACCAGTTCCCCCTTTATCCGGGCACCGGCCGGGAAAGCCGCAGCAACTGCGTCAACGTGCCTCTGCCCGAGGGCACCGACGGCGACCGCTACCTGCTGGCCTTCGAACCCGCGCTGGAAGCCGTGCTGGCCTCCAAGCCGGACCTGCTGGCCGTCTCCGCCGGCTTCGACGCCTACAAAGAAGACCCCATCGCCGGACTCAAATTGGACCGCGCCACGTTCCGCGACATCGGCGCGCTATTGGCCTCCACCCGCCTGCCGCGCTTCGCGGTTCTGGAAGGCGGCTATTCCGAAGATCTGCCCATGCTCGTCGAAAGCTTCCTGGACGGATTTTTTTAGGCCGCGGGCGGGGTTTGCTAGAATCCTCCATGCTCGACTTCGACCCCAACGCCTCGCCCGGTGAGGACGCCGGCATCTTCGGACTTCCTCACCGCGAAAAAGACGCCGCGCTGGTGCTTCTGCCCGTGCCGTGGGAGGCGACGACGTCCTACGGCGGCGGCACGTCGAAGGGTCCGGCGGCCATTTTGGCGGCCAGCGGGCAGATCGATTTGTTCGACGGCGACGTGATCAAGCCGTATGAGCCGGGGATTTTCATGCGGCCGGAGTCGAAGCAGGTGCGCGCGTGGAACATAAAGGCGAAGGCCGCCGCGCAGAAAGTTCTTCGCGCCGGCGGGCGGACCGGCGGCAAGCCCGCGCTGCAAAAGGCGCTGAAGACCGCCAACGCTCTGGGCGACGCGCTCAACGGCTGGGTCTACGCGGAGACCAAAGCCCTGCTGGCCGCGGGAAAAATTGTCGGCGTGGTGGGCGGCGACCACTCGGTGCCTTATGGCGCTTTTCGCGCCGCGGCCGAGGCGCACGGACCGTTCGGGCTTCTGCATTTCGACGCGCACTCGGACACGCGCGTGGCCTACGAGGGCCTGACCTGGTCGCACGCGTCGATCATGTACAACGCGCTGGAGAACATCCCGAACATTTCCAAGATCGTCCAGGTGGGCATCCGCGACTACTGCGAGCAGGAGCACGAGTTCCTTCACGCCCTGGGCGCGCGCGCGCGCGTCTTCTTCGACCGCGATCTGGCCGAACGTCGCTTCAAGGGACACCCGTGGACGCAAACCGCCGCCGAGATCATCGAAGACCTGCCCGACAAGGTCTGGATCACCTTCGACATCGACGGTCTGGATCCGAAGTTGTGCCCGCACACCGGCACGCCGGTGCCCGGCGGGCTGGACCTGGCCCAGGTGGGACACATCCTCTCCTTACTGGCGCGCTCCGGCCGCACCATACTGGGCTTCGATCTGGTGGAGGTCGCCCCCGCCCCCGACGGTCGCGACGAGTGGGACGCCAACGTGGGCATGCGCCTGCTCTACAAGCTGGCCGCCTGGACCTTCGTCAGCCGCGGGCTGTGCCGCCCGCGCCAAGGCTGATTCTCATCAATCCGGACTAAAATAGTCGCGTGATTCTGGCGTCACCAGACTTAGACGCGCTCGAACAGGCGTCCCTTTTCCCAGTCGGTGACAGCTCGGTCGTGCGCGGCCAGTTCCGCCTTCGCGGCGTGCAGGTAGTGCGCGAAAACTTCGTCGCCGAAAGCGGCGCGAGCGGCGCGCGAACCCTCGAAAAGTGCTACGGCCTCGGCCATGGTCTTGGGCACGGGCTGGACGGAGGATTCGTAGGCGTTGCCTTCCAGCGCGGGCGGCGGCTCGATCTTGTGCTGGATGCCGTGCAGACCGGCCGCGATCGTCGCGGCGAAGGCCAGATAGGGATTGGCGTCCGCTCCCGGGATGCGGTTTTCGACGCGCAAGGAGTTTTCCTCCCCCACCACGCGAAAACCGCAGGTGCGATTGTCGCGCGCCCAGGCGATGCGCGTGGGCGCGAACGTCGCGGCCTGATACCTTTTGTAGGAGTTGGTCGTCGGCGCGAACAGTAGAGAGAACTCTCGCGCCAGCGCCATGGTCCCGCCCAGGAACCAGCGGAAAATGTTCGTGGGCTTGCCCCCCGCCCAGAACGCGGATTTTTTTCCGGACGCGTCCCAGAGGCTGGCGTGGATGTGGCACGAAGAACCGGCCAGGCGCGAATCGAACTTTGCCATGAAGGTCAGCGCGCAGCCTTTCTGCATGGCGATTTCCTTGGCGCCGTGCTTGTAGACGACATGACGGTCGGCCATGTCCGTGGGCGTGGAATACTCCAGGTTGATCTCATGCTGGCCGGGGCCCCACTCGCCTTTTGAGCACTCGACCGGGATGCCGGCGGCTTCCATCTGATTACGGATCTCGCCGATCACGTGTTCCTCGCGCGTGCCCTGCAGAATGTGATAGTCCTCGATGTAGGTCCCGTAATGCTCCAGCGCGGTCCAGTTTTTTTTCTGCGCGCTCTCATACGTCTCGCGGAATAAGTAGAACTCCAGCTCCGAAGCCATCTTCAACGTAAATCCGCGCGCCCGTGCGTGCGCCACCTGGTCTTTGAGCACCTGGCGCGGCGCGACCTTAACCGGCCCCAGAGATTCGTCGACGGCGTCCGCCAGCACCAATGCGGTTCCGGGCTGCCAGGGCAGGGCGCGCCAGGTGGCATAATCCGGCGCGAGCGTGAAGTCTTGGTAGCCCTTGGACCAGCTGGTCAGCGCGAAGCCGGGGATGGGGTCCATCTCCATGTCGACCGTCAGAAGATACGCGCAGGCGTGCGTACCGTGGGCGGCCACCGCCGCGGCAAAATGGCGCGCAGTCATGCGTTTGCCCACAAGACGGCCCTGCATATCGGGCATGGCGACGATCACCGTGTGGAGGCGTCCTTTCTTGATCTCGCCGAGAAGAAGCGCTTGCGCTCTGTTGTTGTCGATCATGGCCTGAGTGTAAGAAAACGACGCCGCGCTGTCCAGTCCGACGCACGCGTGGCGATGGATGATAATAAACAATAGTTAACGATATAAATAGATACTACAAAATCTTATATGGATTTTGTTTTGGACTTGACATCTCATTAGCAACCTGCTAAAGTCAGTTTTCACGTGGAAACAGCCTTCTTTCCAGATAAAAGTTTTCACGTTTGAACTTTATGGGCGAAATAATAGCGATCGCGAATCAAAAAGGGGGGGTTGGAAAAACAACCACCGCCGTCTCTCTGGCCGCAGCCCTAGCAACACTCGGCCACGAAACGTTGCTGATTGACATGGACCCCCAAGGAAACGCCACCTCCGGCCTTGGCTTTGATAAGCGGGAATACGATCCAAATCTGTACGACGTTCTTGTCGACCTTCTCCCGCTGGAAAAGACCATCAAAGCAACCACTCTCGAAAAACTCCATGTCTCCGGAGCAAATAACGATCTTGCGGGGGCAGAAATTGAGCTAGTCTCGGCCTTGGCAAGAGAAAGTCGCCTTAAAGGGGCCATTTCCGCCGTCAAACAGCGCTTCCAGTTCATGATCGTGGATTGTCCGCCCTCACTTGGCCTTCTGACGGTGAACGCGCTTAACGCCGCCGACCGAATCATCATCCCCATTCAGGGAGAATACTATTCCATGGAGGGGCTGGCTCAATTTACAAGCGCTGTGGAAAAAGTGAAAAACGCCCTTAACACGCGCCTTGAAGTGGAGGGGGGTGTGCTCACCATGTTCGATTCGCGCATGACCCTTTCCAATCAGGTCAAAGACGAAGTGATCCGCTTCTTCGGGCCTAAGATGTTTCAATCGATCATCCCTCGCAATATTCGGTTGGCTGAAGCGCCCGGATTCGGCCAAAGCATCTTTCAATATGACCCCAAGTCACGGGGAGCGGAAGCCTACCTGAATTTCGCACGGGAGTTCCTCGCGCGGCGCGGTTTTGCCACGCCGCCGCAACCCAACAGCGACGAATTGCGCACGGAGAATCCCGCATGAGCAGAAAAGCCCTTGGCCGCGGCCTCTCGGCCCTTATACCCGAAGCCCCCGCACAAACCCCGATCTATGCATCGTCTGCAGAACTCGACGGGCGTCCCCTTAAAGTACCCATCGATAAAATCCGGCCGAACCATCTTCAGCCCCGGCGCCATTTCGACTCTGAGGCTCTAAGCGAGCTCGCTTCCTCGATCAAACAGCATGGGATGGCCCAGCCGATCGTTGTTTCTTACGATTTAGCCAGTCGCTCCTACGAACTGATCGCCGGAGAACGCCGCTGGCGCGCGTCTCAACTGGCCGGCTTCACCGAAATAGAGGTCGTCGTACGCACTCCAAAAGACGATAAGCAGCGCATGGCCATCGCCCTCATCGAAAATCTCCAGCGCGAGGACCTCAATCCCATCGAAGTCGCTCTTGGCTATCTGCGCCTGATGAAGGAATTCGGCATCAATCAATCGGAGCTTGGCCAAGAAGTGGGAAAGTCCAAGTCAGGGATTTCCAACACTTTACGTCTTCTTGAGTTACCCGAAGAGATACAGAAGTCCCTTCAATTCGGTCAGATCAGCGAGGGTCATGGCCGCGCCCTGCTGACCATCGCGGATCCTCTTCGCCGACACGAAACGTTCTTGAAGATCATTGAAGAAAAATTATCGGTACGCGAAACGGAAGCCTTTGCCAAGAAAATTGAGGCTGGTGACCTTCCAGCCGAACCGAAAGCCGCGAGGGAAGCAGTCGCGGCAAAATCGGCCGACCTTGTCTCCTTGGAAGAATCACTCCAACATCTCTTAGGGACAAAGGTTGAAATCCGTACGCGAAAAAATCCTGCCAAGGGCACGCTCACCATACATTATTTCACCTTCGACGACTTTGATCGTATCATAAAGATCATTAAAAAATAATGCTTTTTTTATATATCAGCCTACTTCTGTCCGGTGCGGCTCCAGCGCACGCACTGCCCGCCGATGGATTGCCGCCGGCACTGTCGACGAGCGTCGTCGTTCCGACGTATTTGACCCTCGCGCCGACCGTCCATGAATACACGCGCTTTGCCGACGGCGGTCCCGACGCAAACTGGTATATCGGCTTCAACAACGCCTGGATCGTGAAACTACCGCCGGCTCCCCCCGGCGAATTCCAGCGCGCGTTCATCGGCGCCAAGATCGGCCGTGCCAAGACGCGACCGAACCCCGACAAGCCCTGGCTGCGCGAGATCATTCCTGGAAAAGTTTATATCGGGCTTTCACAAACCCCGGCATGGAGTTCTGAGCAAAGTTTTTTTCTCGCCGAGACCTCCGACATACCGGCGGAGGCCGATCCTCAAGACCGCGTGGACGGCATCGGCGCCGCGGAGTGGTTCTGGGCCGAGGTGCCGCTTTCCTTAGTCAGTTCCACCGCCGCGAACTACCTGGTGGTCTGGTCACCGACGGATTACTTCGTCTCCGCGTCCAGCGCGCCCATTCTGGCGGCGGCAGACGCGCTCGACGATTCCGGCCATACGCGGGCCTGGAATAACCGCTCCATTCTGGGCGTACCTCCTCGATCGCCCGCGCTGTCGCTGGAAACCCCGATCAGCAACATCGCCCCAGGCGTCGCCATCAAGCTGGTCCCGCCCGCGCCCGACGAACCCGCGGTGACCGTCGACGACCTCACCCTTGCTCGCGCCGGGCGCCGTGCCTTGATCCGTTTCTCCGCGGCCGGCGAGGACGTCACCGAGGCGTGGGTGGAGTCCTCGCGCGACCGCCTAGACTGGGAGCGCGTCTCGCGCTATCAGCGGCGGCCGCCCTACGTCTTCGCCCTGCCGCTGGAGCATGCGCTTGCGCCCGGCATGTACCTGCGCGGTGCTGCGCGAGACATCTCCGGAGCCATCGGTTATTCCGATCCGGCCATCGTCCCCTATGCGCCCCAGCCGTAGCGGACTGGTCGTCGGCGTGGTCGGAGCCACCGGAATGGTGGGCCGCGAGCTTTTGCGGCTCCTCGAAAACCGCCGCTTTCCCGTCGCGGAATTGCGGCCGTTTTCATCCGGCCGCGCGGAAGCGACCGCGTGCTTCCGCGGCCGAAGCGTGGCCGCCCCGGCGGTGGATTTTTCCGCACTCGCGTCCTGCGACGTCGCCTTCCTGGTCAGTTCCGACGAAGTCGCCTTGGCGCTCGCCCCGCGCCTGGCCGCGGCCGGCGTCTGGACAATCGACGACAGCGCAGCCTTCCGCCAGGATCCGCGCGTACCGCTGGTGATTCCGGAAGTCAACGCCGCCGCCTTGCGCCGCGACGCCCGGCTGATCTCCGGGCCCAATTGCACGATGACCGGGCTGGCCGTCGCCGCCGGCCGTCTGCACCGCGAGTTCGGCGTGCGCGAGGCGCGCGTGGCGTCCTATCAAGCCGTTTCCGGAGCGGGGAAGGCGGCGCTGGCCGAACTATTCGCCCAATCACGGGCGCTGGCAGGGACAAAACTGCTCTCCGATGGTCGGGCCCCGTCCCTCGACACCGGCCGCGCGGAGACCTTGCCGCGCGCGATCGCCTTCAACGTCGTGCCTCAAGTCGGCCGCTTGGGCGCGGACGGTTACAGCGGCGAGGAAAACAAGGTCCGCGACGAGCTGAGAAAAATATGGTCGGCGCCGCGCCTGCGCGCGTCGGTCACCGCCGTGCGCGTGCCGACGATCCGCGGTCACGCTTTGGCCGCGTGGCTCACGTTGGGCCGCCCCGCGTCCGCCGCCCGCGCGCGCGCGATCCTGGCCAAGACGCCTGGGCTGGTCCTCTGCGAAACCGGCGACTATCCGACGCCGCGCGCGGCGGGGGGAACGGACCCCGTCTACGCCGGGCGCGTGCGGCAGGGAACGGGTCCAAAAGAGATCGCGCTTTGGATCGTCTCCGACAATT
>JABEUV010000027.1 GCA_013044195.1 Elusimicrobiota bacterium | reverse complement strand
GACTCCGAAACTTTTCTCGAATCGCGGATTGGGCCGTCACCCCAGAAGATTATGAATTTCGGGTCCATATTGCGACAGTTATTTCATCGCAAGTCCTTACCTGCTGGACGCGCACGCCGACGAGCGCCTGCCCTACGAGCGCCTTCTCGGCGACGCGCTGGCGGGCCAGGGCGCTCTCTTCACCCGTCAGGACGCGGTCGAGGCGGCGTGGGCCGCGGTCGATCCGGTGCTCAAGCCTCGGCGTCCGGTCCGGACCTACCGTCGCGGCAGTTGGGGGCCTCCGGAGTCCGACGCGCTCATCGCCGCCGACGGCGGCTGGCTTAATCCCTCGCGGTCGAATAAAACGACGGCCTAGTGCCGTGGTGCGTCGCAAAACCGGCTCAAGAACGCGACAGAGCCTCCATGGCCGCGGGCCTGAACGCGGTGCTACGCTGTGGGCAAGACGCGAAGAGGGAGGCCCGATGAAGAGACCGCGGATCGTGCTTGCGGCGCTGCTGGCCGCCGGCGGCTGCGCTTTTTCCAGGGGCTCGGCGTCGATCTCCGACGCGGGGGCCGCGCTCGACCGCAACGTGGCCGCCACGGAGGCGATCGACCGATGGGAGCCTTTGCCGGCCGCGGCCGCGCGTCGCCTGACGTCCGAATACGGCATCCCGGACGAGGTGACCAAGACGAGCCTGAGCTGGAGCAACATCGGCCCCTGGCGGCGTATCGTGGTGCGCGACGTGCCGCCGCCCGCGGTGCCCGGCACGGATGCGGGCATCATCGAGCAGGCGGTCGGCTATTCGATGACCCCGGCCCAGTCCGCGGACTTGGCGGCCTTCGACGCCCGGCTTGCCTTCAACCCGCGCAGTCAGGAGCTCTCCGCGCGCTCCGACCGCGAGGAGTTGAATTTTCTGCGCCTGAACCTGGCCGACGACGTGGTTCACCAGCGCTTGAGCCCCGTGCAGGCGCGAAAATCCTACTACCGAGAAGTCGAGTTCGACGCGGCGGGAATGAGCGAGCCTCAGCTTCATGCTTTGCTGTTGACGCCCTGACGGCCGAAAGCCGAAAACAAAATCGAGAGAGGTGCGGCCATGAGCGAGAATCGAGACGCGGCGGACTGGACGTTGATCGGCGGCGCGGCCCTCGGAGCCGTCGTCGCGATCTTGGTGGGGCCGGCGTTGATCGGCGGCGCCGCCGTCGGGCTGGGGCTGGGACTTCTGATCTCGCCGAAATCCGGCCGCGAGACGCGCCGCGTTTTGGCGGCCTGGTTCAAGACGCAGGGCGCGAAGATCTCCCGGTCTAAGGAGTCCGCTTCGGAAAGCCCGGACGCTCCCCCGGTCGTCGACCCGGCCCTGCCGAAGCCTCCGTCGGCCGCGGTGCACGACGGCCATCGGCTTTCGTCGCGTTAGGCAGATGATGAAGCGGCGCGTGCTCGCGCTCCGACCCACGCAATTTGCGATCGGCATGCGGGAGGTCGATCGAAAAACGGCGAAATTCCGCGCGCTGGGCCGGAAGAAATTGAAGGCTTATCTTCGTCGCCATCCCCTGCCGGTCGTCGTGGGGCCCGGCGGCGTCGAGCACGTCGTCGATGGACACCATCATCTGCGCGCCTGCTGGGAGGCCGGTCACCGGCGCGTCTTTATCGACGTCAAGGCCGATTACTCGCGTCTGTCCTCGGCCGACTTCTGGGTCGCCATGCGCAAATCGAGCTGGACTCACCTCTACGACGAATTCGGCGGCGGCCCGCATCGGCCCCAGCGCCTGCCGGAGGACATCCGCGGCGCGGCGGACGACGCCTATCGCAGTCTGGCCTGGGCTGTGCGCCGCGCGGGCGGCTTCAAAAAGTCGGCGATGCTCTACGCGGAGTTCAAATGGGCCGATTTCTTTCGCGAAAATCTCCTGATCGGGCACGGCGTCGAGGCGTTCGACCGGGCCGTCAAGGAAGGCCTGCGCCTCTGTCGCTCGCGCGAGAGCCGCCGTCTTCCCGGCGCCGAGCGCTAGGAGAGGCCGGAACTCAACGCGGCTCGGACAAAGTGCCTTGCGCGGCCTGCGCTCCCGCCGCGCCGGCAGTTCCTTTGAGAATGCGCTCGATGCCGACGCCGATAAGTCCTCCGATGAGGGGCCCGACGACGTAGATCCAGGCGGCGCGGAAGTCGCCGCGAATTAGGTCCGGAGCCAATGAGCGCGCCGGATTCATCGAGGCGCCGCTGATCGGCCCGGCCCAAAGCCCGGCAAGAGCCACGTAGCCGCCGACGGCCAAGGCGGCGTTGGCCCCGATATTGCGCGCGCCCGCCGCGGTGCCCAGGATGACGTGGACCAAGCCCGCCGTCAGAACGACCTCGAAGGCGAGCGCGACGAGAATGCCGACGCCGGGGCCCGGCACGGTTGCGCCCAATGTGCCCGCCGCGCCGAGCGCGAGCCTGAGAAACGCGGCCGCGCCGACCGCGCCGAGGAACTGCGCGAGGATGTAGCCGGGGACGCGCCGCCAGGGGAAGTTCCCGCGCGCGGCGAAGGCCAAGGTCACCACGGGGTTTAGGTGCGCTCCGCTCACCGAGCCCATGCCGTAGATGAGCGCCATCACCATGAGCCCGGGAGCGGTCGCCGCCATGGCGGGCGTGACGGCGCCTCCTTGGTCCCGGACCGCTCCGGCGCCGGCCGCCGCCAGGACGAGCAGGAACGTGCCCCAGGCTTCCGCAAAAAGACGCCTCCACTCGTGCGCGGCGTCCAGAAAACTGGGCGCTTCCTGCGCGTGCAGCATGCGGCGGCGCAGTTCGGGAGCGGAGACGTCTTTCACGCGGCGGCCGGCGTGCGCCGCGTCAGGAGTTGGCGACGGTCAACTCGCGCGGAGCGGACATGCGCCAGCGGCCGTTGTGGCCGCGGGTGCGCGCGATGATCTCGTGCTCGCCGGAACCGTAGCCCGACCAGTCGAACCACCAGAAGCCCGTGTCGCGGCGGCAGGGCTGCCAGGGGCCCTGGTCGATGGAGACGTCGAGTGCCTCGACGGATTCTGGGGCGGCGACGCGCACGGTGTAGTCGCTGGAGACGATCGTCTCGTCTTGCTTCGGATACTCGATGTCGGGACGCAGGTCGGCGATTTCGGTCTTCATGGTTAGTCCTCTCGGTGTGAAGTGGCCATCAGGCGGCGGCGGCAAAGCAGGGCGCGACGCGGCGGTCGGACTCGTCGGCGATCTCGGCCGGGAATGACCGACTCTTTCCAATGCGGTCCAGCGTCTGTGCGATGCGCTGGGGACGGCCCCAGTCCGACCACTCGACGCCGTCCATGGGCAGGGCGGCCATGCGCTCCGGAGCGGCCTCCACGATGTCGCGCGAGAAATTCACGGACTCCATGTCCTGGTAGGCCCGCGCCACGGCCTCGGCTTGGCCTTTGCGTCCCATCGCCGGACGCAGGGCGTCGAAGCGGGCGATCATCGCCGGCTGGGTGCGGCGGGCGATGTCCCAAAGCGCGGCCACGCGGGCGACCATGATCATGGTGTTCCAGAGGCCGCCGCGTCGGCGCAATTCGGCGGCTTCCGCGGGCGCGGGCTTCTCCTTGAAGCGCTCCACGAGCGTCGCCGCGCGTCCGGCCAGCGCATTCCCGGGCGAAATCCAGCCGTAGTCGGACTCCGCGCTGTCGGGACGGGCGGAAAGGAGAATGACGTGCTCCGGCTGTTCGGACGCCATATGGTAGGCTTCGTTGACCATGGAGCTGAAGGCGTCCCGGGGGCGGATGAAATGGTCGGACGGCATGATCGCGACCAGCGCCTCGGGGTCTTGCGCCATGACGTGCGCCAAAGGCAGATACACGCCTGGTCCGGTGTCGCAACGGCGCGGCTGTTCAATGATGCGTCCCGGAATATCGAGGGGCCTCGGCTCTTCTAAAAAGCGGCGGTGATCGGTGTTGATGACCGTGATGATTCGGGAGGCCGGAACGACGGCGCGCGCGCGGTCGAGAGTGTGCTCAAGCATGGTTCGGTCTCCCGAAAAGGCGCAATACTGTTTCGGCCGCGGCTGGCCAAGCCAGCGCCGGATGAATGTTTCCATGCGCTGGCCGTCGCCTCCGGCCAGCACGACGGCCCAGCGTTTGCGGCTCTCGTTGGCGTTCGTCATGTTCTCCTCTGAAATCACTGGAACCATTCTATACTCGCGGCCGTTTTAGGACCATCGTCTAAAGGTCAGCGTTTTTTAACGGAAATGTGACCGAACCGGAATTGCCGCGGCGCACGATTCGCGTTACAATGCCCGTCAAATGGACGAACTTTTCGTCGGCTCAAGTGTATGACTAGACAGAGGGCGCAAGACGCCCGGGAGGTCTCATGAAAGTAAAACTCATGGCGTTCGCGGCCGCGGCGGCTCTGCTGACGGCGGCGCTGGCTCTTCCCGCTTGGGCGGGGGACTTGAATCAGGACCATCCGCGCCGGGCCGAGGTCAACGGCCGGCTCAACAATCAGAAGCGCCGCGTCAACCAAGGCGTCAAGAAGGGCGGCCTGAACAAGAAGCAGGCGCGCCGCATCCACCGCGAGGACCGCGCGATCCGCAAAGAGGAGCGGCGCATGGCCAGGCGCGACGGCGGCCACATCACGAAGGCGGACAAGCGCAAGCTCAACCGCCAGGAAAACCACGTCAGCCGTCAGATTAACCGTGACGAGGCCCGCAACGGTTCGCACGCGGGCGGCGCTCCGGGCGCGGCTGCGGCCGTTCCGGCGACTCCCGCCGTTCCGACGGCTCCGGCTGCACCCGCCGCGGGCTCCGCGACGGGACAGTAAACTTAAGGACGCCGCGGCGCTCCCGCTACGCGCGGGGGCGCCGCGCGGCGTCGCGGGAGGCGCGCTTCTAGCTGAACAGCCCGGCCAAGCCGGAGGTCAGGCGCAGGAGAATGCCGCTCAGTCCGCCGTGAGACCGGGCGGGGCGGCTGCGGCCGAGCCAATCCGCGTCGAACGTCGCGGAGAAGTCCGCGGCGATTTTCGGATCACGGAACATCAGGGCGAGCTCGTGATTGACCTGGAGCGCGTTGCGGCTCCAGTTGGCCGAGCCGACGATCACGTCGCGTCCGTCGAAGACGGCCATCTTCGCGTGCAGAAGCGTTTCTTCGCCGGTCGGGTCGTGAAAGGTGCGCACCGGCACGCCGGCGCTCAGCAAGGTCTGCTCGGTCTCGACGTTGACGCCGCCGAAGAAGAAGGAGTTGGGGTCCAGGAGAACGCGCACGTCCACGCCGCGGCGGTGGGCTTCGATCAGCGCGGCGACGACGTCCTTCTGGTCCAGCAGGAACTGCTCCGTGCGGATCGACGTCCGCGCGGCGCGGATGCGGGTCAAGATCGCCTCCAGCGGCTCGCGGTGGTCGGCGTCGGTAATCAGGATCTGCAGTCCCGCGGCCGGGTGGTAGGAAGGGGCTTCCAGCGGCGGCAGGGGCCGCCCCGCGCCCAGCGCCCAGTCCCGTGTGAAGACGCGCTCCAGGCGCGCGACGGCCGGCCCTTCGAGGAGCACGTTGAAGTCGTGGCGCACCGTGACGTCCTGGCTCCAGTTCGTGCCGCCGGTCACGGCCATGCGCCCGTCGGCGATGAGGAGCTTGACGTGGTCGATCTTGAACGGCGCTCCGTGGAGGTCGCGCGTCGGATAGAACTCCACGCGCGCCCCGGCGGCGCGCAGTTGGTCGACGCGACGGCGCTTGCGCGCCATCTGCGCCGGCGTCACGCCGATGAACGGATCCAGCACCACGCGCACCGAAACGCCCGCGCGCGCCCGGTCGCACAACGCGGCGGCCAACTCCTCGTATTCCAGATCGAACATCTCCAGGTCGATGGAGCGGCGCGCGCCGCGCATCGTCTCCAAAGATGCGGCCACGAACGCCGGGGCGTCGATCAGCGGCGTGAGACGATCTTCGCCGATCTGCAAAAAAGACCGGGATGGCGGCCCGGCCGGCAGGGCCGCAGGCGCGGAGGGCGGCGCGGACGCCGCAATACCCGGGGCGAATTGTCCGGCCAACCTCTCCAGCGCGGTTTCGGGCGCGGACTGAGCCTCGACCCTCATGGGGATCAAAGCGAAGAAAACGGCGAGCATTCGGACGTGCATCAAGTGTCGCGCCGGAGTTATTTTAGCACGTATCGGCCGCGTCGCCGAGGCGCTAGCGGACGATGCGGCGCGCACCCAGGTAGCGCGTCAGGTAGTAGCGGTTGTCCAGCGGCGTGATCGTCACGCCTTTCGACGACGAGGCCTGGATGAAGCGCCGGTGCGCGGCGTCGACGACCATTCCCACGTGGGAGACTCCGACGCCCAGCGTGTTGAAGAACACCAGGTCGCCGTCGCGCAGTTCGCCGTCGGGCACCGGCAGGCCCGCGCGGTATTGGTCGCGGCTGACGCGGGGAATGGTCACGCGGTTCTCGCCGTAGACGCGGCTGGTTAGGCCCGAGCAGTCGATGCCCGCGTGCGTGACGCCGCCCCACAGGTAGGGCGTGCCCAGGTAGGAGTCGGCGGTCCTGTCCAAGTGCGGCCAGAGCTCGGCCATGCGCGGGCTCTGGCCTGCGGCGGGCGCGGCGGGCTGAGGCGCGGGCTGCGGGCGCGGTCTTGGACGCGGCCGAGGCGACGGCGGGCCGGCCGCGGGCGGGGCAACCTCCGGGGGAG
>JABEUV010000210.1 GCA_013044195.1 Elusimicrobiota bacterium | reverse complement strand
GACCCGCGGCCGACCGGTCGGCCGCGGGTCCGCGAGAACTAACGATAATCAGTGGCACCGGTGATAGTGCTGTTTCCCATCCGCAGTCAGACGATGGACGTCGGGAAATGGTGACTCCAGCGTCAGTTGACTTTTTTAGTCAGGATTTACGCTCAGGAGAGATTGTTCGCGAAGTCGCGTGAAATAACGTTCGAAAAAATCCGCGTGAGCGCGGCGGCTGTCCGCATTCTTTTCCCAGAAATCCACGAACGACCCATAGACGTCTCTTGCGGCTGGATTTCGCTTCGCTTTGGACTTGAAATCGTTCAGAAGAAACCGTTCGATCACGAACGATCGAGGATTCGATCGATTTAATGATTCGATGTTCTGGTTATTCATGACCGTATCAATGACGCAGCGATCGCGAAACGTTTCGTCCTCCGTGTCTTTTGGATCGATGATAGGCGATAGGTTCCCGAATATGAAACTCTTGCCGAAATAGCGTTTGTAACAGTTCAAATAACTGTACTTCCAGAGATCGACGAATTGGACTGGGATGCGGTTCTTGTCCGTCTTTGAGGAAAGCGCGCCCGAGGTGAGAAGCGAATTCGTGTCGCGGATGTTGTATTGGTAAAGACCGATATCGGATGTTTTCGACATCCCCGCCGTCGGAGGATACTTGCGGATGATCCCGTCGATCGTGGTGATTCGGGACAGTGCGAGCCTTCGGCCCGTGTCCGATAAACCGCTCCCATGCCCGACGAATATCGGGAACTCAAATTGAGAGATATAACGGTAATCCATTGCTCCCGGCGCATACAATGCGGCGACGACGGGAAACGGCGTCGTCCCCTCGATGCCGGAGCCGAATTCCGCGCTGGAAAATACGGCGGCCGCGGTCAATTTATAACGGCTGGTAAATGAACTTTTGCCGTCGGAAAACGGACGAACGAGTTCTTGAAAATTAGTTTCTTTGATCAAATAGCTCAGCGGGTGAAGTATGCCGATGGCGTCGGGATGGAGTTTCGCGAACGCGCGCAGGAACGCGATTCCGGCGTCCTTGGCGCGTAAATCGGGATCTCGGACGAGACCTCGCCCCTCCTTTTTATTCGTGCCGTACCTTCGATTCAAGGATGTCGTGTCGTTGTAGGGCGGGTTTCCCACTAAAACCAGCCGGTCATTTTCCCGGAGGCCAAGCTTCGCGCGATTGACATGGAGAAGGCTGTTGTCCTCTTCGATCTTGGGAAATCCCATTTCAGCCAGCAGGGCCACTGCTTGTTGATCGATATCCCGGCCGATGATCCGACAGTCTTCGAATTTCGCCAGAAACGCTCCGCACCCCGCCGCAAGATCGGCAACGTACGGTCTATCCGTTAGAAAGGGCTCGATGAGTGTTCTGACGTGATCGACGAGATGCTCCGGCGTGTAGTATTTCCCAAGGCCCGCTTTCTTTCCGTCCGGCTGGTACTGCGACCAACGATGGCGGATATGGCGCCGTACTTCGTTATGGTCGCGGACGGTGTACTTATTCAACAATTCGCGAATGATGAAATTCTTGGCCGCTTTATCGACGGGGATGGCGCGTTCGTTGGCCCCGCCTCCAGGAGAAAAAACGATGGCGGCATTCGTGGCGACAACCGTTTTTTTGTGCAGGTTGAGAACGCAAAGAAGAGCCGCTAATGAATCGGGGCATTGTTGTCCATAAATCAGCCGCAGTACGTCATCAAGATGATCGTCCAGAATCAGCGGACTGGGGCGCTTGAGATATTCGACGAACTGCTTCTTTTCCGAGATGTCGAACTGGATGTCGGGCGCTTGCGGCGACCCAAAATGTCCCGTGCCGTCATTTTTCCAGATGTACATCGAGCTCGGGGTGATGACTCCGATAAATGGAGCGTCTTTGGGGTCGAAACGGGCGTCGCCGCTTCGAGCTAAAATCTCGAGGAAACCGGATTTTACCGCGGAAGCGGAATCATCGCGCTTCGTCTCCAGGATCGCGCCGTTGTTCGTCAAAAGAAAATCAGGCCCGGCCGATCCCCACATTTTGAAGGGGATATTCTCTTTTTCGAGGCGCTGGGCCCACGGAACGTGAGTGGCTTCAAGTTCCGTCTTTCTGATTTCTTTTCTCAAGGTCGTCCGCGATATTCTAGCCAACTATGTTGATAAGATGATCGCGGATGGAAATGCGATGACGCGCCGGACCTTGCGCCGCGGCGCACGATACTTTTTCTTGGCGTCGATTCTGCTGCGCTCGGGTCTTTCGGCGCGGGCGCAAGAACGGTTTGATCCTCCGTTCTTCTTCGGCATCGCGAACGCGGCGGCGCAGTCGGAGGACGGTCTCGACGACATCTGGAAGGATTGGGCCGACGGCGGCCATGTCGCGGCCTACCGCAACCAAGCGGTTCCAGAAAAGAGACTGGAGTTCTGGAGCAAACCGGGAGTCGAACTGGATTGGGCGGCGAAAACGGGCGTCCAGGTCTACCGACTGGGCGTGGACTGGGGCCGCGTGGAGCCCGTGCCGCACCGTTTCGACGCGGCGGCAATCGCGCGCTACCGAGCGATCTTGCGCATGGTGCGCGCGCGCCATATGAAGGTCATGCTGACCTTGATGCATCATTCGCTGCCCAAGTGGGAGCAGGCGCGCGGCGGTTGGCTGAGCGCGGGCGCGGTGGACGATTACCTGGAATTTTCCCGGCGCATGATCGACGAGTATCACGGCGACGTCGCGTATTGGATCACGTTCAACGAGGCCGATGTATTTGCGCCGCTGGCGTATTCCTACGGGCAGTGGCCGCCGGGCGGCCGCCGTCCTTGGTATTCCTTGGCGGCTTTGGGTCCTCTCCGCGGAGAAACCGTGCGCGCGATGGACCGCATGGCGCAGGCGCACGTCGCGCTCTACGACTGGGCCCACGCGAAATACCCGGACATTCAAATGGGCGTGGCACACAACATGGCGCACTACGCGGGCAAGACCGCGCTCGGCCGCCTGGAGGCGCGCTATCCCGACGCCTTGCTGAACTGGCGCTTCCCCGAGCGCCTGCGCGGGCGCATGGATTTCTTCGGCATGAACTACTACGGCGCGGAGTGGATCAAGGACGGCCGCCTGGACATCGATCCGTCGGAAGAATATTCCGAGGCCGGCCGCGCGATCGATCCCGCGGGTCTGTTGACGACGCTGACGGAGACCGCCCGGCGCTTTCCCCGGCTGCCCATCGTGGTGACCGAAAACGGCATCGCGGACTCGACCGATGTCCTGCGTCCGGCGTACCTGATCGAGCATCTGACCGCCGTCGCGCGCGCCCGCGCGCGGGGCGTGCCGGTCGTGGGCTATATTGTGTGGACGTTGTCCGACAACTTGGAGTGGGCCGACGGCTACTGTCCCAAGTTCGGTCTGCTGTCCGTCGACCGCGCGCACGGCCTGCGCCGCGTCCCGCGCGCCAGCTACTTCGTGTTTAAAAAAATCGTGGAATCGCGGGAGATCACGGCGGACATGCGCCGCGAGGCCTGGGCCGCGGTCGCCGCGAACGCCGGCAAGCCGCGCCCTTTTTGTCGCGCCGCCGACGCGGTGACCGGCCTGGACGCGCCCGTCGCGCGACCGTTCTCGTCCAAGGACTGGCGCCTGACGCCGTAGCTCAGGGCCAGGGATGCTTCGGGTAGCGGCGCTGAAGTTCTTTCTTGATCGCCGGGTAGGCGTTGCGCCAGAAGGAACCGAGATCGCCGGTCTTTTGCACCGTGCGTCGGTTCGGGGCGAGAATGTCGAAGGCCACGGGCAGTCGTCCCTCGCAGAGGCTCAGCGTGCCGGTCATGCCCGCGAAATCTCCCAGGCGCGCGCTCAGTTCGGCGCGCGCGGGTAGAAAGTAGGTAAAGCGGCCGGTGCGACCGGAGGGGAGAGCACGCCGCGCGGGCAGGACGTGATCCAGGTGCGCCTTCAGCGCGGCGCCTAGGTAGCTTTCGACATGAGGCAGGAGGGCCGCGCGTTCCACGTCCTTGAGCGTGTTCCGGCCGTGAAAGGCCTCGCCGTAGATCAGGCGCCAGTCGTCTTCGTTCATTTCCGGGTAGCCTAGGTCCGGGTACAGTTCGCGCGCCAGCCGCATGCGCGTGGTGAACTGCGCCACCGTGTCGTCTTGACCCGGGTGTTGCAGTTCGCCGGAGGCGAATTTGTCGGCCCAGATGTCGGCGGCCGCGCGCCGGTCACGCGCGTCGAAATTGACCTCGCGCCGCGCGATGGTCAAGCCGCGAAACAACAGGCGCTCTTCGCGCACCACGCGGTTCTTTCGCGCGTCGAAGCCGGACGCGGCGGACCAAGCGCACTCGCCGGGAAATAGACGGGAAAGTTGTTCGACGTCATAGGCCAAATAGAGGTCCACCGCCGCGCGCCGCGCGCCGCCCGGATCGGTCCGCTCCCGCGCGGACAGCGCCAGCAGGAGCGGCGGGGGTGATTTCACGCCGGTCAAGCTCGCGCCGCGCCCATCGGGCATTCGGTAGAAGACGCCGTCGCCTTCTCGCGCGGCCAGGCGGTCGGAAAACGCCTCCAGCCATATTTTCGGGAGGTCGTCCGCGGCGGCCGAGGTCGGCGGGACCGCGGGCCCCTCTCCGTTTTCCAAACGCTGGAACTGACGAAAGACTTCCAACGTTTCCCGGGAATTCTCGCCGCGGCCGCCATGAAGTATGTCCTCGGCCAGTTCGGCCAGATCGGCGGGGGCCTCCGCCCGACGCTCTGCGGCGGTTTCGAACGCGGCGGCCATCGCGCAGGCGCGCTCGTAAGCGTGGGGCCCCAACGCGCGCGCCGATTCCAGCACCGCGGCCACGCGCGGCGGCGCGGCGTAGCGCGCCAGCGCGCGCCCCCGCGCGGTCGCGCGTCCCTCCGCGTCGACCGCGCCGAGGGATAGAAGGGCCGCGCGCGCGGCCGCCCACGCGCCGGGCGTGGGAGGCGTGGGCCACTCCATCGCCGCGGGCAGGCAGGAGGCTTGCAGAAAAAGCGAGCTGAGCTCCAAGCGTGAAATCTCCGGCGCCAGGCTTGCGGCCATGCCCGCCTCGTCGGCAAGAGACCACAGGCGCACGCAGCGGCCCGGCGCCACGCGGCCGGCGCGGCCTGTGCGTTGGACGGCGTTGGCGCGGCTGATGCGCGCCAGCTCCAGCGTGTTGACGCCGCGCGCCGCGTCGTAGCCCGCCACGCGGTGGCGGCCGCCGTCGATCACCGCCGTCACCTGCGGCACGGTGAGGCCCGTCTCCGCGACGTTGGTGGCCACGATGACGCGGCGCGCCGAGGACGGTTCCAGCGCCGACTGCTGTTCTTCCAGGCTCATGGAGCCGTGCAGGCCGCGCAATTCCAGGCCCTGCTCGCGGCAGAACGGCCCCAGCGTCTCAAGGGTGCGCCTAATTTCGCGCAGGCCGGGCATGAAGACCAGCACCGAGCCGTCCAAGCCCTCGCGCGCCAGCGCGCCCAGCGCGCGCAGCGCGCCTTGGTCCAGGCCCTCGCGCGGGCTCAGGGGCGCGTGGCGCACGTCGACGGGGAATAGACGTCCTGGAACGTCGAGGCGCGCCGCGCCGGGAAGGTAGCGCGCCAGCGCCGCACTTTCCAGCGTGGCCGACATCACGATAACCTTCAGTTCGGGCCTTTGGCGGCGCAGGGCCTTGAGCCAGGCCAGCGCCAGGTCGCCGTCGAGCGAGCGCTCATGGAACTCGTCGAGCAGGACCGCGTCCACGCCGGGAAGCCCGGGTTCGCTGGGTAGGCGCGAGACGAACAGGCCGTAGGTTTGGAACAGGACTTTTGTTTTCGGTCCGCAGCGCGAATCGAAGCGGACCTGATAGCCGACCTCTTCGCCCAAGGTCGTTCCCATTTCGGACGCCACGCGCGCCGCCAGGCTGCGCGCGGACAGTCGGCGCGGCTCCAAAACCAGCACGCGTCCCGGCGTGCGCGCGCGCAGGAACTGCGGGGCCTGCGTGGATTTTCCAGCACCCGTCGGCGCGGTCAGGATCAGTTCGCCCGCGCGCGCCAGCTCCGCGATGATCTTCTCGCGAAATACGGCGATGGGCAACGGCATGGCGTGTGGCGGCGGCCCGGGTCCCGCTTAGACGGTCAGGCGCAGGCCTTCGCGGCCCAGTACGACCTTGAGCGCGTAGCCCTTCTCGGCGACGCGGGCTTCGGCGGCCTTGGCGATCTTGTCGAGCGTGTCGTCGGCGTAGCGGTCGTCGTGATGGACGAGCACCAACTGCTTGACGTTGTTGCGGCCGGCGAAGTCCACGGCCGCCAGGAAGCTGGAATGCCCGGCGTTGCGGTTGGTCTTGTAGTCCTCA
This sequence comes from Elusimicrobiota bacterium, assembly GCA_013044195.1. Lineage (GTDB taxonomy): Bacteria > Elusimicrobiota > Elusimicrobia > UBA1565 > UBA9628 > GWA2-66-18. The sequence goes on along the minus strand of JABEUV010000210.1, from coordinate 1,193 downwards.
TCGGTGTAGCGCCCGTCGTGGAACAGAATATCGGAGTCGCGCACCAGGCCGCCCAGCTTCTCGTCGTAGTCCTGCAGGGCGGTCGCGAACGGTCCGTACAGCTCGCTGTCGGGTACGTAGGAAATCTTGCGGTCCTCGGCGAGCAAAGAGAAGCCCAAAGTGGTGCCGGGGTGGTTGGCGTAGAACGCGGCCAGGCGCACGCCGGGAAGAATCTCGTAGGTCTGCTCCATCAACTCGTAGAGCTCGATCTTGCAGGGCGGCGCGTCGCCGCCGAAGCCGGGCTCCAGCGCCGCGGCCAGCAACTGTTCCAGAGGCTTGTCCGGTTCCCGAGGGCCTCCGATGTTCAGAGTGTATGCGGCGTCGCGCGCGCACGGAAGTCCCGCCAGTCCCTCGACGTGATCGGCATGGAAATGGGTCAGGAAGATCCATAGCTCCTTGTGCTTGCCGGTCTTCATCAATTCGTTGCCCAGCAGGCTGATGCCGGAGCCGGCGTCGAAGACGATCAGGCTGTTCGACAGCTCGACCGACACGCAGGAGGTGTGCTTGCCGTAGCGGGTGACCATGGGCGACATCGCCGAGGACGTGGAGCGGCAGCCCCAGACCGTGAGCTTGACGTCGGCGCGCACCACCGGCGGCGGCGCGGAGGGGGGGCGGGCGATCTTGACCGGTTCGTGGCCCTCGGTCTTCAGGATGGCGGCGACCTTCTGCGGGAACGCGTCGATGTCGTAGGGCTTTTCGATGAACTCCTCGGCGCCGAACTGGCGCGCGCGGATCTTCTCGGCCTCGAAGGATTTTCCGGAGACGACGATGGCGTGGATCTTCTCGGTCTCCGGGTCGCTCTTGAGCTTGTGCAGGAGGGTCAGGCCGTCGATGCCCGGCATCAGGATGTCCAGCACGACCAAGGACGGCTTCTCCTTCTTGATCGCGTCGATGGCCTTGAGGCTGTCGGAGATGAGCAGGACGGTGAAGCCGGCGTCCTTGAGCAATTCCAGCGACAGCGAGCCTACGATGGGATCGTCGTCGACGATGATGACTTGAGTCGCCATAAGGCGCGTATTCTATATAATATGAGTCATGCGCATACTCGCCGGCGACAGCCGCGGCCGTCCCTTCAAAAGCGTTCCCAAATCCCTGCCGGTCAAGCCCATCTCGTCGCGCATCAAGAAGTCCGTGTTCGACATCTTGCGCCCGTG
>JABEUV010000209.1 GCA_013044195.1 Elusimicrobiota bacterium | reverse complement strand
GGGGGAGCCGCGCGGGAGGCTCTCATGCAGATTGGAATGATCGGACTCGGCCGGATGGGCGCGAACATGGTCAAGCGCCTTAAAAAAGGCGGCCACGAGTGCGTGGTCTTCGACCGCAGCCAGGACGCGGTGAAGGCTTTGGTGAAAGAAGGCGCGATCGGCGCTGCGACCCTCCCGGAATTCGTCGCCAAGCTCAAGGCGCCGCGCGCGGCGTGGCTGATGGTTCCCGCCGGCGTGGTCGACGCGACGCTCAAAGACTTGACGCCCTTGCTTTCCAAAGGCGACGCCGTCATCGACGGCGGCAACTCTTACTACGTCGACGACATCCGGCGCGCCAAGGAACTGGCGGTCCAAGGCCTGCATTACGTGGATTGCGGAACCAGCGGCGGAGTGTTCGGCCTGGAGCGCGGCTACTGCCAGATGATCGGCTGCGACCTGGAGACGTTCCATCGGCTGGAGCCGATCTTCGCCACGTTGGCGCCGCCGGAAGCCTCGGCGCCGCCCACGCCCGGACGCGCGCCCGGCAAGGGCACGGCCGCGCGCGGCTATCTGCACTGCGGCCCCAGCGGCGCGGGACATTTCGTCAAGATGGTGCACAACGGCATCGAGTACGGCATCATGGCCGCCTACGCCGAAGGCCTCAATATCTTGCGCCACGCCAATGCGGGAAAGACTCAGCGCGAGGTCGATGCGGAAACCTCGCCCCTGCGCGCGCCGGAACTCTACCAGTTCGACATCGACACGGCCGAGGTCGCCGAGGTCTGGCGGCGCGGCAGCGTGATCTCGTCCTGGCTGCTGGACCTGACCGCGGCGGCGCTGGCCGGCGACCCGGGGCTGTCGAAGTTCTCCGGCCGGGTGTCGGACTCCGGCGAGGGCCGCTGGACCGTGGACGCGGCCGTCGATGAGGGCGTGCCCGCACCCGTGCTGACGGCGGCGCTGTACTCGCGCTTTGAGTCGCGCGGCGCCGGCGAATTCGCCGACAAGATTCTCTCCGCGATGCGCTACGAGTTCGGCGGGCACTTGGAAAAGCCCGCGGACGCCAAGTGAGCCCCGAGTCCGCCGCCGCCGACCGCCAGCGCGGGCCCGGCGAGCCGTGCGTGATGGTGATCTTCGGCGCGACCGGAGACCTGACCAAGCGTCTGCTCCTGCCGTCGCTCTACAACCTCAAGGTGGCGGGACTCCTGCCGGAGAAGTTCGCGATCATCGGCGTGTCGAACATCGAGCACACGTCGCAGTCCTTTCGCGAGGAGCTCACGCGCGAGGCGCCCGGCCACGCGACCGGTCCCTTTGATCCCGCCGTGTGGGCGTGGCTGGCCGAGCGTCTGCACTATGTCACCGGCGTCTTCGACGATCCGGCGACGTTCGAGCGCCTCCAGCAGAGGCTCGACATCGTGGCGAAGGAAGGCGCGATCCCGGGCAATCATCTCTACTACCTCGCGACCGCGCCGGCGTTCTTCGGCATGATCGCCGAACGTCTGGGCGCGGCGGGGCTGGCGCAGGCGCCGACGGGCTTGTGGCGTCGCGTGGTCGTTGAGAAGCCGTTCGGCCGAGACTTGGAGTCGGCGACGGAGCTCAACCGCCGCCTGCGCCATTGCCTGGGCGAGGACCAAATCTACCGCATCGACCATTACATGGGCAAGGAGACCGTGCAGAACCTGATGGTCTTCCGCTTCGGCAACGGCATTTTCGAGCCGATCTGGGACCGGCGCTACATCGATCACGTGCAGATCACGGCCGCGGAGACCTTGGGCGTGGAGAAGCGCGCGGCCTACTACGAGAGCTCGGGCGCTTTGCGCGACATGGTCCCCAACCACTTGTTTCAGTTGTTGGCGCTGACGGCGATGGAGCCGCCGAACTCGTTCGGGGCGGAGGCTGTGCGCGGAGAGAAGGCGAAAATTCTCACGGCGCTCCAGCCGCTGACGCCGGAGGCCGTGCTCACCTGTGCGGCGCGCGGACAGTACGACGCGGGCCTGATCACCGAGGGCGCGGTTGCGGCCTACCGTGCGGAGCCGGGCGTCGCCGCGGAATCCCAGACGGAGACGTACGCGGCGTTGAAGGTGACGGTCGATAACTGGCGCTGGGCGGGCGTGCCGTTCTACCTGCGCACCGGCAAGCGCCTGAAGGCGCGTTCGACGACGATCTCCATTCACTTCCGCCGCCCGCCTTTGCAGTTGTTCCGGCATACCGGCGTCGGCGAGCTCGACCCCAACGTTCTGACCATCCACGTCCAGCCCGACGAGGGCATCTCCCTGCGTTTCGGCGCGAAGATCCCCGGACCGACCGTGGACATCGGCGACGTGGAGATGAAGTTCAAATACGCCGAATACTTCGGCGCGCGTCCCGCGACCGGCTACGAGACGCTCCTGCACGACTGCATGATCGGCGATCAGACCTTGTTCCAGCGCGCGGACATGACGGAGGCGGGCTGGCGCGTGATCCAGCCCCTGCTCGACGTCTGGCACGCCCTGCCGGCGCGCGATTTTCCGAACTACGCGGCCGGGTCTTGGGGCCCGCCGGAAGCCGACGAGATGATGCGCCGCGACGGGCGCGCTTGGAAAAACGATGCCGCCTAGCGCGCCGCGCCTGGTGCTGGCCGGCGACGTGGGCGGCACGCACGCGCGGTTGGCGCTGTTCGAGGCGGGGGCCGGCGCGCCGCGCCAGGCCGCCGTCGAGATACTGCCCAGCCGCGACTTCGCGACGTTCGAGGACGCCCTGCGGCGCTTTCGCGAACTGCACCCGCAGCCCGTCGCCGCGGCCTGCGTGGGCATCGCGGGCCCGGTCGTACGCGGACGTGTGAGTGCGCCGAACCTGCCTTGGACGCTGGACGCCGCACGCGTGGCGGCGCAATTGGGTTTGGCGCGCGCGGAACTGATCAACGACCTGGAAGCCAACGCGTACGGCATCGCCGCGCTCGGGCCCGAGGAGTTCGCGGTCCTGCGCCAAGGAGAGGCCGATGCGGAGGGCGGCGGCGCTCTGATCGCGGCCGGGACCGGCCTGGGCGAGGCGGGTCTGCGCCCCGGCTCGGACGGCTTTCAGCCGATCCGCGGCGAGGGCGGGCACGCGGACTTCGCGCCGCAGGGCGCGCTCCAGATCGAACTGCTGGGCTTCCTCGTCAAGGAATTCGGCCACGTCAGTTGGGAGCGCGTGCTCTCGGGCCCGGGTCTGCACAACATCTACCGCTTCCTGCGCGACACCGGGCGCGGTTCTGAGCCCGCGTGGCTGGCCGAGGAACTGCGCGCGGGCGATCCCGCGGCGGCCATCGCGCGCGCCGCCGAGGACGGCCGCTCGGAGTTGTGCGACGCCGCGCTCGAACTCTTTATCACTTTGTACGGCGCGGAGGCGGGCAACCTCGCGCTGAAGTTCCTGGCGACCGGCGGCGTCTATCTGGGCGGGGGCATCGCGCCGCGGCTGCTTGAGCGCCTCAAGCGCACGAGCTTCTTGGCGGCGTTCTCGGCCAAAGGGCGGCTGTCGGCGATACTCGAAAAGATTCCCGTGCGCGTGATTTTGGCCGATCGCGCGGCCTTGCTGGGGGCCGCGCGCCGCGCCGCGGCGTTGGCCGTCTGACGCGCGTGCCCCCGCCGCGCATCTCTTGACAGTTGACCGAACAGTCAACTACAATCCCGCATGAGCCGCGAAACGGGTGCGCGCGAGAGATTGCTGGAGACGGCCTCGGACTTGATCTGGGAGAGCAGCTACGGCGCGGTCAGCGTCGACCATATCTGTGAACGCGCAAAGGTCCAGAAGGGCAGCTTCTACCACTTTTTTCCCTCTAAGTCGGACCTGGCCGTCGCCGCCATGGAGGCGCATTGGGAGCGCAACCGCCCGGAGAAGGACCGCGTGTTCTCGCCGCAGGTCCCGCCGCTGGAGCGGCTGGCGGCGTGGTGCGAGCTGACGCGCCTCAGCCAAAAGAAACGTAAAGAAAAAAAGGGTAAAGTGTTAGGCTGTCCTTACTCCTCCATCGGTTCGGAACTGAGCACGCTTGATGAGCATATTCGGTTGAAGTGCCGCGAGATGACGGAGCGCTCCTGCCGCTATGTCGCCGCGGCCGTGCGCGACGCCGTACGCGAAAAATTGATCGAGACCTGCGACCCGGACGCCAAGGCGCGCGAGCTCTACGCCTATTCGATGGGCACCATTCTTCAGGCCAAGATCGAGAACGATCTGGCTGTCCTCGGTCGGTTGGAGGACGGCGTGTTCCGTCTGCTCGGCGTGCAACCTCCGTCGCGCCGCCCTGAGTTGACTAGGTAGTCAAGTATGTGGATCGTCCGCTACGCGTTGCGCCGTCCCTACACCATCGGAGTGGCCGCGGTGATGATTTTCATCATGGGCCTGCTTTCCATCAAGTCCATGCTGATCGATATTTTCCCGGTCATCGACATACCGGTCGTCGGCATCGTCTGGTCTTATCCGGGCTTGTCGGCGGAGGACATGGAGCGCCGCGTCGTGATCATCAGCGAGCGCGCGATGTCGACGATCGTCGGCGGCATCGCGCGCATCGAGTCCCAATCGATTCCGGGTGTGGGCCTGCTGCGAGTTTATTTCCAACCGGGCACGGACATCGGCGCGGCCATCGCGGAGATTAACGCCGCGTCGAACACGATCCTGCGCATACTGCCTCCGGGCATGACCCCGCCGAACATCGTCCAGTTCAACGCCTCGAACGTCCCCGTCGCGCAGTACACCCTGACGAGCGACACCCTGTCCGAGGAAAAAATATTCGACTATGCGCTGAACTTCATCCGCATCAAGCTGTTCACGATTCCGGGACTTTCCGTGCCCGCGCCCTACGGCGGCCTCCAGCGCGAGATCAACATCGACGTCGACCCGTCCGCGCTCAACGGCCGCGGCCTATCGCCCAACGACGTGGTCAACGCCCTGCAGGCGTCCAACATCATCCTGCCCGCGGGCACCGCGCGCATCGGCCGCTACGAATACAACGTCGCGGTCAACTCCAGCCCCGACCTGGTCTCCGACTTCGAGAAAATCCCGATCAAGGTCGTCGGCAGGCGCCCGGTGCTGATCGGCGACGTCGCGAAGGTGGCCGACGCGTTCGCCGACCAGACCAATATCGTGCGCGTCGACGGCCGGCGCGCGTCCTACCTTAACATCCTGCGCAAGTCCGACGCCTCGACCTTGACCGTGGTGGAGGCGGCGCGCCGCCTGATTCCGGAGATTTTGGCGACCGCGCCGAAGGGCCTGAAGATCAAGCTCGACTTCGACCAATCCGTGTTCGTGCGCGCGGCCATCGGAAGCGTGCTGCGCGAGGCGCTGGTCTCGTCTCTGCTCGTCTCGATCATGGTGCTGGTGTTCCTGGGCAGCTGGCGCAGCGTGATCGTGGTCTGCACGTCGATTCCGCTGGCGATCCTCTGCGGCGTGATCGGCCTGAAGCTGACCGGCAACTCCATCAACATCATGACCTTGGGCGGCCTGTCTCTGGCCATCGGCATGCTCGTCGACGACGCCACGGTGGAAGTCGAGAACATCCACCGCAACCGCCACCTGGGCCACCCGCTGACGGTCGCCATTCTCAACGGCGCCTCGCAGATCGCGCTGCCGGCGATCATGGCCACGCTCGCCATCTGCATCGTCTTCTCTCCGGTCGCCCTGCTGACCGGGCCCGCGCGCTTCCTGTTTGTGCCCATGGCGCTGGCGGTGGTGTTCTCGATGCTGGCGTCCTACGTGCTGTCGCGCACGCTCGTGCCGGTGCTCTGCCGCATGCTGATGGTCGACGAGCCGCTGGATCTGCGCGAGGATCCGGCGTCGAGCAAGGAAATGCGCGAGCTTCACCGCCGCCGCGAGGGCCTTTTTGAGAGCCTGCAGAACTTTTATGGAGGAATACTCGACGCGGCGCTCGCGCGCCGCCGCTTCGTGCTGGGCGTGTTCTTCGCGCTGCTGGCCGCGTCGGCGTTCCTGCCGTTCCTGGTGGGCTCCGATTTCTTTCCGGCCACCGACACCGGCCTGATGAAGCTGCACTTCCGCGCGCCGTCGGGCACGCGCATCGAGGAGACGGAGAAGCTGGTGGCCCAAGCCGAAGACGAGATCCGCCGCATCATCCCGGCCGACGAGCTCCAGACGATCAACTCGATGATCGGCCTGCCGATTTATTACAACTTGGCGTTCGTGCCGACCGACAACGTCGGCGGCATGGACGCGGAGATGCTGATCAGTCTCAAGCCCGATCACCATCCGACCGTCGGCTACATGAAGAAGATCCGCCGCGCGCTGGCGCTGCGCTTTCCGGGTTCGACGACGTATTTCCAATCCGCGGACATCGTCAGCCAGGTGCTCAACTTCGGCGTGTCGGCGCCGGTCGACCTGCAGATCGAGGGCCGCGACGTGCTGGCCTCCTACGGCTACGCGCGCCGACTGCGGGACCTGTTGCGCGCCGTGCCGGGCGTCGAGGACGTGGCCATCAAGCAGGTCTTCGACTATCCGAACCTGCATTTCGACGTGGACCGGGTGCGCGCCTCCCAACTGGGCATCGCCCAGCGCGACGTGGCCAACAGCCTGCTGACCTCCCTGTCGTCGAGCCAGATCGTGGCGCCGTCTTACTACGTCAACCCCAACAACAACGTCAACTACAGCGTCGTCGTCAAGACGCCGCTGCGCCAATTGGCGTCCGTGCAGGACTTGCTCAACACTCCGATCACGCCGCCGTCGGCCGGCACTTTGCTTCAGGACGGAGGCTTCGCCTCTCCGTCTCGTGCTCCCGGCGCGCCGTCCCAGCGCCTGGGCAACCTGGCGCTGATGCGCAGCGCGGGGGGGCTCGACGAGATCAGCCATCTCAACGTGCAGCGCATCGTGGACTTGACCGCGAACGTGGAAAGCCGCGACCTGGGCTCCGTGCTTTCCGACATCAACCGCGCGATCGCGACGCTCGGCAAGCTTCCGCCCGGCGTGGCCATCCACGTGCGCGGCCAGGGCGAGATCATGCACGAGGCCTTCTCCAAGCTCGGCCTGGGACTGATTCTGGCGATCGCGCTTGTGTATCTTCTGATCGCGGTGCTATTCCAGTCCTGGCTTGATCCGTTTATCGTGCTGGTCGCCGTGCCCGGGGCGCTGATCGGCATCCTGTGGATGCTGCTGGCCACCGGCACCACGATCAACGTCGAATCGTTCCTGGGCGCGATCATGGCCGTCGGCATCGCGGCGTCGAACTCGATTCTGCTTGTCAGCTTCGCCAACGACGTGCGCGTCGAAAAGGGTGTTTCGCCGCTGGAGGGCGCGCGCCTGGCGGGGATCACGCGCCTGCGCCCGGTGCTGATGACGGCGGCAGCGATGATCATCGGCATGCTGCCCACGGCGCTGGCGCTGGGCGAGGGCGGCGAGCAGAACGCGCCGCTGGGACGCGCGGTGATCGGAGGACTGCTGGTCGCGACCATCGTCACGTTGATCGTCGTGCCGGTCGTCTACTCCCTGCTGCGCACCGGCGAGCCGACGATGCATCTGCTGGACGAACGCTTCCGGCGCGAAGAGGCGGGGCTGGAGCCGCACGCCGCAACGACGCAACACTCATGAGGACTGCGATGGCGAAATCGATTTTCGAAACTTGGAACGACTGGCGCCGGGACCGCTTCCGGCTGGCCGGCGCGGCGCTGGTCGTCGCGGCCTTCGCGGCCGTGGCGCTGTCGGCGGCGTGCAAGAAGCTGTCCGTCGCGCGCGAGGCCCAGGCGCGGGAACTGGAACTGGCCGCGGGCACGCGCGTGCGCGTCGCCGCGGCGAAGCTGTCGGCGCCGGAGCGCACGGTGAGCCTGATCAGCGAACTCAAGCCCTATGAGACCGTCACGCTGTACGCGAAAGTCAGCGGCTATCTCGATCAGGTCTCCGCGGACAAGGGCGACCGCGTGGCCAAGGACCAGGTGCTGGCCGTCATCCAGTCTCCGGAGACCGATCGCGAGTATGATGGAGCCCTGGCGGATGCGGAGAACAAGAAGCGCATCGCTCAGCGCTACCGGCCTCTGCTCGCGCGCAAGCTGGTCTCCCAGCAGGAAGCCGACCAGGCCTTTTCCGACGCGGACATGGCTCAGGCCCGGCTCGACCATGCTTCGGTGATGAAAGCCTACGAGGAAATCCGCGCTCCGTTCGACGGCGTGGTGACCGCGCGCTACGCCGACCCGCGCGCGCTGATGCAGGACGCGACCAACTCTCAGACCAGCGCCCTTCCGGTCTTTACCGTGTCCAAGACCGACCGCCTGCGCGTGACGTTCTTCGTCGATCAGAAGGACGCCCCGTTTGTGCGCGCGGGAACGCCGGTGGAGGTTTCGCTGGCGGAGCGGCCGGAGGTTCGCGCGCACGCGCGGGTCACGCGCGTGGCCGGACAACTCGACGAGCGCACGCGCACGATGCTGGCCGAAGTCGAGCTGGACGACCGCGACGGGCGCTTCGTTCCCGGCGGCTTTGCGCAGGTGACGCTGAAGATCAAGGCGCCGCCGCAGTTGGAGATTCCGGTGGAGGCTTTGGTCACGCGCGGCGACAAGACCGTCGTGCCCGTGGTGCGCGACGGGCGCGTCAGCTTCCGCGCGGTCGTGATCTCCGAGAACGACGGCCAGGTCGCGCGCGTGCTGTCCGGCCTGTCGTCCGGCGAACAGGTCGCCTTGAACGTCGGCAACACGATCAGCGAGGGGGACCGCGTGCGCGTGGCCGGCGACGCGGACGCGCCGCGGCCATGAGTCGGCGCTTGGTTTTTGTCGCGCTGGTCGTTCTGGCTGCGGCGGCGGCCCGTCCCGCAGGCGCCCAGCCGGCGCTCACCGACGCGTCTTCAAGTCCCGTCGAATTGACTCTTCCCGGCTGCGTGGCCAAGGCGCTGTCCGATGCGGTGCCGGTGCTCAAAGCGGCCCACGCGGACAGCGCCGCGGCGGCGGCGCTTCTTCAGGGCTACGCGCAGTTTCTGCCGAATCTGGAGACGCAGGGAAACTACAGCCAGATACGCGGTCCGCAGAACCTGACGTTTGCCCAGCCGATCATCGTGGACTCGCGCAATCGCGGCTACGCTTACCAGGTGTCCAGCACGCTAAACCTATTCAACGGCCTGGCCGATTACGGCGCCTTCAAGGCCGCGCTCGGCGAGCGGCGCGCGGCGGCGCTCACGCTTGAGCGCGCGCGCCAGCAGATCGCGCTCGACATCGCTCAGGCGTACCTGCAGGTGAAGCTCGACGACGAGATCGTGCGCTTCGGGGAAGGGAACTTAAAGGCTTCCGAGGAGCGCGAATCCCTGCTCGACCAGCAGACCCAGGTCGGCGCGCGCGGCTTGCCGGACCTCTACCGCCAGCAGGCGCAGACAAGCGCCGACCGGTCCTTTTTGATCGATGCGCGCAACAAGCGCCACGACGATCTTCTGGCCTTGCTGCGTCGCGCGCGCTACGACATGGGGCGAGACTACGCGCTGGCCGAAGTGGCCGTCGACAGCGCGGCGGCGCTGGCGCCGATTGGAGACGAGAACGCCCTGGTGTCCGCCGCGCTCGACGCGCGGCCGGACCTGCATGCGGCCTTCGAGCGGGTTCAGGCGGCGGGCGGTGCGCTGACGAGCGCGCGCTCCGGCTACTTTCCGCGCCTGGACCTAGGCTGGTCGATGGCGTCGGTCAGCCGCATCTACGACACCGACTACGTCAACGGCGTGAACTTCGTGCCCGCCTTCCAGTCCTCGTTGGGTTCCCAATTGGACCAGTACGTGAACTACACGGTCGGAGTGACCGCCACTTGGGGAATTTTCGACCGCTTGACCACCTTCAGCGCCTCCAAGCGGGCCCGGGCGGCGCTGGCCGACGCGCGCGTCGAATACGAGGACGCGCACCTGGCCGTCGAGCAGGATGTCAAGCAGTCTCTCGGCGATTTTCGCGCCGCCGAGCAGAAGCTCGAGGCGGCTCGGCAGGGCGTGAAGGCGGCCGGCGAGTCTTACGACGCCACGGCCGAGCGCTATCAGGTCGCCGCGTCGAGCCTGCTCGACCTGCTGACGGCACAGAGCGCGCTGCTGCAGTCCCAGGCCGCGCTGGCCCAGGCGCGCATCGGTCTCTACTTGCAGGCCCGCCAAATGGAGTTCGCGCTCGGGCGCATGCCGTTGATCGGGCCCTAAGAGCCGATCCCATCGCTGGCGTTCTCGCGGGTCGCGGCGGCAGCCGCGCAAGCGGACGCGTCCGCGCCGTCCGGCCGGACCGCGGCTTCTAGCGGCGGCGTTTGCGGCGGCGACGGGACGGTTTCGATTTTTTCGCCGACGAATGCGCGCGGCCCGGCTTGATGACCAAGGTGGATCCGGGGCGGATCAGACGCGCGGAACGAATTTTATTGTTGGCGAGGATGCTTTTGACGGTCGTGTGGTAGAGCTTGGCGATCTTGCCCAGCGAGTCGCCGCGGCGCACCTTGTAGCGGACCATCGTGGGTCCCGGATTCCAGTCCGTGACTTTGGCCAGCGCGGCCTCGAACGAGGCCTTGGTTCCGGCGGGCAGGCGCAGGGCGAAGCCGGGGCGGTCCTTCGGCGTGCACCAGGCGCGCAGTTCCGGGTTGAGGCGGCGCAGGGAGGCTTCGGTGGTCCCGGCGCATTTGGCGGCCACACCCAGGTCGAGGTCGCGGGGCAGGATGGCCTCGTCGTAGGGCTCGGGCGTTTCGTATTTCGGGTGCAGGCCGTATTCTTGCGGGTCGCGCCCGATGAGCACGCAGGCCATGAACTTGGGCACGTAGTGGTCCGTCTCCGACGGCAGGGCCTTTTTTCCGGACAGGCCGTCGAAGTCCAGCGAGCGGCTGTAGCGCAGGTCGCGACCGATGCCGCCTTCGCCGCGGTTGTAGGCGGCCAGCGCCAGCTCCCAGTCGCCGAACCAGCGGTAGAGGTCGGACAGGTAGCGCGCGGCCGCACGGGTGGATTTGACGGGGTCGTAGCGTTCGTCGACCCAGTAGGAGACCTCGAGCCCGTATTTGCGCGCGGTGCCGGGCATGAACTGCCACAGTCCCGCAGCGCCCGACGGCGAGACGGCGTCGGGCCGATATTCGCTTTCGACCATGACCAGGTAGAGAAGCTCGGGCGGCAGGCCTTTGCGTTTGAGCTCCGCCGCGATCATGTCGCGGTAGCGGCCGGAGCGCGCGAGCGCCGCCTCGACGCTGGCCGGGCGCTGGCGCGTGTAGATCGCGATGAACTTCTGCGCGATCGGATTGTCGGGATCGACGCGCACGCCGCGCATCTTGACCGTCGCCGTGCTGGCCGCCGCGCGCAGGGCGCTTTCGGGCACGTCGAGGTCCGGGGCGGCGGGTCCCTGCGACTCCGCGTCCGGCCAGTTGCGCGCCTTGTCGATCATCGCCGCGAAGTCGGGCCTTAGCGCGGCGGGGATGTCGTCGTCGTCCAGGCCGTCGACCAGCGCCGAGAACGCGTTCTTGAGCCCGGCTCGACCCGCGTCCTCGCGGCCGGCGCGGAAATCGGACAGCGCCGCGTCGTAAAGACCGACGGCGGAGGCCAGGACGTCGGTTTCGCCCGCGTCCGCCGCCGTGGAGAGCGCCGCGGGCGCGGTAGAGACGGCCTGAGCGCACAGAGGCGCAGCGAGGGCGATCAGGGCGGCGGCGAGCGTGGTCACGGGCGAGACGATAGCATTTGCGCCGTGGCGGCCTCTAATCAGGTATCTTATTCGTCTAAGAATCTTGGGGATGCTTTTGGACAGAGAACGCACCGACGCGGAATTGATCGAACTCGTCTTGGCCGGCGGCCAGGAGGCCTACGCCGACCTGATGCGGCGCCACCACCCGCGCGTCTTCGGCCTGTGTCTGTCCATGCTCGGCGACCGCGCGCAGGCCGAGGACGCGGCGCAGGACGTGTTTCTCAAGGCCTACCGCCGACTTTCGGATTTCCGCGGCGATGCGGCGCTGTCGACCTGGCTGTACCGCGTCGCGGCCAACCGTTGTCTGGACCTCCTGCGCCGCAGCACGCGCCGGCGCGAGGAGTCCTGGGAAGCGTTCGTCGAGCGCGAAGGCGACGGCCTGCGCCGCCTGCTGGCCGAGCCCGCCGCCGAATCTCCGCTGGTCAGCGAGGACGCCGACCTGGTGCGCCGAGTGCTCGCGCGTCTGCCCGACGACTACCGGCTGATTCTGACGTTGCGCGAGATCGAGGGCCTGGACTACCGCGAGCTGACGCGCGCGCTGGGCTGCTCGATGGATTCGGTGAAGGCCAAGCTGCGCCGCGCGCGTGGTAAGTTTCGTGAAATTTTGGGACACATCGAACCCGATGAAAACGTCTCACCTGCGAGGACCAAAAATGGATCACGATAGAATGAGGCCGGCGCTCTCGGCGTTGCGCGACGGGGAGTTGGACGCTCCGTCGAGGAAGGCTCTGGAGCGGCATGTCGAGACCTGCTCAGACTGCCGCGCCGAACTGCGCGCTTGGGAGCGGGCGACGCGCGCGTTTCTGCGCCGCTCTGCGCGGCCGACGTCGGCCGAGACCGAGAGGTGCGTGCGCGCGGTGATGGCGCGCCTTGCCGCTCCGGCCGCGACCGCTTCGTGGTGGGAGATCCTGGTTTCGACGCCCTGGCTGACCCCCGCTTTGGGTCTGGCCAGCGCGGCACTGGTCTTGTCGTTCTTGCCTTACAGCAGCTTGGCCGCGCTCGAGCCCGTGTTCGTGGCCCAGGGTTACGAGGTTTCTCTGACTCCCGCGCGGCGCATTCCCCCCGCGGGCGTGGCGGAGGCGGTCGGCCTGGACGACGACCGATGAAGTCGGGCTCCGGGAAGTCCGGAAAGCTGGTCTTGCCGGTCTTCGTCCTCGGTCTGCTCGGCGGCGCCGCGCTGGGCTCCTGGGGTCAGCGCGCGTTGTTTCATAGACATATGCGCAGCGGCGACCAGGACGTCCCCCGCGCGCTGGCGCGCTTGGACGGGGAGCTTGGTCTGAGCCCGGAGCAGAAAATGGTCGTGGAAAAGATACTATTGGGCAAGCAGACCGAGCTTGCGGCTCTGGAGAAGGAGCGGCGTGACCGTTCGGACGCGGAACGTCTGGCGGTCCGCCGCGAAATCGCCCAGCAGTTGACTCCCGATCAGCAGGCGAAGTTCAAAAATTTGTGCGACACCGCCGACAAGAGAATCCAGGAGCGCTGGCCCGCGCCGCGCTGACCGTCGTCACCTTCGTTCTGCTCGCGCTCGCCTTCGTGCCGGCGGCGCGAGCCGGTTTTTGGGGGCGCGACGCTCTGGACAGCGCGTGGACTGCGACGCCGGTCAAGGTCGACGGCGACGACGGCGAATGGCCCCAGGTGGGCGCGTTCGAGGACGGCGGGCTGGGCGTGCAGGCGCTCAACGACAAGACCAAGCTGTACCTGAAGGCCACGTCCAGCACGCGCGAAGGCCGCGCCCAGCTTCTGGGCCTGACCAAGCAGGACGTGACGTTCTGGTTCTACCAGGCCGACGGCAAAACGCGCTCTTGGGGACTGCGCGTGCCGTTCAGCCGCCTGACGCCTCCGGACGAGGACGAACTGCGCTACGGCCCGGTCGTTTCCGACCCCAACTCCGGACTCCAGCCGGAGTTCCTGCGCCTGGAAACCGTCGCGGGTTCCAGCGCGACGGTCGTCTCCAGCTCGACTTGGCCCTCCGATATGGAATTCCGTATGGGATTTACGGGTCGCCGACCGGTCTGGGAGATGAGTCTTCCGCTGTCGCGGCTGACGCCGGACGCCAAGGGAGCGTATCCCCTGGACTTTCTGATCACGGGCAAGGCCCGCAAGCTGGCCCCGCGCAAGCTTCCTCCCGGAAAAACCAAGCCGGGCGCTCCGCCGCCGTCGCCTCCGGGAGAGCCGGAACCGGTGGACTTCATCCTGTCCCTGCGCCTGGCGCGCGACCCGTCCCTGCCGCGCTGACGCGCGCCTCGAAGTCTTCGGGCGCGATGCGCTAAAATTTGGGATGATTTCGGCCGTGAAGGTCCACTTCGTCGGTGTCGCGGGAACCGGGATGAGCGCGCTGGCGCAGCTGCGCGCTTTCTCGGGAGACGAGGTCACCGGCTCCGATCGGCTTGCCGATCACGACGGGCTGGGCGCGGAGCGCGCGCGCTTGGAGGCCGCGGGCATAAAACTTTTCGCGCAGGACGGCGGCGGGATCACGGATGCGACGCGGCGCGTGGTCGCGTCGACGGCCATCGAGAAAGACAACCGCGACTTGGCGCGGGCGGCGGAGTTGGCCGTGAGCGTCGTGCACCGCGCCGACGAGTTGGCGGAACTGGCGGCCGCCCGCCGCACCGTCGCGATCGCGGGCACCAGCGGCAAATCCACCGTCACCGCGATGACGTTTCATATTCTTCAGGAGACGGGGCGCTCTCCGTCGCTGGCGGCGGGAGCCAACCTTCTGTCCCTGCGCCGGCGCGGTCTGGTCGGCAACGCGTGGCGGGGGGAGTCTGATATTCTCGTGATGGAGGCCGACGAGAGCGACGGCACGCTGACGCGCTATTCGGCAGAAGTCGGCGTTCTGCTCAACATCAGCAAGGATCACAAGGAGCTTTCGGAACTGGAAAGTATTTTCCGGACGTTCCGCGAGCGCTCCAAGCGCTTCGTCGCCTGCGCGGACGCCCCGGAACTGGCGGGCTTTCTGGCGGGCGCGCGCACCTACGGCTTCGACGCGGGTGACTTGCGCGGCGCGGAGCTGGAATTGACGCGCGACGGCTCGACGTTCCGCGCCGCGGGCGCGGTCGTCCGCGTGCCCACGCCGGGCCGGCACAACGCGATGAACGCGCTGGCCGCACTCGCGGCCTGCGCGGCGCTGGACGTGCCGGTCGCCGAGGCCGCGGCGGCGCTGGCCACGTTCTCGGGCGTGGGGCGGCGCTTCGAGGTGGTCGGCGCCGCCCGCGGCGTCGAGGTCGTCGACGATTTCGCGCACAACCCGCAGAAGGTCCGCGCGGTCTTGGCTACGGCGCGCCTGCGGGGCAGGCGCGTGCTGGCGGTCTTTCAACTGCACGGTTTCGCGCCGGCCCGCTTTTTGAAGGATGAATTCATCGCGGCTTTTTCAGAGAGCCTGGGACCCGACGACCGGCTGTGGCTGCCCGACATCTATTACGTCGGCGGCACGGCCGCCAAGGACGTCTCGGCTTCGGATTACGAGGCGGCGCTGTCCGCGCGCGGCGTCAAGGCGCGGCGCGAGCCAGACCGCGCGCTCATCGCCCGCCAGATCGCGGCCGAGGCGAGGTCCGGCGACGTGGTCCTGGTCCTGGGTGCGCGCGACGCAAGCCTCAGCGCCTTCGCCGCGGACATTCTCAAGGGGCTTCAATCATGAACATCCTTGTGCTCAACGCCGGGTCCTCATCCTTGAAATTCCAGGTCATCGCGACGGATCAGAAGTCCATCGATGCCGACGCCGACGTCTGCCTGGCCCGCGGCGTCGTGGAGCGCGTGGGCAGTCTGGCGCTGGTCACGTTTCAGGCGGGCGAACGCGCGCCGCACAAGGAGGAAGTTCCCTTGCGCGACGCGCGCGCGGCTCTGGATCTGGTGGTGCGTTGGGTGATCTCGCCCGAGGCGGGCATCAGGGGCGTGCGCTCGGCGGCGGATATCCACGCCGTCGGCCACCGCGTCGTGCACGGCGGCGAGCGCTTCCAGGCATCCACTCTCATCGACGACGCCGTCGTCTCGGGTATCGAGGACTGCGTGGAGCTGGCGCCGCTGCATAACCCGGCCAACCTCAAAGGCATCCGCGCCGCGCGCGAACTCTTCGGTCCGGGCGTGCCGCAGGTCGCGGTGTTCGACACGGCGTTCCATGCGACCATGCCCGAGGCCGCCTACTTGTACGGCATCCCGTATCATTTCTACCGCCGCTATAAAATCCGTCGCTACGGTTTCCACGGCACCTCGCATCGCTATCTGGCCTACCGCTATCGGCGCATGCGGGGCCTGACCAAGGAAAAGGTGAACATCGTGACCTTGCACCTGGGCAACGGCTGTTCGGCGTGCGCGGTCAAGCACGGGCAATCCGTGAATACCTCGATGGGGTTCACCCCGTTGGAAGGCATGATCATGGGCACGCGGGCCGGGGATGTGGACGCGTCGGTCGTCGAGTATCTTTCGTTGAAAGAAGGTCTCGGGATTCACGAGATCATGACGATCCTCAATAAGGAATCGGGGCTGCTCGGCTTGTCCGGCATGACCAGCGACATGCGCGAGCTCTTGGCCGAAGAGCGGGAAAACGGCGACCGTCGCGCGCGCCTGGCCGTCGACATCTTCTGCGCGCGCGTGCGCCGCTACGTCGCGGCCTATTTCGCCGAGATCGGCGGCGCGCAGGCGCTGGTGTTCTCCGGCGGCATCGGCGAGAACTCGCCGGAAATCCGCGCGCGCGTCTGCGCCGGTCTCGACTGTCTGGGCCTGCGCCTCGACGAGCGCCGCAACGCGGGCCTCAAGCGCGGCCAGGCCGGGGCGATCTCCACGTCCGCCTCGCGCCTGAAGGCCTACGTGATCCCGACCGACGAGGAGCTGCTGATCGCGCGCGACGCCTACCGCGCGGTCGCGGCGGCGAGTTCCGGCGGGCGCGGCTCGCGGGCCGCCGCGTAAAAATAGACCTTCATCGAGGAATCGTCTCCGGTTTTTTGCCGGAGGTGAATTCGATGGCGTCGCCTTTGACCGCCGTGCAGGAAACGGTGAGAATGTTGTAAATCGGCAGGAAGCTGTAGAGGCTGCTGGCCACGGTCACGTTGACCAAGGCGTCCCCGGAACTTCTTTTCAGCGCGCGCTCAACGGCAAGCTCCAGATCGGACCGGCCCCAAGGGATGATGGAGAGAAAAATGTACTTGCAGGCGCTTCCTTCGGCCGGGCCCATATCCTTAAACGGACGGCCCGAGTCCAATATCTGAGCGGGGTTGATCTCGCTTTTGGTCACAAGCCCGAGGGTCCCGATCGAAGTGCAACCGGCAAGCAGCGCCGCCGGCAATGCCGCGGCAAGAGAGCGGCGCAGGCCCGTAATCTTTGTTTTCATCTGAATTTATCCTGTTCGGCTCCAGTCGAACATCCGTTTCCTCAACGACCGGCGCGCGGACTCATGCGAGCCCCCGGGCGCTTGAGGGCGTTCTTTCGATAGGAGCTCTGATTGTAGGGGGCGGTGGGATCATAATAATAAGGGTCGTTGCAGGAATAGCAGGTTTGGGAGCCGTTGTTTCTGCTGAGAGCCGCGCTCAAATAAACAAGACCGACCGTCGCGGCCGTGGCCACGGTTCCCCAAAAAAGTTTTTCTCCCCAGCTCCATTCGGAAAAGGGCGTTGAGGGGAGGCCGGGACAGCGTCCGCAGGACGTCTCGCTGAAGGGGCTGAAGTAGCAGTCAAGCCGGCAGGGGGGCAGAGAATCATCGGCGGACGCCGCCGGGGCCAGGTCCGTCGGCGGCCCCCAGGCGCTCTCGATGGGGGAATCGTCGCTCGAAGTCTCCGGTGCTTGCCCGCTGATGATCGCGCAGGAACTGAGAATAAGGCACGCAAAAAGGAGCGCCGCCGCCTTGCGAAGTTTAATGCCCAGCATTCATTCCTGCGACCGGTTTCGCAGTATACAAAAGCGAGGCCCGCCGCCGGAATGCCGGCGACGGGCCTCGAGCGAAAACAACGCGGGCTTAGAGGCCCGAGAACGGATCCGCCGAGCGCAACGCGGCCAAAGACGGCGTCTGGCGCGCCGGAGCGGCGGAGGCGACGGGCAAAGTCAGGCTGGGCTCGGACGGCGGCGGCATATACCAGCAGCGCGGGCGCAGGCCCACGGTGTAACCCTGCGAGGCGACGCAGGCCCCGACGGCGGGGTCGTTGTCGTCCATATCCACGGTGTAGGCCTTGGTGCACAGCGCGCCCTGGAAGTAGGTGTCCAGGCGGCACTGCGTGCCCGGATGGTCGTCGAAGGTCTGCGTGACCACGGACGGATCGGGCGTATTGAAATGCGGCACGGGGTCGCCGCTCAACTCCTGAAACAGGGCGGTGACGGACAATCCCGACTGCGCCGAGCGGGCGCAGACGGCTTGATCGGCGGCGCTCTTGTAGGACTGCGCGCAGGCCGCGCGGGCAAAGGCCATGTTGCCGTCCGCGCCTACCAGCGAATGCGTGAACTGCGCCGTGGACGCATCGGCGAAGATGCGGTGCAGGCACTTCGTCGTGGCGAAGTAGTCCGCCTCGCCCTCATCGGAGGCCCAGTCGCCCGGATATTTCGGCGCGCCGCCGATGTTGTGACCCATCTCGTGGCAGAGCACCAGCGCCTCGCCGTCCTGCGTGATGGTCTTGTCGCGGGCCAAGCCGCCGTAGGCGTTGATGATGTATTGATTGCCGTTGCGCTCGGCCGACGAGTTGACCGTGTCGTCGCTCCAGAGCCGGTTGATGACCAGCACGTCGCCCTGCGCGGCGATCAGCGGTCCGTAGATCGCCACCATGCGGTCGATGACGGCGTTGTACTGGTCCTGGGTGAGGCCGCCGGCGCCTTGGGCGCTGATGCGGTTCTGCAGGTTGTTGGGCGGCAGGAACGACGAGTAGTGCATGCTGATGGACGAGGCGTCCGGCGCGGTGACGGTCGCGCCGGCGAGCGCGATCAGCGCGACGGCGGCGAGGACGAGCGGGGATCTTTTTAACATGATCAGTTGTACCCTCCCAGGTAGACCGATCATCGCAAAACTCCGGGTGCGATTCAAGTTCTTTTAGGCCTTTGGGCCCGGTTATTTTTAGGCCCTATGGACCGCGCGCGAGGGGGCGGCGGCGGAGCGGAAAATCAACGCAAATCCCAGGGCCGAGACCGCGGCCGCGCCCAGCGCCCAGGCGCCCAGCGCCCCGCGTCCGATGAGCCAGCCGGAGGCCAGGGGTGCGGCGATCTGCGCGATGGAATTGAGGGACTGGGTCAGTCCCAGCACCACGCCCTGCTCGCGCTTGTCCGTGGCGCGCGTGACCAGACTGGTCAGCGCGGGGCGCAGGACGCCGGTGCCGAAGGAGGTCGCGGTGAAGACGAGCACCAGCATGGGCAGGCGGGCGGTGAAGGCGAGCGCGGCCAGGCCTGCGGCCGCGGACAGGAAGCCCGCGCGCGCAAGTGCTCGCTCGCCATAGCGTTTGACCATGCGCCCCAGAAGTCCGCCCTGGATGATCACTCCAAGCAGGCCGGAGTAGGCGTATAGGTAGCCGACTTCCTTGGGGCCGAAGGGCCGCCCGCCCGCCACGAAAAAGCGGCGCTCGGCGAACAGCGCGAAGCCGGAGATGAACAAAGAGAACATCAGGCAGAATAGGAAAAACTCGGCCAAGATCGCGCCCAAGCCGGGACGCTGGAAGTATTCCAGGTAGCGTCCCCAGTCGAGCAAGGCCAGCCGCTTGCCGCCGGGCCCCGCCGCGCCTTCTTCCTCCGCATGAGGCCGCGCGCGCGGCAAGAGAAAATAAGTACAGAGCACGCTGGTCAAGGACAGACCGGCCGCGACCCAGGCCGGATAGGAGTAGTTGTACTGCGCGAGGTAGCCCGAGATCGCCGGACCGATCAGAAATCCCAGGCCGAAGGCGATGCCGATCACGCCGAAGGACTTGGCGCGTTCCTCGGGCGCGGTCACGTCGGAGATGTAGGCCTGCGCCAGCGACAAATTGCCGGCCGTGATGCCGTCTAAAAAGCGCGAGAAGAAAATCCACGGCAAGGAGCGCGCCGCGCCCAATATCAGGAAGCCCGCAAACGTGCCCAGCTGGCTGAAGATCAGCCATGGCCGTCGGCCGTGGCGGTCGGAGAGGCGGCCCAGCAGGGGGCCGGCCAGGAGTTGGCACAGCGCGTAGGTGGTGACCAGAAGGCCGACGACCTGCGGCGAGGCCCCGTAGCGTTCCGCATAAAAAGGAAGCAACGGCAGGATCATGGTCATGCCGAGCACGTCCACCGCCACGATCAGGAAGATCGGCAGCAGGGCCTTGTTGAAGCCGCGTTTCTCAGCGCTCATGGGGCCCATTCTATCAAAGTCGGGATGGAGGCCGGAGGCGGCCGAATTTGCGAAAAAAATTTCGCGGAGATTCAATTGCGGATGGGCCGTCTAACCTCTATACTTATGGGATGAGGAACGTCTTCTTTGTCGGGGCGCTGAACGTGCTGCTGTCTTTGCCGGCGTGGGCTTTGATGCCGCCGCCGAAAGTCATGCGAGCCGCGCGGGAGGCGGCCGCACGGAAGGCCGCGGCAGGGGGAGTTTCGGCCCGGCCTGTTTCGGGCGGGAAGCCGCAGGCGGGCGCGAAGACGCCGGACGGCTCCGGCGGGGACAAAAAATCTAAATCGTCCGGTCGCCGCGCCCATCCGAAAAAGCGGCGGAAGTCGAAGGCGCCTAAGCGCGCGCCCGTCGCGGCCGGAGCCGCTGCCTCCAAGCCGTGATCTCGAACGGGAAGCCGCCGCGGGGCGGCCCTCCCATCGGAGCGCGGACGTCGCGCGCAGTCTTCGCCGCGGCGCTGGCGTTGTTGTCGGCCGGGGCGGCTACGGTCCTGGCGCTGGGCGCGCTTTTCAGCGCGCGGCGCGGCGCGGTCTGGAACGACCCCCAACGGCTGATCGAGACGACGCTGGCGACGTGCCCGCAAAGCGCGCGCATGCATTACGGCCTGGGCCGCGTCTACGCGTCCCGCGGGCGTTACGCCGCGGCCGCCGAGCAGTTGCGCGCCTATTGGACCACTGTGCAGACGCGGTTGTCCCAGCCCGACGCGCTCTTCGAGTCGGGCACCGCGGCGCTGAAGGCCGGTGAGACGGACATGGCGGTGGAAGCTTTGCGGCGCGCGGCGGCGCTTGCGCGCGCGGGACATGTGCAGGAGGCGGCGGACGCGGCCCGGCGTGTGGTGCGCGCGCATCCGAAGGAAGAGAGGGCGCGCCGCAATCTGGAGATTTACGAGGACGCGCTGGCACGAGAGGCGGCGGCGCACCTGTCCGAGTATTTTCCCGCGTACGCGCGGCGCTACCCTGGAGAGGAGGGCGAGCCCGCCGCGGTGCGCCGGGCGCGCCGGTCACTGGCGCGGCGCGCGTGGGGGCGCCCGCCGCAGTTCGCCTACTCGGACGCGGACGGCGGCCTATCGATCGCTCTGGACTCGGTCACGGTGGCGATGACGCCGCTCTACGGCGACGGCCGGTCGCGCGGCCGTCGGGCCGGCGGCTACTGGGTCTATCCGCAGGCGGCGCCGGGCCTAGACGTCCTCTACGCGCGCGATCCGGCCGCGGCCGAGAAGCTCTACCTGTTGTCGCGGCCCCCGGCAGCACCCCTGCGCTATCGCCTGGCCTTGGGCGGCGAGGCCGCGGGCCTACGCCTCGAGGGCGGGGCCCTGGTCGTGACGCGGCGGCGTCCGGACGGCCGCGAACTGACGCTGACCGCGCCCGTCGTCGTCGACCGAGACGGTCGGCGCGCCCCGGCGCGCTATGAACTGGCGCGCGCGGGCGCGGACGCGTGGACTGTGACTCTCGCCTTCTCCAGTCGCGGCCTGCGCTATCCGGTGCTGATCGATCCGGCGTGGACCGTCAGCGGCGCGGGAACTTTGCCGACGGCCGTGGATTACGAGACGCTCACCCAGCTTCCCGACGGTCGCGTGCTGGCGGCCGGAGGCTACAACGGCGCCGCGGCCGTGGCGACGGCGGCGCTCTACGATCCTCTGGCCGGCACTTGGACCGCGACCGGCTCGATGAGCGCGGCGCGCTACCAGCACACGGCGACCTTGCTCTTCAACGGCCAGGTGCTCGTCGTCGGCGGAAACACCAGCGCGGTGGCGGCGCTGTCCACCGCGGAACTCTACGACCCCACGAGCGGGCTTTGGTCTCCGGCCGCGAGCCTGCCCGGCGCGCGCGGTCAGCATACGGCGACCTTGCTCAACGACGGTCGCGTGCTGGTGGCCGGAGGCAACAGCGGCTTGGCCGCGCTGGCGACAGGCGAGGTGTACGACCCGAGCCTGAATACGTGGACCGCGGTCGGCAACCCTCTGACGATCGCGGTGCAGAACGCGACCGCCAGCCTTCTTCCCAGCGGCAACGTCCTGATCTCGGGCGGCTCGGACATTCTCGGCAATGCGCAGGTTCAGGCGCAGATTTACAATCCCTCGACCAACCTGTTTGCCGCCGC
>JABEUV010000208.1 GCA_013044195.1 Elusimicrobiota bacterium | reverse complement strand
GGCCGCCGCGGCGGCCGCCGGGGCCGTGCTCATCGCCGGAGCGTTCGCCGCCGCCGCGCCCATCCGCCGCATCGACACGCGCGAGTTCGAGAAGAGGCTCTCGACCTACGCGGCCCTGCCGCTGGAATCCTGGCGGCCGGACGACGACACCGCGGTCGCAAGCTTGATCGACGACTATACCCCGCGCGGCGTGGACACCGGCGCCGCGCAAGACCTGCGCGAGCGCTACGCGTCGTTTGCCGCCGCCGCGCGCGCGCAGGCGCTGCGCGACGCGCAGGCGCGTCGGGAACGGGAGCGCCGCGCGCGGGAGGCCGCGCGCGTGCGCGCCGAATGGGAGCGCGCCGAAGCCGCCCGGCGCGCGCGCGCGGCGGCCGCCGAAAAGCTCGCCGCCAAAAGGCGCGCGGCCAAGAAGCGCGCCGCCAAAAAGAAGAAGCGCAAGAAGTCAAAGCGCTAGAATGAACCCATGACCGTTGCCGCCGCCCAGGCCGCGCGCGAGGGCCTTGCGCTGTTTTCGCTGTGCTGGCTGTTGGCCCGCGTCGAAATCGAGATCGAGGGGCCGCGCGGCTGGGCCGTCGGCCTGCCCACCTGGCGCTGGGGCCCGGAGTGGTGGCTGAATATGACGAACGGAAAAGAGGTCACCGGCTATCACGTCTGGCTGTCGCTGTTCCTGATCGCCGTCATGCACCTGCCCCTGGTCTACGCCGGCTGGTCGCGCGCCCTGCTGGCCAAGTGCCTGTCGTCCTATCTTCTGCTCACGGCGGCCTGGGACCTGCAGTGGTTTACGTGGAATCCCGCCTGGGGCCTGGCCGCCCTGCGCTCGCGTCCCGTGCCGTGGTTTCGCCGCAAGCTGTTCGGCTTTCCGGTGGACTACTACGCCGCCGTCGCCGCCTCGGCCGCCGCCGTGGCGCTGATCTGGCCGGCGGGTTTGTCCGCGTGGGAGACGCGCGCGGGAACGCTGGCGGCGGCCAGCCTGCTGTCCGTCGTCCTCGCGCCGCGGCGAGCGGCGTCTTGACTCCCCGCCAAGCCGCCGCGGACCGGCGCGCGGCCGCGGCCGCGCTGATCGCCCTTGGCGCATGGCTGCTGCTTCTGCGCGCCGCCGC
Organism: Elusimicrobiota bacterium; assembly: GCA_013044195.1. Taxonomy (GTDB): domain Bacteria; phylum Elusimicrobiota; class Elusimicrobia; order UBA1565; family UBA9628; genus GWA2-66-18. The sequence continues at coordinate 5,872 of JABEUV010000208.1, read as the reverse complement.
ACCCGTCGGCTCCGACGTTCCCATCGGCGACGACTGGGCCTACGCGAGCAGCGTGCGGGGGCTATTGGAAACAGGCCGACTGCGCATGTCCCAGTTCGCCGGCCCCGCCGCGGTCGTACACGTCCTCTGGGGCGCGCTGTTCTGCCTGCCCGCGGGTTTCAGCCTGTCGGCGCTGCGCCTATCGACGCTGGCCGCCGCGGCGCTCGCGCTCGTCGCCTTCGAGCGTCTGCTCGCGGAACTCGGCTATTCTCCCGCCCAGCGGCTACTCGGCGCCGCGCTGCTGGCCTTCAATCCGCTTTTTTTCGTTCTGAGCCTGTCGTTCTACACGGACATCCTTTTTCTCGCCCTCTTTCTTCTCTCCGCACTCGCGGTCTTGAAAGGCTTGTCCGGGTCGCGCGGCTGGCTCTGGGCGGCCGCGGCGTGCTCCGTGCTTTCCGTGCTCACGCGCCAGATCGGCGTGGCTCCCGCGCTGGCGGGCGCGCTGATGCTCGTCGTCGCGCGGCGTCAGCGCGACGCCGCGATAGTCGTTATTCCTCCTCTCGCCGCCCTTGTTCTGCACGCGTTCTGGTTCGTGCACGTTCACGGCGTCACGCACGGCGCCTGGTATCACGCGCATGAAAGCCTGCGCAGACTGCGCGATCCGCTGCGCCTTGCCGTCGACTGCGCGGCGCGCTCGGCCGCCGCGGCCGCCTACCTGGGCTGGCTGATCTTTCCGTTGGGCGTCTGCGCCGCTCTGAGCCTGCGCGCGGGTCCGCGCCCAAGCCGCGCCCGACTGCTCCTGGCCGCCGCCGCCGCCGGGCTGTGGCTGGCCGCTCACGCCGCGCACGTCGCGCCCCCGACGCTCGGCGATCAAATTGGCCGCCTGGGCCTCGGCGTCGTCGCCGTGCCCGGCGCCGCGTTCAAGGCCGCGGGCTGGTGGAGCGCGCGGCCGCTGTGGCTGACCGGCGGCGCGTTGTCGCTGGCGACTTTGGCCGCGTTCGCGGCCGGCGGCGGCGGCGCGCCGACCGGCGCGATATTTTTCATCGGGGCCTCCCTGCTCACGTTTGCTCCCGCCCTCCTCAGCTTCTCGTTCTTCGACCGCTACCTTCTGACCCTCGTGCCGTGCGCCATCGCCGCGGGGCTTGGCGCCGCCCGCGCGCGTCCGAAGACGGCCTGGGCCGGCGCGGCCCTGCTCGGCCTGCTGTCGGCGGCCGGCGCGTTTGATTCGCTGAGCTGGAACGCGGCGCTGTGGAAGGCGGGCGCGGCCGCGCAGGAACTCGGCTACCCGGCCGACGAAATCCGCGGCGGCCTGAGCTGGGACGGCGCGCACATCGCCGAACGCAACCTGGCGCTCCTGCGCGCGACACGGCCTTTGGAATCGATCAAGCCCTATGACTGGCTGGCCCTCCAGAAGCCGCGCGCCCTACTGAGCTTCGACCCGTCTCCTCCGCCGGGCACGCGCCGACTGATGGCCGTTGCCTACGCCACTCCGCTGACCTCGCGCGGCGGCGCCGTCTACGTCTACGGCTTGGCGCCGAAAGGTCGCGCGCCGTGAACATCAAATCCCGCGACGGGCTTCTGCGCGCGGCCGCTTTACTGACCATCCTGCCCGCGGCACTTCTGCCCCTGCGCAATCCCGACCTATTCTGGCACCTCCACGCCGGCGTCTGGATGGCCGTTCACCGCACACTGCCGCGCGTCGATTCATTTTCCTTCACCGCCGCCGGAAAGCCCTGGATCGATTTCGAGTGGCTGTCCCAACTGCTGTTCGCGCTCGCGCGTTCTCTGGGCGGACCGTCCGGGTTGTGGGGCTTGAAGGTCCTGCTTGTCGCGGCCGTCGCCGCGGCGCTCAATCGCGCCCTGCGCCGCGCGGGCGCGGACGCGACGGCGCGCGCGCTGTTGCTCTCGCTCTGGGCCTGCGGCGCGATTTTGTACGCGGACTTGCGCCCGGACCTGTTCTCCGTTTTGGGACTGGCTCTTCTGCTGGGCGAAGCGGAGCGTCCCGCCGCGGCGCGGCCCGCGGCGGCCTACTTTGCCGCCTTCGCGCTGTGGGCAAGCCTGCACGCGGGCTTCGCCTTCGGCCTGCTGGCGCTTGCCGTGCGCGCCTTGGTTCTGGCCGCGCGCGGCCGTCGCGCCCCGGCGCGCGCGGCCGCGACGCTGGCGGTCTGCGCGGCCGCCGGCACGCTGGCCACGCCTTACGGCACGGGCCCCTACCGCGTCCTGCTCGCCCACGGCGCGGCCGCAGGCGAACTGTCCCGTTACATTCTGGAGTGGCGGCCCATCGCCCTGCGCCATCCGCTGGAAGCTCTGTTCTGGCTGAAGCTCCTGATCGTCGCCGCCGCCGCCGCGTCGGCGGCGCGCGCCGCGCCTGAACGCCGGCGCGAGTTCCCCTGGGAGTTGGCCGCCGTCGCGCTGACGCTGGCCGCGGCCGCCCAGCGCCACGGCCGTCTCGTCTCTTACTTCGACGCGGCGTTCGTGGTCTGCGCCGCCGCGCTGTGGCGTTGGTCGCGCGCGCGGCCTCGGCCGCTCTGGCGCGCGGCGGGCTGGGCGTGGCTGGCGTTGGACGCCGCGTTCCTGGCCTGGTTCTGCCGCGGCCCGGCGTGGACCGCGCCCGTGGACGGATCGCTCGTGATTGCGTCGGCCGCGCGCTTTCTGGACGCGCAGAAGCCCGTCTTCGCGCCCCTGCGGATCTACAACCGCTGGGAATGGGGCGGCTACCTGGGTTGGCGCCTGCGGCCGTGGTACCGGGTCTACGACGACGGGCGCTATTTGTTCCATGAAAACCTCGTCGCCGCCGAGCACGCGGAGACCACGCCGGAGCTCTGGCAGAATTTCCTCGACGGCGAGCGCCTGGACGCCGCGGTGGTGCGCAGTCTCGACGCGTGGCGGCCTTCGACCAAGGTCTACCCGGACGGCTCGCGCCGCGCCTTCGCGCGGCCGTGGTATATCGACTACATGCCGCGCGGGCGCTGGGCGCTGGTCTATTGGGACGACCGCGCGCTCCTCTTCGCGCGTCGCGGCGCCGTGCCGGCCCGTTGGCTGGCCGCGCACGAGTACCGCTGGCTCAAGCCCAAGGACGAGTCCGCCTTCCGAGAAGGCCTGCGCCTGGGCCAGATTCCGGCGGGACCGCTGGCCGAAGAAATCGCCCGCCATCGCCGCGAGACCGAGCCCGCCGCTCCGCTGTGGCGCGCCAAGCGAAAGTTGTCGCAATATCGTTACAAACAAATCACAACCTCGCATTAGGTTCTCAAGGCGGCGTCACATATAATACGCATCACAGTCACATTGAAGCTAAGAGTGTTCGACATGTTCAGTTAGAGCCTATCCCCCCCCCCTAAACACACGCAAAATAAATCTCAGCGACTCCCCGGAAACGATGAGTCTTCATGAGATACTAAACGTCCTGAACTCGATAAAGAGCGGCGACAGGTCCGCACTTATGCGCCGCGACCGGAAGGGCGTGAGCGGAAAAGTGGCCGATTCGCTCAACGAGATAATCGTCTCCAACCGGTGCATGACGGGTGAAGTCGCGCGCGTCATCAGTGCGGTGGCCAAGGGGGACCTTTCCCAAAGGATGGTCCTGGAAATTGATGGCCGGCCGGTCAAAGGCGAATTTCTGCGCATCGCCAAGATCGTGAACCCCATGGTCGATCAGCTCTCTTCCTTAGAAACCAACGAGAAGCTCGAAGAGAAGGTGCGCCTGCTGTCCGCGCAGAAGGAAGAGATCGAGGCGAAGAACCGGGAAGTCGAGCTTGCCAAGAAGGCGCTTGAAGAGAAGGCCCGTCAACTCGCGTTGACGTCGAAGTACAAGTCGCAGTTCCTCGCGAACATGTCGCACGAACTGCGCACTCCGCTCAACAGCCTGCTGATCCTGGCGAAGGTGCTCCAGCAGAATCTGGAAGGCAATCTAACGAAGAAGCAGATCGACTACGTGGAAACGGTCCATTCCTCCGGTTCAGATCTGCTCGCGCTGATCAATGAAATCCTGGACATGTCGAAGATCGAGTCCGGCATGATCACAGTCGAGAGCGGCGTCCTCGAATTCAGCGAGCTCCGGGACTACCTGGACCGCATTTTTCGACAGGTCGCGCTGGACCGCGGCCTCGAATTCCGCATTTCACTTGCCGAGGACCTGCCGAAGTCGCTCCTCACGGACGCGAAGCGTTGCCAGCAGGTCCTCAAGAACCTGCTGTCCAACGCGTTCAAGTTCACGGAGCGCGGCTCGGTCACCCTCACGATCGGTCCCGCGCCGAAGAACGGCGTGTACGACAACCCCGCGCTGCAATCGGCGGAGACCGTGCTTTCGTTTTCCGTGTTGGACACCGGCGTCGGCATTCCGCCCGATAAACGCCGGATCATTTTCGAGGCCTTCCAGCAGGCGGACATGACGACGAGCCGCAAGTACGGCGGCACCGGTCTCGGCCTCACGATCAGCCGCGAGATCGCGAAGATTCTCGGCGGCGAGATCCGTGTGGAGGGCGGCGAGCAGGGCGGCGCCCTGTTTACCCTGCTGCTGCCGGCGTCGTATGTTTCGGTCGAACCGCAAAGTCCCGCGGAGGAGGTGAAGTCCGAGTTCATCCCGCCGATGCCGCGCGCCGAGGCGTCGCCCGCGACCTGCGTCGAGCAGGCTCCGGCCGTCTCAGAAGTGAAGGACGACCGAGAGAACGTCGGCCTCGGCGACAAGGTGCTCCTGATCGTCGAAGGCGACCCTCATTGCGCCCGCATCATGCTTAAGAGCGCCCGCAAGGCCGGCTTCAAGGGGCTCGTCGCCCAGCGCGGCGACGGCGCGATCACGATCGCCCGGAAGGCTCGGCCGGACGGCATCATGCTCGACATCAATCTGCCCGACATGAACGGCTGCCGGGTTCTGGACCTGCTCAAGCATCACCACTCGACGCGGCACATCCCCGTGCACGTCCTCTCGGCGATAGGCGACCAGGGGCGCCTGGCCCGACTGTACCGCATGGGCGCGCTTGCCTGCCTCCGGAAACCGGCGACGAAGAAAGGCCTCTCCCGTACGCTGACGAGCCTCAAGGATTTCATCGACCGCAAGCTTAAGAAGCTGCTCATCATCGAGGATAACGACGTCCGGCGCGAGGCAATCGCCCAGTTCGTCGGCGGCGACGACATCGGCGTCACGACGGTCTCCACGGGCGCCGAGGCCCTCAAGGCGCTTCAGCGCGAAACGTACGACTGCATGGTCCTCGACCTCAGCCTGAGCGACATGACGGGCTTCACATTGCTCGACAAGGTCCGCAAAGACGCGTCTCTGCGCCGTCTCCCCGTCGTCGTCTACACCAGCAAGGAGCTCAGCCCTCACGAGGAGGCGCGGCTCAAGAATCTTGCTGAAAGCGTCGTCATCACCGACGCCCAGTCGCCGGAGACGCTGCTTGAGGAAACCTCGTTGTACCTGCACCGTTCCGAGGCGAACATGCCCGACGACAAGCGCCGGCTCATCGAGAAGATCCGCCAGGAGGATCCCGGGCTCGAGAATAAGACCGTGCTCATCGTCGACGACGACGTGCGCAACATCTTCGCGCTGACGTGCCTCCTGGAACAGCACAAGGCCAAGATTCTGAATTCCGAGAGCGGCAAGGGCGCGCTCGAGATCCTACAGGGAACGCCCAGCATCGATATAGTGCTCATGGACGTCATGATGCCCGACATGGACGGCTACGAGACGATGCGGGCCATCCGCAAGATTGCGGGATTGCGGCGGTTGCCGATTATCGCGCTCACGGCAAAGGCGCTGAAGGGCGACCGCGCGAAGTGTCTCCAGGCCGGCGCCTCGGACTACATCACCAAGCCCGTCAACATCCCGCAACTACTCTCCATGCTGCGCATGTGGTCTCGATGAGCATAAAGCCCCTCGAACTGCTCCCGGGCGAGTCTG
>JABEUV010000207.1 GCA_013044195.1 Elusimicrobiota bacterium | reverse complement strand
GGAGGCCCGCCGCGAGGCGGGCCTCTTTTTTATCCGGACGACCCCGAGCCTAAAGCCGCTCGGCGGCCGCGGCCAGGCGGTCAAGCGAGGCGGGATCGTCGCCGTCGTAGTAGCCGACGATGCGCGAGCGACGGTCCAGCAGGACGAACTTCGTGGTGTGCGCCACGTTTTGGCCCGGAGCCGCCGCCGCGCTCTCGACCACCGAGATCAGAAAGCCGTCGCGGTAGAGCTTCATCAGCGCCGGTTTGCCGCCCGTCGCGAACAGCCAGCGCCGCGGATCGGCGTGGAAGCGCCGGGCGTAACGGGCCAGAACCGCGGGCGAATCATGATCCGGATCGACCGTAAAGGACAGCAGGCCGACGGACGCCGGCAGGCGCTTCTGCAGGGACTCCATGTGCGCGCTGAGCAGAGGGCAGGGACCGGTGCAACGCGTGTACACGAAATCGACGATCCAGACGCGGCCCGCCAGCGCGCCCAGGTTCAGCGCGGAGGTCGCCTCCCCGGCGACCGCGGTCGCCGTGAAGTCGGGCAGCGCGCGCGCGGCGGGCGGCGCCTTCGCGCAGCCTGAAACGACAAAGACGAGCGTGTAGAAAATGATACTCAAAAGCACTTAAAACACCTCCCCAACTATTCGACGACATCTGGGTCTTTACAAAAAAAATTGCATCGGTTATTCTAGTCCCCTGCCCGAAATCGCACGCGGCCCGCGCCGCGCCCGCGGACGGGAAAACGCTACCAAATCTCATGGAGACCTCGATGAACTCCGCCGCCCTGACCACCCCCGCCGCGCCCCCGCAGAACGCCGCCGACGCCGGCGCCGTCACCATGCAGGTGCGCAAACGCAGCGGCCGCCTGGAACCCGTGGACGTCAACAAGATCGTGCGCGCCGTCGCGCGCCGCGGCCAGGGCCTGGAGAACGTCGACGTGCTCAAGATCGCCACGAAGACGATCGGCGGGCTCTACGACGGCGCCACCACCAAGGAACTCGACAACCTCTCCATCCAGACCGCGGCCCTGCTGATCGCCGAGGAGCCCGAGTACTCGCGCCTGGCGGCGCGTTTGCTGGCGACCTACATCCATAAGGAGGTCGAGAACCAGGACATCCACTCCTTCTCGCAATCGATCGCGGCCGGCGTGCGCCACGGACTGATCGCGGAGAAGGTCGGGCAGTTCGTCGCGGTCAACGCGCGCAAGCTCAACGACGCCGTGGACTACAACCGCACGGAGCTCTTCGAGTACTTCGGCCTGCGCACGGTCTACGACCGCTACCTCCTGAAGAACCCGGAGTCGCGCGAGGTCCTGGAGACCCCGCAGTACTTCTTCCTGCGCGTCGCCTGCGGCCTGGCCGAGACCGTGCAGGAGGCCGTGGAGTTCTACAACCTGATCTCCCGCTTTGACTACATGCCGAGCTCTCCGACCTTGTTCAACTCCGGCACGCGCCACCCGCAGATGAGCTCCTGCTACCTGCTGGACTCCCCCATCGACGACCTGGAGGCCATCTACAAGCGCTACACCGACATCGCCCTGCTCTCCAAGTTCTCCGGCGGCATCGGCGTGTCCTACTCGCGCATCCGCGCGCGCGGCTCGCTGATCCGCTCCACCAACGGCAAGTCCAACGGCATCGTGCCGTGGCTGAAGACGCTCGACAGTTCGGTGGTCGCGGTCAATCAAGGCGGCAAGCGCAAGGGCGCCTGCGCCGTTTACCTGGAGACGTGGCACCCGGACATCGAGGAGTTCTTGGAACTGCGGGAGAACACCGGCGACGCGGCCCGGCGCGCGCACAACCTGCACCTCGCGCACTGGATTGCCGACCTGTTCATGAAGCGCGTGGAGGAAGACGGCGTTTGGTCGCTGTTCGACCCGAAGACCATGCCGCACCTGACCGACCTCTACGGCAAGGCCTTCGAGGACGCCTACGCGGACGGCGAGGCCAAGAAGCTGTTCGTGCGCCAGGTGAAGGCGCGCGATCTGTACGCGCGCATGATGAAGACCCTCGCGGAAACCGGCAACGGCTGGATGAACTTCAAGGACCCGTCGAACCTGAAGTCCAACCAGACCGGCTCGCCGGCCAACGTCGTGCACTCCTCGAACCTGTGCACGGAGATCATCGAGGTCACCAGCCAGGGCGAGACCGCGGTCTGCAACCTGGGCTCCATCAACCTGGCCAAGCACGTGGAGGACGGCCGCTTCGACTTCGTGAAGCTGGCCGCCAACGTGCGCGCCGCGGTCAAGTATCTGGACCGCGTCGTCGACATCAACTTCTACCCGACGCCCGCCGCCGCCGACAGCAACCGGCGCTGGCGGCCGGTCGGCCTGGGCGTGATGGGCCTGCAGGACGCCTACTTCCAGCTCGGCCTGCCCTTCGACGGGCCGGAGGCGCGCGAGCTCTCCAAGAAAATCTCCGAGGAGATTTACTACCACGCGCTGTCGGCGTCCGTGGAATTGGCCGCGGCCAACGGGCCGCACGCGTCATTCCCCGAGACCAAGGCAGCCAAGGGCGTGTTCCAGTTCGAGCTGTGGGGCGCGTCGCCCTCCGACATGACGCGCTGGGAAGTCCTGCGCGCGGAGATGGTCAAGAAAGGTCTGCGCAACTCCCTGCTGCTGGCCATCGCGCCGACGGCGACCATCGCGTCGATCGTGGGCTCCTACGAGGCCATCGAGCCGCAGGTCTCCAACCTGTTCAAGCGCGAAACGCTCTCCGGCGAGTTCCTGCAGGTCAACAAGTACCTGTGCCTGGAGCTCAAGCGGCTGGGACTGTGGAACGAGGCCATGCGCAACCGCATCAAGATGGCCGAGGGCTCGGTGCAGGACATCGCCGAGATTCCCGAGAACGTGCGCGCGGTGTTCCGCACGGTCTGGGAAGTCCCCCAGCGCTCGCTCGTGGACATGGCCGCCGACCGCGGCGCCTACATCGACCAGAGCCAGTCGCTGAACCTGTTCATGGAAAGCCCGAACATCGGCAAGCTGTCCTCCATGTACATGTACGCCTGGAAGAAAGGGCTCAAGACCACGTACTACCTCCGCTCGCGTCCCGCGACGAAGATCGCCAAGACCACGGTCGCGGCCGCCGCCGTCGCGGCCCCCACGCCCGTCGCGGCACCCAGCGACGCGCAGAAGGTCGCCTGCTCCCTGGAGAACCCGGAGAGCTGCGAGTCCTGCCAGTAGATTCACTCGCATCCCCGGCGGGGGCCGAAAGGCTCCCGCCGGGGACGATTTCCCGTATCCCAAAAAAACGACGCGCGCACGCGCAGGAGACTTATCCCATGATCCTCGATCCCGGCTTCAACCTCACGCTCCGCCCGATGAAGTACCCCGTGTTCTTCGAGATGTACAAGGCCGCGATCAAGAACACCTGGACCGTGGAGGAGGTCGACTTCTCCCACGACGTGACCGACCTCAAGAGCAAGCTGACGCCGGCCGAGCGCCACCTGATCAATCGCCTGGTCGCCTTCTTCGCGACCGGAGACTCCATCGTCAGCAACAACCTGGTGCTCAACCTCTACAAGCACGTGAACTCCCCGGAGGCGCGCGTCTATCTCTCACGCCAGCTCTTCGAGGAGGCCGTCCACGTCGAGTTCTACCTGACCTTGCTCGACACCTACATCCCGGAGCCCTCCGAGCGCGAGCAGGCCTTTGCCGCCGTCGACAACATCCCGTCGATCAAGCGTAAGGCCGACTTCATGTTCAAATGGATGAACAACATCCATGATCTGGACGCGCTCGACACCGCGGACAAGAAGCGCCAGTTCATCATGAACGTGATCTGCTTCGCCTCCTGCGTCGAGGGCCTATTCTTCTTCGCCGCGTTCGCCTACGTCTACTTCCTGCGTTCCAAGGGCCTTTTAAACGGCCTCGCCGGCGGCACGAACTGGGTCTTCCGCGACGAATCCATGCACATCGCCGCCGCGATGGAGGTCATCAAGACCGCGCGCGCCGAAGACCCCACGCTGTTCACGCCGAAGATGGAGGCCGACGTCGTCGTGATGATGAAGGAAGCCATCGAGTGCGAGATGGCCTTCGCCGAGGACCTCCTCGGCCTGGGCATCGCCGGCCTGTCGGCCAACGGAATGCGCCAATACCTGCAGTGCGTCGCCGATCAGCGCTTGGCCAACCTGGGCATCAAGCCCGTCTACGGCTCCAAGAACCCGTTCAACTTCATGGAGCTTCAGGACGTGCAGGAGCTGGCGAACTTCTTCGAGCGCCGCGTCTCCGCCTACCAGACCGGCGTCACCGGCGCCGTCGCCTTCAGCGAAGAGTTCTAACGCCCTTGCAATGCCGGCGCCGCCGGGGGTACAATCCCCGCGTGAGCCTGGACGACGCCGCCCTGCGCAGCCTGGTGTCTTTGCTCGACGACGAGGACCCGCGCAGTCTGCGGCTGGTGCGCGAGCGCGTGCTCGACGTCGGCGCGGCGGCCCTGCCGTTTCTGGAGCAGGCGCGCGCGGCGTCGCAGCCGGAACTGAGCCGGAGACTCGACGACCTGGCCTCGGAGCTCCGCTACCGCGACCTCAAGAAGGAATTCCTGACACTCGCCGCCGAGCGCGTTCCGGACCTGGAGGCGGGCGCGCTGCTGCTGTCTCGCTTCATCCGGCCCGAGGCGGACCCCGCCGTCTACCGCGCTTGGCTCGACCGCGTGGCGGCGGCCGCGCGCGATGAGATCGCCGAGGACGCCGGCACCGCAGAGGCGGCGCGCCGCCTGGCGGCGCACCTCTTCCAGGCGATGGGCTTCTCCGGAAATTCATCGAACTATTACGACCCGGACAACAGCAGCCTGACGCGCGTCATCGACACGCGCCGCGGCATTCCGGTCACGCTCGCCGTCCTGTTTCTCCTGCTGGCCAAGCGCCTGGGCATTACGGTCTACGGCGTGGGCACGCCGGGCCACTTTCTTCTGGGCTACCGCGACGAAGGCGACGCGGCCTACCTGGACCCGTTCGAGAAGGGCCGCCGCCTGGACGCCGGCGAGGTGCGGCGCATGCTGGTGCGCAACGGCTACGAATTCCGGCCCGAATATTTGAGGCCGTGCGGACCGCGCGAGATTCTCGCGCGCATGATGCGCAACCTGCTGTCGATCTATCAAAAAACGGGCGCCGCGGAACGCGCGCAGCGGCTGTCGACGCTCGTCGAGATTGTCGTCACGGGCCGCGCCGAGGATGACGCGTGAAGGCCCTGGCCCTGGCCGCCTTGCTGGCCGCTCCCGCCGCCGCGGTGCGTCCGCTGACGCCGCCCGCGCCGGGATTTCCCGCGGACAGCGCCTGGCTCAACTCAAGCCCCTTGCCCCTGTCGCTGCTGCGCGGCCGCAAGGCCGTCGTCGTCGCGTTTCTAAATCCCACAGGGCTGGACTCGATACGGGAGCTCTCCGTCTTGAAGGCCTGGTTCGACCGCTACGCGCTGAGCCAGCTGATGGTCGTCGGAGTCGTCACGCCCGCCGCGGATTTCCAGCGCGACGTGCTGTGGCTGCGCGCGGAGCTCAAGCGCCAGGGCGTCGAATTTCCCGTCGTCGTCGACGGCGATCGGAAGCTCTGGGCCGCGTACGGCGCGCAGGGCTGGCCCGCGCTGTTCCTGATCGACCGCAAGGGCCGCATCGTCTACGATCAACTCGGCGAGGGCGGCTACGCCGACTTCGAACGCGAACTGCGGGCGGCTCTGGGCGAGTTCATCGGCGCATCGAGCCTGCCTCCGGCCGTCGATATCCCGGAGCCGCGATCACGCGATTGCGGACAGGCCTCCGCCGACGCCGTCCTCGGCGCGTCGTCTGCAAGGCCGGCGCTGGAACTGCCGGACGGCGCCCCGCGCTTGGACTCATTCATCCCCGACTCGCGCCTCGGCGAGATCGCGCTGCGCGGACGCTGGAAGACGACGCCGGACGGACTGCGGCTTGAGCGGAAAAACGATTTTCGAGATTCCTTCGTGCGCGTCGTCTACCGGGCCTCTCAAGTCCTCGCCGTGCTGGCGCCTCCCTCCGGCCAGAGCGCGCGCATGTTCGTCAAGCGCGATGATCAGTGGCTGCACGAAGGCGACGCGGGCCGCGACGTGCGCTTCGACGAGGACGGCCGCAGCTACGTCGACGTCTCCTCTCCGCGCCTCTACGACCTGGTCCGAGACGACGGCGCGAAGATGCGGGAATTGCTCGTCCTGCCGGATCGCCGCGGCGCGGCGATCGACGGTTTCCAGTTCGCCGACGCCTGCCTGGTCACGGACCTGCCGTGAGCCGCGCCGCGGACGCCGAGATCGTCGCCGTCGACGCGTTTGCGTTCCGCGCCGAACTGCTGGAGCCCTTCGAGATCGCCGGCGGCGCCGCCCACATGCACGAGGGCGCGTTCGTACGCGTACGCCTGCGCGGCGGCGTCGAGGGCTGGGGCGAGGCCTCGCCGTTGCCCGCCTTCAACGGAGAAACGGCCGCGGGCGCGCTGGCCGCGGCGCGCCGCGCGGGACGCCGGTGGCTGGGGCGCGACGGGGCGGCCTGGCGCGCGCGCCTGACGGAACTCGAGGAGAATCTGCCGCGGGGCGCCGGCGCCGCCCGCGCCGCGCTCGGCATGGCCCTGCTCGACGCCTGGACGCGCCGCGCCGGATTACCGTTGAGGACTTTGTTCGGCGGCGCCGAATCGCGCGTGACCAGCGACGTGACCGTGACCATCGTCCCGCCTCAGGCGGCGACCGCCGCCGCGCGCCGCATCCGCGCGCTGGGCGTACGCGTCGTTAAGATCAAGGT
>JABEUV010000206.1 GCA_013044195.1 Elusimicrobiota bacterium | reverse complement strand
CGTCAAGGATATCTTCGTCTATCCGATCGACAAGCACTTCCGGCGTGAGCTTCGCGCCGCCTGATCCCTCCGACGACCTGGGATTACCGAATACTTACGAAAAAAGGTAGCACGATGGTCATCGTAATAGGTTCGCGGATGTGCGCGGAATTCCTCATATTTGATTTGGGGTATTCCAGAGGCTGTCGCCCCTCGCGCAGGGGCGTGGATTGAAACTCGTGCAGGAACATGCCGTGCAGAGCGTCGATCGTCGCCCCTCGCGCAGGGGCGTGGATTGAAACCAGTCATGCCGCCCAAAGCGGCGCCCGCCACGGTCGCCCCTCGCGCAGGGGCGTGGATTGAAACACCACCATGCTAGTGTAGCCATGGGCGGGTCCGGGTCGCCCCTCGCGCAGGGGCGTGGATTGAAACTATGTCGCCAGCATCGGGACGCTATCAGCCTCGGTCGCCCCTCGCGCAGGGGCGTGGATTGAAACCGTAGGCCGAGCTGCCGAACGCCGCGATTGGGGTGTCGCCCCTCGCGCAGGGGCGTGGATTGAAACCAGGAGTTGCGCCCGGAGACGAAGCGGCCGGTCGTCGCCCCTCGCGCAGGGGCGTGGATTGAAACCCGCCGTTCCCGACGACGACGTGATCGGCAAGCGTCGCCCCTCGCGCAGGGGCGTGGATTGAAACTTTATCAATAGCGATGCGACGCACCGCGTGGCGGGTCGCCCCTCGCGCAGGGGCGTGGATTGAAACGCTCGCCGCGCCGCCGGTGGAAAAACACCCGACGTCGCCCCTCGCGCAGGGGCGTGGATTGAAACACGTTGCTCGTCGGCGAGGCTGGCGTGGGAAAGAGTCGCCCCTCGCGCAGGGGCGTGGATTGAAACCCGTCACACGAGATGAGAAGCCATGGCAACTGAAGTCGCCCCTCGCGCAGGGGCGTGGATTGAAACATCTTGTATTGCTCGACCTGAATGCGCGTTTGAAGTCGCCCCTCGCGCAGGGGCGTGGATTGAAACCCCCAGGATGCCAGCTCTCAAGAACCCCGTTGACGTCGCCCCTCGCGCAGGGGCGTGGATTGAAACCGGCCGTCAGGTTGCGCATCACGACGATCCCGCTCACGTCGCCCCTCGCGCAGGGGCGTGGATTGAAACGACCGAGCTACACCCTCCGCCTGGACCCATGTATGTCGCCCCTCGCGCAGGGGCGTGGATTGAAACGTGCAAGCTCCGTCCTCGGTATCGGGACATCCGGCGTCGCCCCTCGCGCAGGGGCGTGGATTGAAACGTCGGAGGGACGAAGGCCTACTCGACGGACAGGGCGTCGCCCCTCGCGCAGGGGCGTGGATTGAAACTCCAGTGGCTGTCGTCGAAGCCGAAGGCCTCCATGTCGCCCCTCGCGCAGGGGCGTGGATTGAAACGCATCCGCCGGCGCGGAGGCCGCGCGCTATACGGTCGCCCCTCGCGCAGGGGCGTGGATTGAAACCAGAGTAGCCTTACGAACCCGGGCCTAGTATACAGTCGCCCCTCGCGCAGGGGCGTGGATTGAAACCCCGTAGACGCGGAGCTTGTGCCCGTCCCACGGAGTCGCCCCTCGCGCAGGGGCGTGGATTGAAACGACTGAGCTACACCCTCCGCCTGGACCCATGTAGTCGCCCCTCGCGCAGGGGCGTGGATTGAAACCGTATTCGTCCATTCATCAAGTGTTAGCTCAGGACGTCGCCCCTCGCGCAGGGGCGTGGATTGAAACGATCACGAGCCTTGCGTCAGGCCCGCCGGTCAGGTCGCCCCTCGCGCAGGGGCGTGGATTGAAACGCGAGGCGCAGATGAGCGTTGAGCAACAGCAGAAGTCGCCCCTCGCGCAGGGGCGTGGATTGAAACGTCTTCCCGGCGCGAAAACTCCTCAAGAGACCAAGTCGCCCCTCGCGCAGGGGCGTGGATTGAAACCTGGCGCGGCGGCTGTGCGACCGCCGTTTCGGGTCGCCCCTCGCGCAGGGGCGTGGATTGAAACCTTATCCAGAAGTGCGTCCTCGCCACCTACGAACGGTCGCCCCTCGCGGAGGGGCGCGGGTGGCGTGGCCTAGGCGTCCAGGTCCGCGCCCCAAAAAGATTCCAGACTTCCGGCCATGCGAAGACCCGCGAGGTCTTGGTTTATGATCTCCACGTCGAAGGTTTCGGGATCGAACTTGCCGCCGACCCATTCGAGCAGGTTTTTGTGTTCCGGGTGTTTTGGGTTCCTGACGGCCTTTAGGAAATCCTTGTAGCCCGGGACGCTGCCGACGTCTTCCGGGGGACTACGTCGTTCACCGGCAAGGCATTTCGGCGGCGCGGGCGTCTTGCCGACGCGAATGCCTTCGACGACGATGAGATGCTCCCAGTTGTCCCCGAAATCGTACTGGTAGACGAACTTGGCGCTGGTCTTCTTGGCGATTTGAGCCAGCGTGTAGCGGCGCTCGTCCTTCGCCTCCAGGGGATCATCCATATCGTCGTCTGGAATGCCGTAGAAGGTTTCCCCGACGATGAACTGATGCAGGTGCGAGTTGGTCCAGCCCATCGCAACCTGGATGACCTCATGGAGCTTTTCCAAGTCCATGTCCCCCGGCACTTCAAGGCGGCGCCAGATTGGCGGGGCGATGCCTTCCAGCGTGACCTTGAGCTGGTAGGCAGCGGACGCTTTCCGGGAAGCCGGACCGTGCTTCTTCTTGTCGCCATGGCGCGTGGTCGCGGTTTTCATCGTTGATCTCCCGACGAACTTGTTTGCACAGCTTACCACACGTGCGATTTTCGACGCCATCGGTTTCTCGGGGTGATGCCGGCGGTTGGAACAGATTGCGTCCGGCCGCAGTTTAGATACAATCGCCGGTGCATGGCGGATAACGACAGGGCGGCGGACTTCCGGTGGCGCGACGAGGGTTTGGGCAAATGGAGCACGGAGGCGATCTTCTCCAGGCTCAAGCATCTCAAGATCGAGACGGGGCCGGAATCCTTCCGGCGCGAGGCTCAGGCAGCGGGCGGTCCTTTGGCGTTGACGGAACTTTGGTGCAAGCAGGGACTGGCGCCGGGGCTTTGGGAGGATTTTTTCCTGCACGCGCCGTTGGAACTTTGGAAGCGGCTGCTGGCCGACGTGCCGTGCGCGGAGCTGCTCTTCGAGGAGATCGGGGACATGATCGAACGGGAGGAGGGCGGTAAGCCTTTTCCAGGGCCCGTGCCCGTCTCCAGACGTTGCGACGCGGCCATGCGTCTGGCCGCGCTGGCCGTCGCGCGGCGGCCGGATGATCCCGCCGCCTGGTACAAAGAGTGGGAAGGCAGGCAGTATTGGGGCGTGACGGATTGGGCGGTCGCGCTGCCCTGGGAGCTGGCGCGGGACGGAAAGATCGAACAGGCCGAGTCCCTGTGCCGCGCGTGGGCGCGTCTGGCCGACACGAAGATGTTCCTGGGGGATTTGGGAGTCCTGCTGGCCAAGGCGGGACTCAAGGAGCGGGCCGCGGCCCAGGTCGAGGAGAACCTGCGGATTTTCGCCGAGGACTTCTGGATTCTGGTGCACGCCGGCGACGCGTACCGCGGCATGGCAGAGCGGGAGCGCGCGCTGGAATTTTTCGAGCGGGCCCGTCGCTTTGCCGGCGACAGGGAGGACCACCTTGCGCTGCTGGACCGGGAAATCGAGGCGTTGGAGGAACTGGGCCGCCCGGCGCGGGCCGACGAACTGCGCCGAAGGGTCGAGGAACTGGAACGGCGCGAACCGGACGGGCCGGACGACGACGAGGCCGCCGGCGCGCCGCCCGCGGCGAAGGTCGGACGCAACGACCCTTGCCCCTGCGGCAGCGGGAAGAAATACAAGAAGTGCTGCCTCGCGGCCTGAGAACGTGGATTCTTTTCGGTGCGTCTTGAATCTTTTAGATACAATGATGGCGGATTCCTCGATGACCACCCGTCCCCGCGTCGACGACAAGGACCTCCGAACGCTCCTGCGGGCCGCGCGGCGTCCGTCGAGGAGCAGATAGGTGGAATTTCGACTGCGGAAGGATATCTCGCGCCGGGTGCCGGCGCGCCGCTCTCAGTCCGAAGAGGAGGCCGAGGAGTTGGCCTACTGGCTCTCTCGGCCTGCCGCCGAGCGCGTGGAGGCGGCGTTCTACTTAACGCGCTGCCTGTATTTCATGCAGCATGGCCGCGAGATCCCGCGCCTGGATAAGACGGTCGGACGGAGGGTCCGTCGCCATGACGACTGAGGGAAACGTCAACGCCGACTTCGTCGATTTCCTGAAAGCGCTCAATGCTCACGGCGTCGAGTACCTCGTCATCGGCGGCCATGCCGTGAGCTTCCATGGTCGGCCGCGGCACACCGGCGACATGGACATCGTCATCAAGCCGACGGCGGAGAACGCCGAGCGGGTGGTCAAGGCGGTCGACGCTTTTGGAGCGGGACAACTCGGTTATACGAAGGACGACTACCTTTCCGGGGACTTCATCCAATTCGGCGTCGTGCCGGTCAGAATCAACATAACGACCACCTTCGACGGCGTCGACCGCGATAAAGATCTCAGCGATGTCAAGGCGCTTGAGGCCGAACCGGCGGTGAAGCTGCAACCCCGCGGGGGAAACGACGGCGGGCCGGAACTCTAACGCCCGTGATGGCCGAATCGACCGATGAGGAGCTGGTGACTCCGGCGCGCGCCGGGGACCTGGACGGTTCCGGGGAGCCGCGCGAGAGCCTGGCGGCGGAGCCGGCGGTCCCGACGGATAAGGCGGACGATCTTAAGGAGGTGCGTCACTTGATCTCCGGCCTGCCGCAATCCCAAGGCGCGGCGCTTGCTGCACTGAGCCCATGAGCTTGGCCGCGCGCGCGCGCGCCTGGCGCGGTCAGCGTCGGCGCGCGATCGTTTGGGAGACGCTGACGGTCGCCGTCGGCGGGAGCGCGGCGATTATCGCCGCGTCGGCGTTGGCCGACCGCTATTGGGGTCTGCCGCCGACGGCGCGCGCGGCGGCGCTGGCGGCGTGCGGTGCGTGGCTGGCGCGTTCTCTCTGGACGCGCGGCGCGGCACCCTGGCGCGCGGCCACGTGGGACGCGGTGCTGGAGGCCGCGCAGGACGCTTGGCCGCAGGCCCGGCCTCTGCTGGCTTCGGCGTGGGCTTTGCGGCAAAGCCGCGCGGATGCCGGCACTTCCGCGCAACTGCGCGAGGAGCACCTGGCCCGCGCCGACCGCGCGGCCGACGCGCTTCCGGCGCGGCCGCTTTTTTCCTGGACGCCGTCGCGCGCCGCGCGCGTCTGCGCCGGGGCCGCCGCCGTCGCGCTGGCGGCCAATGTCTTGGTCGGCGACGCCGCCTCTTGGCGGCGGGCGCTCACGCCGTGGAACGACCCGTCGCTGGAGCGCTGGGTGGACGTGATTCCCGGCGACGCGCGCCTCAACGCGGGCGCTCCGGCGCGCGTGGAGGCGCGGCCGAACGCGGAAGGCCGACGGCGCGGGGTGCGCGCGGCGGACCTGACGCTTGAGTCGCGCGCAGACGACGGGCGCTGGCGGCCCTTGCCGTGGACGCGCGTCGACGGCGACGCCGCGCAGTGGAGCCTGGCCGCGCTGACGCAGGCGCTTGACTACCGCGTGCGCTGGCGGGGCTTGGCCGGTCCGACGCGCCGCCTGACGCCGGCGCCGCCGCCGCGCTGGCGCGCGCTTTCCGCCGTGGTGCGCGCGGCGCGCGGCGCGCGGCGCTTCGATCTGGGCGCCGGGGAGACCGTCGCGGCGCGGCGGGGGGACTGGGTGGAACTGGAGGGTGCGGCCGACGCGCCCCTCTTCTCGGCGGCCCTGCTGGTGTCCGGCGCGGAGCCGACGGCCATGACGCTGGAGGCGGGGCGCTGGCGCGGCGGCTTCCTGGCGCGGCGCGACGCGGAGCTGAGCTTCGCGCTGGTCGCCGCGGACGGCCGGCGCGACGCCGCGCCGCCCGCCTATGCGGTGCGCGTGGCGGCCGACGCGCCGCCCACGGTGGAGTTGATCTCCCCGCCGGCGCCGCTGGTGGCGGCTCCCAGCGACGCTCTGCCGCTGTCCTACGCGGCGCGCGACGACGGCGCGATCACGCGCCTGGCGCTGATCGTGCGCGCGGCGGGGCGGCCGGAATTTTCCGTGGCCCTGCCCGTGCCCGCGCCGCCCGCGTCCGAGGTGCTGGGAGACTTCTCCTGGCCGCTGTCCGGGCTGCCTCCCGGAACGCGCGCCACTTTCCTGGTGCGGGCGTGGGACGACGCGTCGCCCGCGCAGACCGGAGACTCGGAGACCGGCTCCCTCGAAATCGTCGACGCCGACGCCCAGCACCGCGCCGCTCTGGACGCGCGCGCCGCCGCCGACGAGGCCGTGGAGCGCGCCGCGTCGCTGGCCGAGTACGCGCGCGACTCCGCGCGCAAGGGCGACGCGGCCTCAGCGCGCACCTACGCCGAGCATCTGGACCCGGCCTGGCAGCGCGCGGCGCGCGCGACCAAGCAATGGGCCGACCGCGCCGCCGAGGACGCGCGCGGCGATCCGGGTCTGGCCGACGAGGCGCGGCGCGCCGCCGAGCAATTGGCGCGGGCGGGCGCGCGCGGCCTGCCCGCGCAAAAAGAAGCGCTGGCGCGCGGCGACCTGAAATCCGCCGCGGACGAGGCGGCGGCGCTGGCCGACGAGGCGCGCGGTGTCCAGCGCGCGCTGCGCGCGGGCGCGGACGCGCAGTCGGTGCAGGACCTGGCCGAGCAGTCCGGCGCCGCCGGCGAAGACGCCGACGCGCTGGACCGCGCGGCGCAAAACGCGGCGTCGCGCGGCGGAAAAATGTCCGCCGAGGAGAGCGCGCGCGTGCAGAAGGCGCTGGCCGACGTGCGCCGGGCGCTGGATGAACTGGAGAAGACCGCGCGCGAGTTGGCCGCGCGCTCGCCGGACGCGGTTGCCTCGGACGCGGACGCGTCCGCGCTGGCGCAGGCGCGTGCGGACGCCGACGCTTTGGGCAAAGCCCTGGCCGCCGGCGACGCGCAAGGGGCGGCGCGCGCGGCGCATAACCTGGCCGAGCGCCTGCGCGGCATGGCGCGCGGCCTGCGCGAGGCCGCGCGCGCGGCGGCCGACGCGCGCGGGCGCAACGCGGAAAACGGCGCGTCGAGCGTGCGCCGCGCCTGGGACGAGGCCGCGCGCGCGCAGGAGGCGGCGGTGGAAGCCGCGCGCACGTCCGCGCGCGCGCGCCGCGCGGGGGAACTGGCGGCGCAGAAAGCCCTGCTGGCGCGCGTGACGCGCGCGGCGTCTCTCGCTCGCGACGCGTTGGCCGGGCGCACCGGCGACCCCGCGGCGCGGGCCGCTTCGGCCGAGGTCGGCGAGGCCCTGGACCGCCTGAACGGCGACGCCGCGTCGGCGGCGCTGCTGCTGCGCGATGCCGCCTTGCGCCTGCGCGCCGCCGCCCCCCGCGCGTCCGGTTCCAGCGCGGCGGCCGACGCGGCGTCGGCGGCGGACCTGGACGCCGCGGGCCAAGAGCTTCAACGTGGACCCGCCGCGCCCGCCCCGGACCCGGCGGGCACGCGCCCCGCCGCCGACGCGCAGGCCGCGGCGCGCGTCCGCGCCCAAGGCCTGCGCGATGAAATTTCCCGCGCCTCGCGCGAACTGGGTTACCTGTCCGGCCGCGTGGCGCGGCGTGTCGACGCCGCACTTTCCGACGAGGCCGCCGGCGAGTCCGCCCTGCGCGGCGGCGACGCGGACGCGGGCCTGAGCCGGGGCGAGGCGGCGCTGGCGGCACTGGAACAGGGCGCCTCGGACGCCGCCTCGGCGCAGTCCGCGGCCGAAGAGTCCGCGGGCGACTCCGCGGGCGCGGGTCAGGGCGGCTCGGTGCGCGAGGCGGGCGGTCAAAGTCTGCGACGCGTGCGCCTGCCCTCCGCGCGGGATTATCGCCCGCCGCGCGCGCTGCGCGACGAACTGCAGCGCTCGTTGGGCGAGTCCCGGCCTCCGGCGGCGGACGCCGACGTCAAGGAGTATTTGGAGCGTCTGGCGCGCTGAGCAGGACGACCTGAGCGACCACGCTGGCGCCGAAAAACCAGACGTTGAGGGTCAGTGCGGCGAAGCCGTGCAGGGCCACGCAGAGTGCTACGGTCGCGCGCCGCGGCCCGCGCAGAACCAACAGCGCGGCCATCGTGAACTCTCCCAGCACGCCCAAGCTGGCCAGAATCGCGTTGCCGGTCAACGTGGAGACCAGCGCCCGGTACGGCGCGGGGTAGGGCCAGCCGCGCGAGGCCAGCAGATAGGCGTGGCGCACGAACAGGTGGCCGCCGGACAGCCAGACCCGCGACGTCTTCAGTAGCGCGGTGGAAAAGTAAATCCACGCCATCTGCAGAAGCAACGTGTCGCGCGACCACGCGGATTCCGGCGCGCCCGGCTCCAGGCGGCACTGCGACAGGATCAGCGCGACGACCGAGAAATAGTAGAAGTCGTTGAGTGGGAAGAACCAATAGGCCTCGGCGGCGCGCAGGACGAACGCCGAAAACGCGCACAGCCGTGCGCGCCGTCCGTAAAGCAGTCCCGCCTCCACGGCGATCAGCGCCAATTGCAGCGCGCCCAGCCGCAAGGTGTGGGGCGTGGTGATCCCCAGCGCCAGGCACGAGGCCGTGCCCTTGAACAGGAAGTCGCAGACGTCGTAGGACAGCCAAATGGATGCGAACGCGATTCGGAAGCGGCGCACGCCGCCGCCGTCGACCTCGGCCGAGGTCCAAGCGCGGAAGCGCTCAGCGGCAGTCGAAAACATGGTCCTCCTCGCGGCCGGCCGTGGTGAAGCAGCGCAGACCTACGCGCGTGGGCCGCAGGGCGTAGCCGCAGCCCCAGCGCGCCAGGCTTTCGTAGCCTTCCACGCTGTCGCTGACCACGTCCCATTCCAGCGTGGGCGTCAGGTCCGCCAAGCCGGCCAAGGTCCCGCCGGGCGCGGGCACCGGGGGATACCAAGCCAGACGGCAGCGCTGGATGTTCGTGGCGAACATGTCCCAGGACAGCGCCACGCGCACGGGCGCGGGGCCAAAGGGGCGGAAGCCGAGCCGGAACTGGCGTGTCAACGCGTAGGCCTGCGGCAGGAACAAAAGCGCGAGAAAGACGGCGACGGAGCGCGGCGATCTCATGGCATCGGTTCGTGACACTGTATATAATCAAGCGATGTCCTTCCAAAACGAGATCGAGACGCGCTGTCTGGCCTGCCGCGAGGCGTTCGAGACGCCGGTGTGGAACTTCGTCAGCGGCGCCGACGAAACCCTGCGCAACCAGGTCAAGGCGCGCGAGTGCAACCTTCTGCTGTGCCCGAACTGCGGTACGGCGTTCATGCCCGACGCGGCCTGGGTCTACTACGAGCCCGAGGCGGAGATCCTGGCGTTCGTCTTCCC
The DNA here is from genome assembly GCA_013044195.1 of Elusimicrobiota bacterium. Classification (GTDB taxonomy): domain Bacteria; phylum Elusimicrobiota; class Elusimicrobia; order UBA1565; family UBA9628; genus GWA2-66-18. The sequence continues at coordinate 13,762 of JABEUV010000206.1, read as the reverse complement.
GGAGTCCTGGCGCGAGGACGAGCCGAAGTGGCGCGCGAAGTTGGAGTCCGACTTCGCGCGCATTCGCGCGGCGCTGGGCGAACGCCTCTCCGCGGATTTCGAGCCCGCGGTGTTTTTCGGTCAGGACGGCCTGGCCGAATTACTGGAAGCGCAGGACTGGCGCGTCGACGAGCGCGACGTGATGGTGGCTTATGCCGAGCAGTTGAAACTCAAGGTGTATAAAGCCAGCCCGCGCTGGGCGCGCGCGCACGCCGCGCCCGCGGAACTGCCCTACGTGGGCAACGGCACGCCGTCGCGCGACGGTCTGATCGCCGGGCTGAAGGCGCTGGTGGCGGCCAACGACCGCTTAACCGCGTGGGCCGATTTTCTGGCGAAGCTGGAAAAGGACCCGGCCGTCGGCGTGCCGCCCGCCGCGAAGGGTCGGTGAGCGCCGCGTCCGGCCGCGTTCCGATTCCCGCCGCGGCCGCGCGCTTTTTAAAGCCGCTGGCCGAGGAAGCCCGGCGCCGGGGTACGCCGCTGTATGTGGTCGGCGGCCCGGTGCGCGACTGGCTGCTCAAGCGCGCGACGTTCGACCTGGACCTGTGCGTGGCCGGCGACCCGGACCCGGTGGCGGAGTTGTGCGCGCGGCTCCTGGAAGGCAGCGTGTCGGCGTTCGGGCGCTTCGGCACGCGCCGCGTGGTGGGCCGCGGAAAATTCCGCGTCGACGTGGCCGTCACGCGCGCGGAGTCCTACGCCCAGCCGGCGGCCCTGCCGGAACTGACCGAGACCGGCGTGCCCATCGAGGCGGACCTTCTGCGCCGTGACTTCACGATCAACGCCATGGCCGCGCGCCTCGACGACGGCTCCGGCGCGCTGGTGGACCCCTACGACGGCGCGCGCGACCTGCGCGACAAGGTGGTGCGCGTCCTGCACGGCGGCAGTTTTCGCGACGATCCCACGCGGGTGTTTCGCGCCGCGCGCTTTCTCGGCCGCCTGGGCTATCGCCCCGACGCGGAACTTCTGCGCCAGGCCGTTGACGTGCTGGCGGCCGGCCACGCGCAGCGCCTGTCGCCGCACCGCGTTCTTCACGAACTGCTGTGCCTGCTGGGCGAGGAGGACCCGTTTGCGGCGTTTCATCTGCTCGGTGAGTGGGGCTACCTCCCTTTCCTGCTGATCGGTCCCGCGCTGAGAGCGGGTCTGGACGCGCGCGCGCTGCCGCGAGGCGTGACGGAGCGCCTGTTGTGGCTGACGCTGTCCTTGGGCCCCGTCGACGGCCGCGTCTTCGCGGACTATTTTCCGTTCGAGCACGAGACGCGCCGCCGCCTGCACGAGGCGCTGGCGCTGGCGCAGTCCGACGCCGCGCCGCGCGCCGCGCTGGACCCGCTGGTGCGCGACGCGGTGCGCCGCGCGTTTCCCGACATGGCCCCAGCCGCTCTGAAGCCGTGCTTTCTGGGCGGCGCGGACCTGATCGCGCGCGGCCTGAAGCCCAGCCCGGAATTTCACGAAATACTCAACGAGGCCGCGCGCCTTCAGCGGCGCGGGGAACTTCGCTCGCTCGCCGCCGCGCGGGCCTGGCTCCGGAAGCGGACGCCAGGGAACTAATTCGCGCCCTGCGGCGGATACTCCCTGTGGGGAGAATCACCGAAGTCGCGATCAACGACCCGCGTTGCGCATGAGCCGATCCCAATTGTCGCGCCGCAGCGGCGTGCCGCGTGCGCATATCGCCCGCGTGGAGGCGGGTCTTGTCGATGTACAATTTTCCACGCTGGCCCGGCTTTTCGACGCGATGTTCTGCGATCTTTTGGTCCTGCGCTTGGCGCGCAAGCGCCCAAGCGACGCCATCGTGGAACGCCGCCTGGAGCGGCCGGATCATTATCGATGGCGGATTTGGGACGAGTAGGCGGCGGCCGCCGCGAGTATCAGGCCCGTAAAATTTCCTGTAAGGCTGGTGCGTTATAACGCACTGATCGCGCACGGAAAAAAATAGCGACCCAGTGACCCGCCGTTCCTGCCGTGCCGATGCTAGAATGTCGGTCATGCGATTGGATGATTTTTCGACGCACGACTTCGCGTTGGTGGAGACCATCCTGTCCGATCCGCGGATGATGGACGATTTCGGCGGCGTGTTTCCGCCGGAGAAAATCGAAAAGGTCCAGCGCCATTACCTGGCTTCGACCGAAAGCGAGGAAGGCTGGGTCTTCACCATTCGACCATCCGAGGGAGCGGAGGCGGCGGGGCTGGCGTTCTTGTGGGACCGCCCGTGGCGCGATGACGTTATTACCGAACTGGTCTGCCAGGTGGTTCCTGAATACCAACGCCGTGGTCTGGCGGCCGAGGCGGCGCGGTCCGTGATCGCGCGCGCCCGGCTTGAACGCCGCTGTAAGTCCGTCCACGCCTTCCCGCCGGAGTCCAGCCCCGCGGCCGCCGCCTTGTGCGCCGCGCTGGGCTTCGCCAAGCTGGACCGCTGCGATGTGGACTTTGCCGGCGCGCGCCTGCGCGCCCGCCATTGGTGTTTGACGCTGTGAGGGGCGGGTTGCGCCGCATCACGTTGAACCACTTCGCCGCCGTCGTCTGCTGCGTCGGATTGGCGTTTTCTTTCCATCGGGCGCTCGATCCTCGAATGGAGCCCCTGTTGGCGAGAAGACTCCTCATCGACACGCCCTCTTATCTGCGCGGAATGGAATCGATTGCGCATGCCGGAGATTTCCTGCGCCTGCAAGACGTGTATCATTCGCCGGGCTACCAAATCTATCTTGGATTTTTCCGCCTGCTGATCGGCCGAACGGACCGGACGCTCGTCGCCGTTCGGCTGGCTGCGTGGCTGCTGGGCGCGCTGTGCGTCGCGATGGTGTTCCGGATCGGTGAAAAGCGCTTCGAACGCGGTTCCGGGGCCCTCGCCGCGGTGATCTTGACGTATTCCCGCCCGTGGCGGGTCTACGCGGGGCTGATTCAATACGAGGTGCCGCTCGGTTTCCTGCTCCTTCTGGGCGTATGGCTTCTCGTCGAGAGGCCGCGGCCGCCGAGGCGTTGGGTTTGGGGCGCGGGATTCTCCGCCGCCGCCGCGGCCATGATTCAACTGCGAATGCTTCCGTGGAGCTTTCTGGCCGCGGCCGTTTCGCGCCGCGCGCGGCGCGCGACTTGGGCTGGGCTTCTCGCGCCGTCCGTCTTGATCGTCGGAGGCTGGTCCTGGTATCAGTCCCACAGGCTTGGACGGACCGTTGTGGTCGCCGACGTGCTGCCGGGACTCTTCGAACGGGGCAACAATCCGAACGCGCTCGGCTATGCTTTCCCGTATCGGCCCGTGCTGGAACCGTCGGGGCTGCGTTTCGTCGCCGCGCGGCCGGCGCGGTTTGTCTGGCTGGTGAGTCAGCGTTTCCTGTATCTCTGGGACATCAAACGAGACATCTGGAGCTTGGAACCCTCCTTGAGTTCCGGCTTGGCGAGTTCGTCCCTCGTATGGACAGGACTTCTTTTTTCATCGGAGGCGTCGCCGTCAAGCTGCGCTTGGACCTTTGGGCGCATGCGTTCGAGGAGACCGCGCCGCTCTACGCGGCTTTGGCCACCGGCTTCGCGGGCCCCCTGCTTGTCTACGGAAGCTCCCGCTACCTCGTTCCGCTCCTGCCGCTCGTGTCGCTTTTCCAAGCCTACGCGGCGGTTCGTCTCATCCGGTGGATGCGGGCTCGGCTGCCCGCTTTAAAGGTGGAAAACCAGGGGTTAAAAGGCTAGAATCGACGACGCAATGAAGCGCGCCGACGTCGTTTTTTCGGGAATGCGTCCCACCGGCCGTCTGCACATCGGCAACTATTGGGGCGCCCTTAAAAATTGGGTGGGCCTGCAGGATCAGTTCGTCGGGCGGTGCTTTTTTTCCGTCGTCGATTGGCACATGCTGACGACGGGCTACAACGACACGTCGAAGCTGGTCGAGCACGGGCGCGAGATGGCTCTGGACTGGCTGGCGGCGGGTCTGGACCCGGCCAAGTGCGTGATCTTCAAGCAGTCGGACGTGCCGGAGCACGCGGAACTGGCGCTGATGCTTTCGATGGTGACGCCGCTCTCCTCCGTGGAGAACAACCCGACCTGGAAGGAACAGCTTCAGGAATTGGCCCGCACGAAGGCGGGGCTGGCGACCGCGGGTGAGGCGACGAAGTACGAGGAAAACAAGTCGGGCGCGAACTACGAACTGCGCACCTACGGCTTTCTCGGCTATCCGGTGCTTCAGGCCGCCGACATTTTGCTCTACCACGGCACGAAGGTTCCCGTGGGGCAGGACCAGCTTCCGCACCTGGAATTGTCGCGCGAGATCGCGCGCAAGTTCAATAACGCGTTCGGCGAGACGTTCGCCGAGCCGCAGCCGTTGCTGACGCCCACGCCGAAGGTGCCCGGCCTGGACGGGCGCAAGATGTCGAAGTCCTACGGCAACGCGGTGGATATTTACGAATCGGCGGACGGGCTCAAGGCCAAGATCATGGGCGCCTACACGGATCCGACGCGCAAGAAGGCCACCGATCCGGGGCATCCGGAGCCGTGTCCGGAAAATCCGCCCGGCTGTTCCGTGTTCGCCCTGCACAAGCTCTACGCGGACGAGGCGTTCGTGACGAAGCGCAAGGCGGAGTGCATGGCGGGCCAACTGGGCTGCGTGGCGTGCAAAAAAGATTTGCTCGGCTTCATGGAGCCGGCGTTCGCGGATTTCAGAAAACGGCGCGAGAGCTTCGCGGCCAAGCCGGGTCATGTCGAGGAGATTCTGGCCGAGGGCGGGCGCCGCGCGCGCGCGGCGGCCCAGCAGACCATGGACGACGTGCGCCGCGCGATGAGGCTGAGATGAGCGAGAAAGCTTACGTCGTGAATCTGGAGCTTTTCGAGGGGCCGCTCGATCTTCTGCTGTTTCTGGTCAAGAAGGACGACCTGGACATCCACAACATTCCGATCGCGCACATCACGAAGGAATATCTGGCCTATCTGGACATCCTCAAGGAGATGAACCTGGACGTGGCGGGGGACTTCCTGGTGATGGCCGCCACGCTCATGGCCTACAAGAGCCGCGCGCTTCTGCCCAGCCAGGAAGTTCTCGAGGGCGACGAGGGGCCGGACCCCACGGCGGAGCTGGCTCAGCGCCTGCTGGAGTATCAGAAGTTCAAGGAAGCCACCAAGTTCTTCGCGGGCAAGGCCGACGAGATGGCGGGCACGTATTTCCGCGGCGCGCCGGTGTTCGAGGAAGCCGACAAATCCCCGAACCTGAGCCTCTTCGAGTTGATGGATCACGTGCGCAAGATCCTGGAAAACGCCGAGGAAGACGACGCGCGCGAGGTCCTGGGCGAGGAGTTCCCGATTGAAGAGAAGATGGAGAAGGTCCTCTTCCTCTTGTCGGAGAAGTCCGTCATCGACTGGGAGGAGCTGTTCGCCGATGAGCGCAAGCGCCGCGGCATCATCGCCTGCTTCCTCGCCATGCTGGAACTGACCAAGCTGCAGAAGATTTTCGTGCGCCAAGACGCAAACTTCGGAAAGATCCGCATTTTTAGGAAGGAGAGCACCGACGATGACGACCAGACCGTCGCCGGAGAACCCGGACTCGACGCAGGACCAGCCGCCGCTGGAGCCGAACCCGGAACAGACCCCGGAAACGATCCCCAGCGCTGAGACCGAAGCCGCCGCCGATCCGTCCGCGCCCACGCCCGCGACCGATCCGGCTCTCTTGCGCCGCGCCCTGGAAGCACTCCTGTTCATCACCGACCGCCCGCTCTCGGCGGGAGAGCTGGCCAAGCTGGTGGGCATGCGCGACCAGGACCGCATCGTCGGCGCGGTGGAGGAATTCCGCCGCGACCTGGAGGCCATGAACCTGGGCTACCGCCTCATCGCGGTGGCCGAAGGCTGGCAGATGGCCACGCGCGCCGAGTTCGCGCCTTACGTGCGCCGTCTGTTCTCCGACCGCGCGACCATGCGCCTGTCCACCGCCGCGCAGGAGACTTTGTCCATCATCGCCTACAAACAGCCGCTCACGCGCGCCGAGGTGGAGCAGATTCGCGGCGTGGAAGTGATCGCGGCGCTGGAGACGCTGCTGGAAAAGCGCCTGATCAAGGTCGTCGGCCGCCGCGAGACCGTGGGCCGGCCGCTGATGTACGGCACCACTCCGGAGTTTTTGCGCCACTTCGGCCTGCGCAGTCTGGAAGACCTGCCGCCCTTCGACAGCTTCACCCCGGCCGAGGACGCGCCGCTCGCGTCCGCCCCGGCCGACGCGGCCGCCGCTCCCGAGCCGGAACTGCCCGCCGCCGAAACCCAGGCCGAACCCGAGCCCGCAATCGAGCCCGGCGAGGAGCCGGCCGGACAGTCGTGAAGATTCTTTTCGCCGCCAGCGAGGCGGTGCCGTACTGCAAGACCGGCGGCCTGGCCGACGTGGCCGGAACGCTGGCGCAGAAGCTGGGCGCGTTGGGCCACGACGTCTGTTTGTTCCTTCCTAAATACCGCGACGTGCGCGCGGAGCCCTTGGACGCCGGTCCCGCCCGCGCCCTGCACGTGCCGTTCGACGGCGGAACCGTCGAGGTCGGCCTGCGCTTCCTGCACCGGCGGGCCGTCACCACGTATTTCATCGACTATCCGTTATTCTTCGACCGCGAGGGCCTCTACGGCGCGTCAGGCCGCGATCACGAAGACAACGATCGCCGCTTCGCGCTGTACGCGCTGGCGACGCTTGAGGGCGCCAAGTCCGTGGGCTTCAAGCCCGACGTCGTCCACGCGCACGACTGGCAGGCGGGCCCCGTGTGCGCACACCTCAAGCGCCGCTACGCCCACGACCCGCACTTCGCGGGCACGGGGTCCGTGTTCACCGTGCACAACATGGCCTACCAGGGGAATTTCCCGCGCGCCGTGCTGGAGTCCGCCGGCTTCTCGGCCGAAGACTGGACCGCCGACGGTCTGGAGTACTACGGCCAGGTGAGTTATCTGAAGGCGGGCCTGGCCTACGCCGACCAAGTCACCACCGTCAGCCCGACCTACGCGCAAGAGATACAGGGCCCCGAGCGCGGTTTCGGCTTCGAGGGCTTGCTCCGCCGCCGCGGCGAAAGCCTGACCGGCATTCTCAACGGGCTGGACGTCGAGTCGTGGAACCCGGCGCGCGACTCCTCCCTGCCGCGCCGCTACGGCGCCGCCGACGCGGCCGCGGGGAAGGCCGCGTGCAAGGAGGCGCTCCAGCGCGAGTGCGGCCTGGAGACGCGCTCCGACCGCGCGCTCATCGGCGTCGTTTCGCGGCTCGACTATCAAAAGGGCCTTGACCTCGCCATTCCCGCCGTCGAAAGCCGCCTCGACCGCGCGCAGTTCGTCGCACTCGGTACCGGCGACCCCGCGCTGACCGAGCAGTTGGCGGCGCTGGAGCGCCGGCATCCGGGCAAGGTCCACTTTCATCGTCGCTTCGACGAGCCGTTCGCGCGCCGCGTCTACGCCGCCGGCGACGCGTTCCTGATGCCCTCGCGCTTCGAGCCGTGCGGCCTGGGCCAGATGATCGCGATGCGCTACGGCGCGGTGCCGGTCGCCGCGCGTACGGGCGGCTTGGTCGACACCGTTTTTGAAGAAAGCGCGCCCGGTCGCCCCGCCAACGGATTTCTGTGTGCGCCCAACGACGCCGCCGACCTGGGGCGCGCGCTGGACCGCGCTCTCGACGCGCGCCGCCGCCCGGAGTGGAGCGCGCGCGTAGCCGCGGCGATGGCGGGGGACTTCTCCTGGGACCGCTCGGCGGCGGCGTATCTGGACGTCTACCGGCGGGCGGCGGCGCGGTGAGCCATGAAGCGCACGAGTTGCGCGGCGCCGAGCCCGGCCGCGGGCTTCTGTTCCTCCTGCTGGCCGCAGCACTCGCGGCGGCGCTGACGTCCCGCGGGCGCATCGAGGAGCGCGCGGCCATCGCCGCCGTCGACGTCGAGCCGTTCGCCCGCCTGGCCGGGCGCCCGGCTGCGGCGGACGCCGAGCTATGGGAGCGCCTCAAGGCCATGGGCGTGGGCGCGGCGGTCCTGCGCGAGGAGACGCTCGCCGACCTGGCCGCGCGCGGCGATGTCGCCTATTTTCCGCGCGCCGAGGTCGGTCGCTGGCGCGCGGCGGGGCTGTTGCCGCTGTCGTCGACTTTGCGCGGCGGAACCTTGTGGGCGCGCGACGCGCAGTCCCAGACGCGCGCGGCCGAGGCGCTGGCGGCGGCGGGCGTCGACGCGTCGACGGCGCCTGCGACGAGCGGGGCCTTGCTGCGTCTTCCGCCGGGCGCGGACCTATCTCTCCTGCCGGCGGGCTTCGATCCGCCCACGGTGGCGGCGCTGTCGGCCGCGGGACTTTTGCCGGTGGCCGCGTCCAGCGGCCCGGCCGTCGCCATCGCCGGCCGCCGGATGTGGACGCGCACTCTTCCAGTTGACGCCAGCCGCGGCGAAATCGCGCGGGCCGCTTTCGGTCGCCCGCTGAGGCTGATCGTGTTCCGCGCGCGTCCGGAGTTGGGGTTTGAGGGAAACCTGGACGCTTTGCGCGTTTCCGTGCGCACGCTGCGCGCGCTGAATCTTCCGGAAGATTTGCCCGAGCCCTCCGTCGCGCCCGAGGAGAGTTCGGCCCGCACCCGCGCGCGTTTGGCGCTGGTCTGGATCATCGGTCTGATCGGACCATTGCTGGCGGCGCGCGCGGGCTTGCATGCGTCGCGCTTCCTGCGCCATCCGACGCGGGCCGTCCTGCCGCAGGCTTCGCCCGTGCCGCAAGCCTTGGGCGGCCTGGCGGCGGCGTGGGCGTGCGCGGCGCTGGCGGGGCTGGCGGTCGCGGGCCTAGCACCCGAAGGCTGGCGCGACGGCGGCGCGCGCGCGTGGACCTTGTGGACATGGTGCGCGCCGCTGGCCGTCGCCGGCGCGACGCTGTTAGCGGCCGCCGCGCCCGCGCGCCGCGGCTGGGCGGCGCCGGTGCGCCGTCGCGACCTGGCTGCGCTCGGCGCGTTCGCGCTGGCCGCTGTCTTGCTGGCCGCGCCGCGCGCGACTCTGCGCGCGTCGTCGTTGTGGGAGTCTTTCGATCGGCTGTCGGCCGCCGCGGGCGCCTTGTGGTGGTGGCCATGGCGCTGGCGTGAGGCGCTGGTCGGCGCGCCGGCGCTGGCTTTGGCTTACGCGCTGATCGAAGAGCGCGACTCGGCCGCGCCGTCGGAGCGTCCGGTGCTTTTGGCCGTGCCGCGCGCGTGGCTTCTGCTCGGCCTGCTGGCGCCGGCGGGACTGATCGCGGCCGTGGGCGGCGGCGGCGAGCCGGTGGGTGCGGCGCTGGCGCACGGCGCGGTCGCTCAGGCGCTCGGCGCGCTCCTGGGCGCGGTGTTGGCGGGGCTGAGAGACCTGCTGGACGGCTGGGCCTGAAGTCCCAGACGGCCCCGGGACTCTTGACCTCGACGGGCGGCGTGGAGTAGAATACCGTCGTGGCCGCGTTCTTGGCGCTCCTCGTCGCACTTCTTGTGTCACCGCCTTCCGCGCGCGCCGAGGGCATCAAGTTGATGTCCTTCGGCGACGGCGGCGGCTACAAGCATCCCGATCCGGCGACCCAGCAATTTCTCGACGGTCCCGGCCCCGCCGCGGCTCCGTCTCCCGCGTCGCCGTCCGCGCAGGTCGCCGTCGCGCCCGTTGTGCGCGCGGCGTCGTCCGTCGCCCCTGTTCCCGCTCCAGCCCCGGCTTCGGCGCGGATCGCGCCGCCGTCGACGGCGCGGGCGGCCGCGCCGTCTGCGAACGCGCCGGTGCGCCCGCTGGGCGTGACCGCCGCGGACATCGCCGCAGACGACGCCGACGCGGCCAGCGCGGCCGCCGCCGACGATTACGACGCGCGCGTGCTGGGCTTGGGGCCGGGCCCGCGTCGGGCGCGCGTCTCCGGCCAGGCCGCGGCGTCGCCGTCGCGCGCGACGGGTGCTGCGACGGCGTCCGCGCAATCCGCGGCGCCGCGCCTGTTCGTCTCGATCGCCATCGATCCGCAAGAGGCGGGTACGTTGCGCGACGCGGTCGCGGCCCTGGGCGTCAACTCGGGTTTCGCCGCGGACGGACGCTTTGCGCCGACTCCCGGTCCGGACGGCCTGGCGCGCGTGGCGGGCTGGATTCCGGCGGCGCGTCTGGCCGAGGCCCTGCGCGGGCCCGGCATCAAAAGCGTCAGCGTCGCCGCTCCGCGCCCCGCGCCCGGAGCGCCGCTGAGGGCGAACTATCGCATTGGACTTCTGGTCTCCGATCCCGCGCAGGCCACTGCGGAAGTGCGCGCGCGCCTGCGCGACCTGGCGTCCCGCGAGGGCTTCCGGCCCACGCGCGTCGTCGGCCTGCAGGCGGCCCCGGACGGCCGCGCCGTGGCGGTGGTCGAGGGCGGCTTGCCGATCGACAATTTAGGCGAAGTGCTGGGCCTTTCTGACGTGGCGAGCGTCGAGCCACTGATTTCCGTTCCGGTTCGGGCGCGCGTTCCGATGCCGCCGACGCCGGGAGGCTTGCGCGGCTTCGCGCGCTTTGCGATGCATCGCGGCCTGTGGCTGATCCTGCTGACCTTGCTTGCCGCCCTGCCGGTGATCCGCGACGGCGCCGGCCGCCTGGCCGAGATGTTCAATCCCTACCACTGACGGCCGGCCGCAATTTTCGTAGAATCCGGACATGGGTGCCAAGGGGCGCGCCGCGTGGGTGTTTGTGTTGGCCGCGGCCGTCGCGCTGGCGGCGCAGGCGCTGATCCTCCTCTCGCTTCAGTGCGCGCGGCTGGAGTCCGCGCTGAGCGAGGATTTTCGCGTCGTGTTGTTTCTGCGCGGAACGCCGGAGGAAGGGCGGCGGGCCGTTTTGGAAGAGAAGCTGCGCGCCCTGCCGGAAGCCGCCGACGTGCGCTATGTCTCGCCCGACGAGGGTCTGGCGGCGGTGCGTCGGGACGATCCGGACCTGGTTGATTCCATCGCGCTGGTCGGCGGCAATCCCTTGCCGGGCGCCTTCGAGCTCAAGCCGACGCCGGAAACCTTGCCGCGCTTAGCGGCGTGGATTGCGTCGCTGCAAGGCTTGGCGGAGTGGTCCGACGTGCGCTGGAAGCCGGCACAGCTGCAGGCGATCCTGCGCGCGCGGCTTTACGGGCATTGGCTGAGCTTGACGTTGAGCACCTTGCTGTGCGCCGGAGCGGCACTCATGCTGGCGGCGCTGGCGGCGCGCGGGCATGCGCGCGATCCGGAGCGCGCGCTTCTGGCCGCGGCGGGCGGCTTGGGCGGTGCTGCGGGGCTGGCCTTCGCGGCGTTGGCCTCTATGCCCCTGCGCCGCGACGGCCTGCTTTGGGCGCCGCCGCCGCTCTGGACCCAGGCCGCGGTCGCGGCCGGGTGCGCGGCGCTGGGTTGGTCCTTGGCGCTATGGCGCGGCGAGCCGTGATCCTGGCCGCTCTGGCGGCGTTCGGCGCCGCGGGCGCGCGGGCGCAGCCGGCGGCCGACAAGAAGCGCGAACTCGCGCAGATCCAGAGCGAACTGCGCCGCACCTTGCAGGAGCTCGACGCCCTGCGCGCGTCCGAGGATTCGTTGGGGCGCGACGTTGATCGGCTCCAAGGCCTGGACGCGAAATCGCGCCGCCGCGTGCAGTCCCTGCAGGGCACGATCCGCGATGCCGAGCGACGGCGCGCCGATCTGGAGGCGCGCCTGGCGGCCGCCGGCCGCGTGGACGGATTTTGGTCGGCCGCGCTCGCGGCCGAGACCGCCCGCCGCGCCGCGGCCGATGCGTCCCGCTCGGACTTCTACGGCGTCGACGAATTGTGGGCGGAGGAATACCGGCGCCTGGCCATCATGGAGAAGGTCCGCCACCTGCGCGGCCTCCAGGGCTACGCGCGCCGAACCCAGGCCGACGAGGCGCGCGCCGGCCGCAGCGCGGACGCGCTGGCCGCCAGCCGCCGCCGCGCCCAGGCGGAGCGCGACGGCCGCCGCCGCGACTACGAGGCCAAGAAGGCGGAATTGGCGCGCACGCAGTCTCGCGTGGCCGAGGCGGCGCGGCGCGCGGTTGAACTGGCCGAAAACGCGAAGGCGCTGACCGCGCTGGTGGCGCGACTGGGCAAGGCCGGCGCGAAGTTGCGCCCGCCCGCGCCGGGAACCGCCGCGCTGGCCCGGCCGCGTCACTCTCTGCCCTGGCCCGCGTCCGGGCGCGTGCTGACCGGCTTCGGCCGCGAGAAGGACCCGGACTTGGGAACCTGGATCGTGCGCCAGGGCCTGACGCTTTCGACCGCGGCCGACGCGGCGGTGCGGGCCATCGCGGACGGCCGCGTGATCTTCGCCGGGGCGTTTCGCTCCTACGGCAACGTGGTTATCGTCGATCACGGGGCGGGCTTCTTCAGCATCTACGGATCGCTCGGCGCCATCGCGGCGTCTAAAGGCGCGCGGCTGGCGGCCGGAGCGCGGCTGGCGAGCGCGGGGCCGGGGCCGGGCGGGACGGGGCGGGTGTATTTGGAGATCCGGCGCGGGACGCAGGCGCTGGACCCGAAGACGTGGTTGCAGAACAGGTAGAGGCGACGATCATGAACGCGACACGATGGACGGCGGCGGTGCTGGCGGCGGCTCTGGGTGCTTCGCCGTTGCGCGCCGAAGGCAAGCCCGCCTCGGACAAGACTTTCGAGCAGATGAAACAGCTCGTCGACGTGCTGGGCTACATCCAGGACAACTATGTGGAGCCCGTCGACACGCGGCGCCTGCTCTACGGCGCGGCCGAGGGCATGGTGCGCACGCTCGATCCGTTCTCCCAATTTTTGGAGCCGGAGATGAACCGCGAAATGAAGAGCGAGACCGAGGGCCAGTTCGGCGGCGTGGGCCTGCGCCTCAACGAGAAAGGCGACTGGCTGGTGGTCATGACGCCGATGCCGGGCACGCCGGCCTACCGCGTGGGCATCCTGCCCAACGACCGGCTCGTCGAGATCGACGGCGTCTCGGCGCGCGACATGGACTTGGACGAGGCGCTGAAGGCTTTGCGCGGGGCGCCGGGCTCGACGGTCAAGCTCAAGGTCCTGCGCGGACCCGACGGCGCCGACGAGGCGGCCCTGAAGCCGTTGACCTTCGACGTCACGCGCGAGCTCATCAAGATCGACTCGGTCACTGCGCGTCTGCTGGACGGGGGCTTGGGCTACGCGCGCATCGAGGAGTTCAGCGCGAAGACCGCCGACGACCTGTCGGCCGCGATCGTCGGACTTCAAAAGCAGGGCGCGACCAGCCTCATCCTCGACCTGCGCAACAATCCCGGAGGCTTGCTGTCGGCCGCGGTGGAGACTTCGTCTCTATTCCTTGGCGAGGGGCAGTTGATCGTCTACACGCAGGGCCGCAAGCCGGAGAGCCGCCAGGATTTCACCGCGGGCGCGCGCGCGCCGTTCGAGACCTTGCCGCTGGTCATCCTCATCAATGAGGGCTCCGCGTCCGCCTCCGAGATCGTCTCCGGCGCCATGCAGGACCACCGGCGCGCGGTGATCGTCGGCCAGCGCAGCTACGGCAAGGCCAGTGTGCAGTCCTTGATCCCTCTGCCCGACGGCTCCGGACTGCGGCTGACCGTCGCGCACTACTACACGCCCAGCGGCCGCTTGATCCAGCGCGACGCGCGCCACGACGTGGGCGGCATCACGCCCGACGTCGCCGTCGACGTCGATCCGGACGTCGAGGCGAAGCTCTACGAGCAGTGGGAGACGATCTACGCCAAGGACAAGAAGCCGCACTCGCTGGTCAAGCCTGAGGACCGGGTGCGCGACGAGGCGCTGGACCGGGCCGTCGAGCTTTTGAAGGCGCGCGCGGCGTTCGCGGCGCTGGCGCCCGCGCCGGCGGTGGCGACGTCCTCGGCGACGGCGGCCGCCG
>JABEUV010000002.1 GCA_013044195.1 Elusimicrobiota bacterium | reverse complement strand
GCGGCGCGTCGAGCAAAGCCGCGTAGCCTTCTCGGCCGTGAAAGGATTTGTGGCGCGTCAGCGCGTAGGACGCCAGCACGCCCAGCACCGCGGCGATGGCCGCCGCGGCGGCGGCCAGCTCCACGGAGGTCAGCATCGCGTTCATCAAATCGGCGTCCTTCCAAAGCCGCGCGTACCACTTGAGCGTGAAGCCCAGCCACACCACGTTGCGGTGGGCGTTGTTGAACGAAAAAATGGTCATCACGACGAGCGGCACGTAGAGAAATGCGTAGAGGCCGCCGCAGTACAGCGCCAGTCCGCGGCCTTTCTTCACGCGTCCGGCTCCCAGCGGCGGTAGGCCCACAGGCCGCCAATCATGCCCGCCAGCAGGAGCGTGGTCAACGCCGCGCCGAACGGCCAGTCCTGCGCCATGAGGAATTGATTGGAGATCAGGTTGCCCAGGAGGTAGTAGCGCGGTCCCCCCAAAAGTTCCGCGGTCAGGAAGTCTCCCAGGCATGGAATGAAGGTCAGCAGGGCTCCGGCAATCACGCCGGGCAAGGACAGCGGCAAAGTGACCTTGAGAAACGTGGTCCAGCGGTCGGCACCCAGGTCGTAGGCGGCCTCTACGTAGGAGCGTGGGATTTTCTCAAGCGAGCCGTATAAAGGCAAAACGGTGAAGGGCAGATAAAAATAAACCAGGCCCAGCAGGACGGAGAACGGCGTGTAGAGAATGCCCAGGGGTGCGGAGATGAAGCCAAAACGCAGCAGCGCGCTATTGAGCAGGCCCTCCTTGCCGAGGATCACCATCCAGCTATAAAACGCGACCAAGGCCGAGGTCCAGAACGGCACCATCAGCGCGATGATCAGCGCGCCGCGAAAGCGTCCCGCGCGAAAGCTCAGGAAGTAGGCCAGCGGATAGCCCAGGATCAGGCACAGCGCCGTCGTCGCTCCGGCAAAGCCCAGCGTGCGCAGAAGCACGGGCACGTAGCGCGGGTCGACGGCGCGTCGGTAGTTGTCTAAGTTCAGGGACCAGACCACCGTGCCGTAGGCGCCGTTGCGCGCCAAAGATAACGCGACCAAACCGAGGGCGGGAAGCACGAGGAATACGATCAGCCACGCCGCCGCGGGCGCCAACAGTAGGTGGCTGGCAGCGGAGCGGCGGCCGGAGAGCAGCCAGGACAGGGCCCGGTCGAACGTCTTCACGCCACCTTAACGTCGGCCCAGGTTTTGTTCCACAATTCCGTCTGCTCGGAGTCAAGGACGTGATGCATCTTCAGCTCGGCCATCTCCTTCGGGGGCGGATAGACGCGCGGGTCGCGGCGCAGAATCGGGTCGGCCAGCGGCCACGCCTTCTTATTGGGCGAGGCGTAGCGCACGAAGTTGGCGTTGTCGGCGGCGACCTGCGGCTCCAGCAGGTAGTCGATCAAGCGCAGGGCGTTCTGGCGGTGGCGCGAACCGCGCATTAAGGCCAGGCAGTCCACCCACATGTAGGTGCCTTCCTTGGGCAGGCAGTAGTCCAGATCTGGGTTATCCTTGGCGGCCTGGAACAGATCGCCGGACCAGGTCATGGCCAGGTCGATTTCGCCCGCCACCAGGCTGTTCAGATAGGACGTGCTGGAGTACATCTTCACCAGCGGTTTCTGTCGCACCAGCAGGTCGCGGACCTTTTTGAAATCGTCGGGGGCGCGGGTGGTTTGCGGTATGTTCAGCAGCTGCATGGCCAGCGCCACGCAGTCGCGCACGTTGTCGAGCATGGACAGTCGGTCTTTATATTTGGGGTCCCAGAGATCCCACCACGACGTCGGCTTGACCCTCAGCGTCTTGCGGTTGTAGGCGATGCCGGTGGTGCCCCACAGGTAGGGCACGGTGGCCTCGTCGGGGTCGTAGGGAGTATGTCGGAAGTCGGGCGCCAGGTTGCCTTGGTTCTTGAGCACGCCCGGCGGCACGGGGTCGATCATGTTCAGCGCGCGAAAGCGCGGGATCAGGTAGTCGCCGACGACGATCAGGTCGTAGCCGCTGGCGCCGGCGCGGAGTTTAGCGAACATCTCCTCCTCGTCGGCGAACAGGTCGTAGCGCACGGCGATGCCGGTCTCTTTGGTGAAGTTCGGCAAGGTATCCTTGCCGATGTAGTTCGACCAGTTGAAGAAGTTGACCACGGGCCCCCGGTCGGCACGACGGCAGGCGGCCAGCACCGACGGCAGAAGCGGCGCCAGGAGGGCGGCCTTGACGAAGTCTCGGCGAGAGACGTTAGGCGCCATCGCTCTCCAGAATGTAGACGTCCTCCGGCTGGACCGCGGCGATGACCGGCACGCCCAGGTCGTCGTGGACCGCGTAGCGATCTCCGCCGGCCAGGGCCACGGTCAGGCGCTCGGGGTCCTTTTTGAACATGCGCAGGTAAATCTGGCAGCCGTCGCCCAGAAAGATCGAGTCCTGGAGCACCGCGTCGAAGCGCAGTGAGTCCAACGGAAGCTCATCCTTGTAAAAGACCTTCACGCGCTCGGGACGGATGGCGACCTTGACGCGGCCGCCGGGCGCCGGCAGCGTCTCGTGCGCGTCGAGCGGCACGTCGAGTTCGTGCTCGTCTTCGAGGATGAGATGCGCGCGGCCGGCGGCGCCGGGCAGGACTTTCGCGGTGAAGATGTTCGCCCCCCCGATGAAGTCGGCCACGAAGCTGGTGCGCGGCGACTCGTAGATTTCCCCCGGCGTGCCCAACTGCTCGATGCGGCCCTGGTTGAAGACGGCGATGCGGTCGGACATGGTCATCGCCTCCTCCTGATCATGCGTGACGTAGACGAAAGCCAGGCCGATCTTCTTCTGGAGATTTTTAAGCTCCAACTGCATTTCCTTGCGCAGTTTGAGGTCCAGCGCGCCCAGAGGTTCGTCCAGTAAAAGCACCGCGGGCCGTCCCGCGATGGCGCGCGCCAGCGCCACGCGCTGCATTTGGCCGCCGGACAGGGAGCCCACGCGCCGCGTCTCGTAGCCGGACAGCTTGACCATGGCCAGCGCTTCCGGGATGCGCCGGCGGATCTCCGCCTCCGGCACCTTGTCCATCCTCATGCCGAAGGCGATGTTGCCGGCCACGTCCAGATGCGGAAACAGCGCGTAGTGCTGAAACACCGTGTGCACGTCGCGCTCATAGGGCGGCTGGTCGGTGACGTCCACGCCGTCAAGCTTCACCCGTCCCGCGTCCGGACTCTCGAAGCCCGCGATGATGCGCAAGGTCGTGGTCTTGCCGCAGCCCGACGGCCCCAGCAAGGTCATGAACTCCCCGCGGCGCACGCTGAGGCTGACGTCGTGCAGAATCGGCGTGGCGCCGAAAGACTTGCTGACGAGGCCGAGCTCAAGGAGGTTGTCGCTGGGCACGCACGACATTATACCACCGCCTCTCCCTCGCCGGTCTCGTGGCCCGCGCAGGAGAGCACGGGCAGGCGCGGCCATTTGACGAAGCGCTTGTCGCTCTCGGCCAGGCGGCATTGCACGAACTCGGCGCCGGAGGCGGCAACCAGACTCCGGGCGTGGCGGCAGGAGCCGCACAGGCCGAAGGACGGCGCGGTCATTCGGGCAGGGCGGCCAGCGCGGCGGAAATAATGCGGAAGGCGGCAGCCAGGTGCGCTTCGGAGATGACCAGAGGAGGCGCCAGTCGCAAAGTGTTTTCGTGCGTGTCCTTGGCCAGCAGGCCGCGCTTCATCAGGTCCAGGACCAGCGGGCGGACGGGCTCGGTGAATTCCATGGCCAGCATCAAGCCGCGGCCGCGGACTTCCTTGAGCTTGGGATGGCGCAAGGTCTTCAGGCGCGACAGAAACGCCGCACCCAGGCGCGCGGAGCGCGCGGCCAGCTTTTCATTCAGCAAGACACGCAGGGCCGCCTCGCCGATGGCCGCGGCCAGAGGATTGCCGCCGAAGGTGGAGCCGTGAGTGCCGGGCGTGAAAAGGCTCAGCACGTCGTCTCCGCCCACCAGCGCGGAGATGGGATAGAGTCCCCCCGACAAGGCCTTGCCCAGCACGTAGAGATCGGGCTTGATGCCATCGTGGTCGCAGGCGAACAGAGCGCCGCAGCGGCCCAGGCCGGACTGGATTTCGTCGGCGCACATCAGCACGCGGTAGGTCGAGCAGAGGCGGCGGACCTTTTTGAGATAGCCGGGCGGAGGCAGGATCACGCCGGCCTCACCTTGGATGGGCTCGAAGAGAAAGCCCACGGTGTTGGCGTTGATCGCGTCCTTGAGCGCGTCGGCGTCGCCGAACGGGACCTTGACGAAGCCCGGCGTGGCGGGTCCGAAGCCGTTCCAAGATGCCTCATCAGAGGAGAAGCCGACGATGGTAGTGGTGCGGCCGTGAAAATTGTTTTCACAGACGATGATCTCGGCGCGGTCCTGGTCCACGCCCTTGGCGCGGTAGCCCCACAAGCGCATGGCCTTGATCGCGGTCTCCACGGCCTCGGCGCCGGAGTTCATGGGCAAGGCGCGTTCCATGCCCGTCGTCTCGCAGAGCAATTTCAAAAACGAGCCCAGCTTGTCGTTATGAAACGCGCGCGAGGTCAG
>JABEUV010000205.1 GCA_013044195.1 Elusimicrobiota bacterium | reverse complement strand
CGGTAGTGCGGCCGACGCTGACGCGGACGGCGGCGTCGTCGGCCAAGCCGCGCTTGCTGATCCTGCTGGACGCGAGCGCGTCGATGCGCGGCGCCGCGCCGGGCGGCACGCGCTGGAAGCAAGCCCTGGCGTGGCTGTCGCGCGCGCGGCCCGCGCTGGAACGGCGCGCGGACGTCTCCGTCTCACTCGTCACCGATCGCCTGCGACTGTTGCCGGGACTTGATGCGCTGGCGTCGGCCGCACCCTCGGACGCGCCGTTTTCCCCCCAGACCGCCCTGGCCGAGGGTGCCGCCGGGCCAGCGGCCGCGCGCGTGTGGCTGATTTCCGACGGTCAAGCCGAGGGCGGCGCCGACGCGGCCCACGCACTGGCCGGTCTGGGGGCGCCGGTCGACGCGCTGGGCGTGGGGCCGTCCCGGCGCGAGCGCGGCGCGGCTTTGGCGCAATTGCTGACGCCCGACTTTGCCTTTCTGCACGGGGACGTGCCGGTGCGCGCGCAGGTCGAGGCGTCGGGTTTGGCGGGCAAGACCGTGACACTCGCGCTTTTGCGCGCCGACGACGCGGCGCCGGGCGGTTGGCGCGAGGCCGCGCGCGAGGAGCGCGTGATCGGCGCGGACCCGGAGACCTTTACGTCGAGCTTTACCGCCGTCGCCGAGCGCCTGGGCGCGGAACGCTGGCGCGTGGAGGCGCGCGCGGGCGCTGCGGTCCGCTCGCGGGAATTCCGCGTCGAGGTGGTGCGCCAGAAATACCGGATCATGTACCTGGCCGGGCGGCCCAGTCCGGAGTACGCCTACCTGCGCGATTTTCTCAAGTCGGACCCGAACCGGGAACTGGTGTCGTTCGTGATCCTTCGCAATCCTGAAAACCCGTCGCCCGCGCCCGACGACGAGCTCTCCTTGATCCCGTTTCCGGTCGACGACGTCTTCCGCCGGACCTTGCCGCAGTTTGATTTGTTCATCCTGGAGAATTTTTCGGCCGCGCGCTTCGGTCTTCCCGCCTTCTATCTGGAGCCGTTGCGGCGCTTCGTGGCCGCGGGCGGCGCGCTGTTGATCCTGGGCGGCGAGAATGCGTTCTCGGCCGGCGGCTACAAGGGCACGCCGCTGGAGGACTTGATGCCCGCGACCTTGACCGGGCGCGCGCCGGATTTCACGACCGGACTGTTCTCTCCGAAGCCCGTCTCCTACGAGCATCCGTTGACCGAACTGTTCGACACGCCCGAGGAGTCTCGCCGCGCGTGGGAGGCGCTGCCCCCGCTCGACGGCTGGGCGCGCTTCGCCTCGGTGCGGCCGGGCGCCGAGGTCGTCGCCGTGCGTCCCGGCGAGACGACCGACGACGGCCATCCCCTGCCCGTGATCGCCGCGCGCGCCTACGGGCGGGGCAAGGTCATGCTCGTCAGCACGGACTCGACGTGGCGCTGGAAGCTGGGCGCGGCGGCCGATCCTCTGGCGGCGGGCGTCTATGAGCGCTTCTGGAATCGCGCCGTCGAGTATCTGACCGGCACTCTTGATTTGTCGAAGGTCAAGTTCGCGCCGGTGCCCGAGAGGGTGCCGGCGCGCGAGCCCTTCGCCGCGTCGGTGCGCGTCTTTGACCGCGATTTTTCCCCGGCCCGCTCCGCCGAGACGCGGCTGACGGTGACCTGGACGCCGCCGTTGGGGCCCGCGCGCGAGGTCGCCGCGCGCGAGACCGAGCCGGGCGTCTACGAAGTCGACCTGACGGGCCTGACGCCGGGCCCGCAGAGGCTGAGGGCGACGGCGCGCGTGCGCGGACGCGCCTGGGGCGCCGACGAGGTCCGCTTCGTCTGGGAGGCGCCCGCGCAGGCGCCGATGGACCGCGCGTGGCTTTCCGCGGCCGCGACGGCGGGCGGCGGCTCTTTCTTCGATTTGGCGAGCGCCTCGCCGGACGAGGTTCTGGCCCGCCTGCCTCCTCCGCGCGCGGAGGCCGTGGTCACGCGGCGCCTGCATCCTTTCGCCGAGCCGTGGTGGCTGGCGCTGGCCGGAGCCTTGTTGGCGGCGGAGTGGGCCTGGCGGCGGCGGCTGGGGCTGCCTTGAGGCGTCCGACCGCGTCACGCTGGGCAAAAGCATGAGCGACTATCTGCGCGAGCGCGCCGCGAAGGACGCGACGTCAAAATACTAACAGATCATGCGGGAATTCGCCGCGTTCCGACTTTTGCCACGGACTGCTGTCCCTGGGTAGGCACGGTTTCATAAAATCTGAAACCGCCACCTCCACGCCAGCGAAGAACTTTGCTGACACCCTTCTTGTCAGTGCCGTCCACCACCTTTCGAAGGCGCGGCAAGCAATGCGTTTTCATGTGGGGGCCAATCTCGATCCCTATCCATCGCCGCTTCATCTTATGCGCGACCGCCGCTGTGGTGCCGCTACCCAAGAAGCAATCCAGCACGTAGTCATTCATCTTGGAAAAGTGTTCAAGAATCACGCGTATTAATCTTTCTGGCTTTTTGCCTCCCCTGAAATCAATGCCTCCTTCGATCCGACGATTGCCAAGATCGTTGGCGTCATAAAAGTCTTGGACCGGAATGCCGGCCTTTAAATTCGGGGTGGCACCAAGTTGCTTGCGGTAGATGAGAATCTGTTCCACTTCTTTATGAAAATGAGGGTCCTTATCTTGTTTCGCAGTGGCGTCTGCGTAACGAGCCCTTACGTAGATTGTCGTGAGGTAATTTTTTCTACCAAAGACTTCGTCCAGCATAATTTTCAAATAGGGACTCTCATTGTCATCGATGTGGCAGACAAAGAAGCCGCTCTTTGAAAGTAGATTTTTGAGCAGTTTAATCCTTCGGCGCATGAAGACTAGCCATTCGGCATGCGCCGCGCCATCGTCATAATGTTTAAATAAGCCGCCCGTGTTGTAAGGTGGGTCTATGCAGATACACTGAATTTTCTCGGCATAACCCTGCTGGAGCGCCTGGAGGGCAAAAAGATTATCGCCGTGAATAAGTTTATTCGCGGTTCTTGGGTCTCCATATGAATGTGCGGCATCTTCAATAAGCCTCGCCCCGCTGCACGAGGGCGAGGTGCGATATTCGAGTCTTCGCTTTTTGCTCATATCATCCCCTGGGGCCGAATTTGTGGATCGGTATAAGTCAGAAACGGACGTCAAGGGCTTCGATCTCCAGACGGATAGGGAGTGGCGCGGGGGATTGCGTCTTGCTGAACCGCACTTGAGCCTCTCGACTCGTACGGCTCCCATCCTCCGGCCGCCGGTCGCTGGCCCCAAACGGCTTCGCCTGGCTAGTGGTTCATTTTGGCTCGATTGAGGAATTTCAGCCCTCCGGCTACTGCGTGTTATCGCGGCACACGGAAGGTATACAATTGTTCGCGAGCTTTGGTGCACCGCTCCAAACACTTTGCCATGGTAGATTATTTTATTTGTCAAATCCTTTCCCGACACCATAATGGGCTTTAACTTTAACCTGAAACGGGCGCGGTTGCTCGCAACGATGTTAGTATGTCAACTTCTCCTCGTTGCCGGGCTAGCGCTTTCTTTCCCGTTCCTAGCGCTTTATCTTCACGAAAGTCGAGGACTGCCGATGACGCAAGTCGGCGTGGCGCTCGCGCTGACTGTGGCGTTGACGGGCATCGCTCATTTTCTTGGCGGCGAGCTTTGCGACCTGCGCGGTCCTAAAGTTGTCATGGGCTCGGCTCTCATTATGCGCGGCGTAGGTTCGGCAGCGATGGCTTGGGCCATGTGGCACTCTTGGCCGGCATGGACGATCGTTGCGCTGAACGCGGCGGCCGTATTCGGAGGTAATTTTTACGAGCCTGGCGTCCGCAGCTGGATTGCCGAAAGCGTGCCTGCGTCTGAGCGCCTCGCTACTTACGGCTGGCTACGCGTTGCTCTCAACATCGGGTGGGCTCTCGGTCCCGCGGTGGGGGGAATAGTCGCCGAACATTCTTACCCCTTACTGTTTATCATGACTGCCGTAATATGTTGGATTTGTGCCACCATTATTATCTTGAGCTTCTCCCACGTTGCACCTTCACGTGCGGAAGATCGCTTATCAGTCTTCGCCATTTTAGGGGTGGCTCGTGACCTGCGCTTTGTGGAGTTTTGTTTTTATTCGATGCTTATAGCCATTGTGATGGGCCAACTGGTGGTGAGTCTTTCCGTCCATTGCGTCGGTTTTCTGGGTTTCTCAAAGCGTGAGGTCGGGTGGCTGTTTTCGCTCAATGGATTGGTCGTTATCGGCGTGCAAACTGCGGCAACGGTCCTTATGCGACGTTTCCGGTTCAGCGTGGCATTGGCGGTAGGAAGCGTGCTTTATGCTGTAGGATATGCATGCGTCGGGTTTTCCCACGTGTTCTCTTCGATGGCGATTGCAGTCGTCGTGATTACGCTTGGAGAGGTTATTGTGTCGCCGGGGCTTCCATCCCTAGCAACTAACCTCGCCCCTCTCCGCCACCGTGGGCGATATGTCGGTTTTCATGGATTGTGTTTTCAAACAGGCTCGTCTCTTGCTCCGTTTCTGGGCGGGATATGGTTGGAGCACTTGAGCCCGAGTTGGGGTAGCGGCCCATGGATTATCATCGCTTGCGTTGGCTTTCTAGCATCTTTTGGTTTCCTTCGGCTGGGTCGTTTACTGAAACCTCCTGAAGACAGCGTGCACGGGTGCGCGCCTGTTCCTGAGGAGACTCCTCTCGCGCTCTGACGAACAAGTTCCCACAAAAACTGGTTGGCTACTGGGTGCGCCGGACCAAAGCGGCCACCATTCCGGAGCAAAGCGGCCACCGTTCCGGAGCAAAGCGGCCACCGTTCCGGACAAAGCGGCCACCCTTGTTG
>JABEUV010000204.1 GCA_013044195.1 Elusimicrobiota bacterium | reverse complement strand
GGCGGCCAGACCGCGCTGAACCTGACCGTCGCCGCCGCGGAAAAAGGAATTTTGAAGAAGTACAACGTGGAGATCCTGGGCGCGCGCCTGGAGACCATCCGCAAGGCCGAGGACCGCCAGCTGTTCAAGGCCGCCATGCAGAAAATCGGCCTGGACCTGCCGCGCTCCTTGGTGGTCACCGACGAAAGCGACCTCAAGCGCGCCGCCCAGGAGCTGGGCTTTCCCGTCATCGTGCGCGCGTCGTTTACGCTGGGCGGCGCGGGCGGCGGCATCGCCTACCACTTTGAGGAACTACGCGCGCGCGTGCACACCGCCCTGGAGATGAGCCCGGTTAAAAAAGTTCTTCTGGAAGAGTCCATTATCGGCTGGAAGGAATACGAGCTGGAGGTCATGCGCGACCGTGCCGACAATTTCGTGGTGATCTGCTCCATCGAGAACGTCGACCCCATGGGCGTGCACACCGGCGACTCGATCACGGTCGCCCCCGCCATGACCTTGACCGACCGCCAATACCAGGAGATGCGCGACGACGCCAAGCGCGTGGTCAGCGAGATCGGCGTGGAGACCGGGGGCTGCAACATCCAGTTCGCGGTGGAGCCGAAGACCGGCCGCCGCGTCGTCATCGAAATCAATCCGCGCGTGTCGCGCTCCTCGGCGCTGGCGTCCAAGGCCACGGGATTCCCCATCGCGCGTATCGCGGCGAAGCTTGCCGTCGGCTACACGCTCGACGAACTGCCCAACGACGTCACGAAGGCCACTTTGGCCTGCTTCGAGCCGGCCATCGACTACGTGGTGGTCAAGGTCCCGCGCTTCGCCACCGAAAAATTCGGCGAATTCCCGTTGGACACCGCGATGAAGTCGGTCGGCGAGTCCATGGCGATGGGGCGAACGTTCAAGGAAGCCCTGCAGAAGGCCCTGCGCGGCCTGGAGAGCGGCAAGAAGGGCTTCGACGCCGGGGAGGACCTGGACCAGGACACTTTGCTCCAGCGCGTGGCCACCCCCAGTTCCTCGCGGCTCTACCACGTGAAGTCCGCGCTGGCGCGCGGCCTGACGGTGGAGCGCATCGCCGAGGTCGCCCTGATCGACCCGTGGTTCCTGCACCAGATGAAGGAACTGGTCGATTTCGAGACCGGCCTGCCCGCGGCGACCTTGGACGCGCCGGTTCTGCGCGAGGCCAAGCGCCTGGGCTTCTCCGACGCCCAGCTCGCCAAGGCCAAAGGCCTGACCGAGAAAGCCGTGCGCGAGCGCCGCTGGAAGCTGGGCGTGCGTCCGTCCTACAAGCTGGTCGACACGTGCGCCGGAGAGTTTCCCTCCTCGACGCCGTATTTCTACTCGACCTACGAAGCGACCGGCGACCTGGCGCCGCGCAAGGCCGGCAAGAAGATCATGATCCTGGGCTCCGGCCCCAACCGCATCGGCCAGGGCATCGAGTTCGACTACTGCTGCGTCCAGGCCGCCAAGGCCCTGCGCGAGATCGGCGTGCCGTCGATCATGGTCAACTGCAACCCGGAGACGGTCTCCACCGACTACGACTCCTCGGACCGCCTCTACTTCGAGCCGCTGACGCTCGAAGACGTGCTGGAAATCGTCGCCGTGGAGAAACCCACCGGCGTCATCGTCCAATTCGGCGGCCAGACGCCGCTGAACCTGGCCGTGGCTTTGGAAAAGGCCGGCGTGCCCATTCTGGGCACCCAGCCCGCGTCCATCGACATGGCCGAGGATCGCCGCCTGTTCGGCGCGGCGCTTAAAAAACTGGGCATCCTCGCGCCGGAGTCGGGCATCGCGCGCAACGCCGAGCAGGCGCTGAAGATCGCGCGCCGCGTGGGCTACCCGGTCATGGTGCGCCCCAGCTACGTGCTGGGCGGGCGCATGATGGAGGTCGTCTACGACGACGCGGCTCTGCTCGACTACTCCGAGCGCGCGCGCAAGGCGTCCTTGCATCCGTCCATCCTGATCGACCGCTTTTTAGCCGACGCGGCGGAGTTGGACGTCGACGCGGTGTGCGACGGTCGTGACGTGTGGATTTCCGGCGTCATGGAGCACATTGAGGAAGCCGGCATCCACTCCGGCGACTCGGCCTGCACCTTGCCGCCGCATTCGCTGGCCCCCGCCGTGCTGGCGACCGTGCGCGAGCACACGCGCAAGCTGGCGCTGCACCTGAACGTGCGCGGTCTCATCAACATCCAATACGCGGTCAAGGACGGCGCGGTCTACGTGCTGGAGGCCAACCCGCGCGCCTCGCGCACGGTGCCCTTCGTCAGCAAGGCCGCGGGCCTGCCGGTGGCGCGCATCGCCACCTGGGTGATGATGGGCCGCAAGCTCAGGAGCCTGGTGCCCGCCGCAGCGCTCAAGGGTGCGGTGCCGCCCTACACCGCCACGAAGGAAGCGGTGATGCCGTTCATCAAGTTCCCCGGCGTGGACCCGCGCCTGGGACCGGAGATGAAGTCCACCGGAGAGGTCATGGGGCTGGACTTGGACTTCCCGCGCTCGTTTGCCAAGAGCCAAGAGGCCGCCGGCCTGAACCTGCCGACGGCCGGCGCCGTGTTCCTCTCCGTGCGCGATGAAGACAAGCCCGAAATCCTGCACGTCGCGCGTTCCCTGCGGCAGATGGGCTTCACGATCGTGGCCACCCGCAGCACCGCCGACTTCCTGACCCGGCACGGCCTGGCCTCCGAGCGCGTGGCCAAGATCGGCGAGGGCAAGCCCGACGTCGTCGACCTGCTCAAGCAGCGCGGCCTGTCGCTGGTGATCAACACGCCGTCGGGCAAGCGCTCGCGCGCCGACGGCTACGCGATCCGGCGCACGGCCCTGGAGCTCGACATCCCCTGCATCACCAACATCCGCAGCGTGCGCGCCGCGGTGCACGCCATCGCCGTGATCCAAGGGGCGGCCATGAGCGTCAAGCCCCTACAGGACCACTACCGGGACCTGCCCTACGCGCTCAATATGGGTCCAAAGTCCTAGATTGCTCCAGGCCCTTGGCTCCATACGTCGTCTCGGTTTTCGCGGATATACTGAGGGCATGAGGTTCGCAACGTTGGCCGCCCTGCTGACTTTGGCCTGGGGCCCCGCGCGCGCCCAATCCGCCCCGGCCGAAGGCTCCGGCGC
>JABEUV010000203.1 GCA_013044195.1 Elusimicrobiota bacterium | reverse complement strand
GGCGGCGGGCTGAAAACCTTTAACAACGGAGGGGTGTTCGGCGGGAGGGTGGGTCTGTTTCGGTGAACAGACCCGGGTCTATTTCAGTGAGCGGCAAAGCTTTTGCAGGAGGCCTTCATAAGCATCGCCTTTCACGTCGGTATCGAGGCTCGACCACTGCTCTTTATCGATCAAGTCCACGATGAGCCGCCGCAGCTTGGCTGGGTCTTGGATTTTGTTCTGCGCCTTGCGAAAAATGAGACCGAGCATGCCCGATTTCTTACCAAGCGTTTCAAGAATGTGCCGGTAATGCACTTCCAACGCATCCCCATCGAGAGGAACACCGTCCTTCATCAGAAGGCTCGGCCAATCATAGCCCGCAGGCACGGCTGAAGACTTCTTGAACGGCGGCCCGCTCTGCTCGTCTGCCATTTTGAGGAACAGCAGAAACGTCAACTGCTCGACGTAATCGCCGTAGGAGAGGCCGTCATCCCGGAGGATGGAACAATAATTCCAGAGCTTTTGGACAAGCTGGGCAGGTGCTGTCATGAGTTCTCCACTACAAAGTGAGTCTGCCAGCAAATGCCTGTTGGAGGATCGACTGGCGGAGGTGGGTGGCGCGCTGGAGATTGGCGGACACCGCCGCTTCCAACTCCTCAAGCACGCTGAGTCGCCGCTCCACTTCCGCCACAATCCGCGTCTGCTCGGCCAACGGAGGGAGTGGGACAGGCAAATCCCGACAAAGCTCTAATGTGATATTAGACTGTCCCGCTGTTGTCTTTGCGCTTTTCATCGCCCAGCCAATGATTTGCTCGGTCCTGAGGTAAAGCGCGAGAAGTCTTTGGCACTCTGGCAATACAACGCGGAAACGTGCGATAGCCTGATTAATGTTCGCCTCTTTAATGGTTGTTGGGATGATTGCAACCTGTCCAAGCGGTGGCCCGACGATATTGATAAGAATATCCCCTGTTCGAACTTCGGAACGCGTAAGCTCAAGTTCGTGCGTTTTGCGGCTGATGAAAACTGGCTTATAATCCAAATTCAGAACGCCGGTGAAAGTGAGGTTGTAAACTTTTATAAATGGGACTTCGCCCTCACCTGCCCGCATCTTTTCGGCAGCTGGCGTTGTTCCCTTCGTGATGAATTCGCAAAGCTGTTCTGCTCGCGCCCACGCCCATCCTTCGGGGAGTGGCAGCAGATTGGCGGTGTCGGGGAAAGCAGGTTCTTTGTATTGGCCACGGCCCTGCCAGTTTTGGCGGCGCTCGATGAGGGTGCGGGCGAGCAGTGCTTTGCCCGTTTCAAAGTTCGTTTTCCGATTTCCTGTTTTGGTGAGTTCCGCTTCGGTGGGGACGAGGCGGCCTTCGCAGGCGGCTTTGAGGACGGCGGCGCGGTAACGTTTGAGGTTGACCTGCAGTCGCCGCAACGCCGCCACCCCCACCTCCAGCCGCGCAAACTGCTTCTCAATCTCGGCCACAATCCGCCGCTGTTCAGGGAGTGGCGGCGCCAGGAATTCAACATCTAGCAGTTGTTTCTTGGTAACGCCGTTGATTGTAGTACCTCTGCTTATGCACTTGAAGACAGATACCAACTGCCCCATTTGGAGGACGACGAACTTGCTGTCGAATCGATTGCGGTCAAAGATGAGCGCGTGATTGTCCTGACTAAAGCAAAGGTCTTGCTCAGCCAATCCAACTTTTCCGAGTCCAACTCGCGTAACCACAATCGCCGAACCTGCCGGAACAAGATTCGTTGCTGATGCACTTATTGCCGCTTTCGTGATCTTTCTACGTGGCGTGATCTTGTGATCTTCACCGATGTCCGCACTGCTGATCCATGGAATGCCGCCAGTCCAAAATTCCGTTCGGCTTGTGGGTGGCGTGCCTCCTCCAAGCACTTGGAAGAGTTTGCCAACAGGTGCTTTCACCCAGCCCGCAGGTAGCGACTTAGACCTGCTTGGTGCAGGGGTGTTCATGCCGCGAGGACCTCATTGAGTTCATTGAGTAGCTTGGGTAGTTTCTCACCGAATAGTTGCGCGGCTTTGCCAAGACCGCCACGCTGGCTGAATGGGGCAAGCTCAAAATCCTCCGTCTCAATGCTCAGGCTCGTGGCGATGTGGTCGCGGATGAGGTTTAGCCAGGCGAGTTGGTCCGGCGCAAACACCATCCCCTTCTTGGCTTTATCCATGAGCCACTCATCGAACCGCTCGGCCACGGATTCGGCAAATGGTTTAAGCACGGATTGCTGTTCGAGCGCGAAGCGGGTGAGGGAGACGAGATCGGCAAAGCGCCCAACTTGCGAGCACCCTTTCACTTTAGCGGGCGCCGTGGCGGCGAAGGCGTCCCAGAGACGGTCCTCCGTCCATGTGGCCTGATGCTCACGAAGTTTCTTCTCCAACTCCTTAAGCATCGGTTCCGTTAGACGCTGTTTGTAAGGGCGGCTGTAAAGAATTTGCAGCGCTGCAATTTCGGCGTGATGCTCTTCGATATAGTCCCGGAAGGACTTCGAAAGGTTCACGGCCTTCTCTTTCGCGGCGGCGTCGAAACCTTGGCTGACAACAGCATCAATCGTAACGGTATCAATGGTCTGCTCGGCGTCCTGTTTCTTCGGTGAAACGTGGGCGGGCGATGCATCAGGTATGCCCGCAGCTTGCGCGGCGATAGCATCCGGGTCTATGGCCTTGAGGAGATTTGCAGAAAGCTGGGCAAGGGTCATACCGCCCGTCAAGGTGGTGAGTTCCTGACGCTGGGGTAGGGCGATCTCACGGTCCAGCCGAGCTAGGCGACCGGCGAGGGTCATGAGCGTGTCTTCGTCGCGTTTACCGAGAGTCACGCCTAACAGCAATTTATCGAAGGGAATGGAGCGCTGGCGCTCAAGGGGATGCGAGTCGGTCTTGTCGCTCTCGCAAACACCCACGGCGTCCACGATGATGAATCCCGTTTTAGCGCGGGCGTCGGCACCGCTGACCGCTTGCAAGTCCGTAGAGGTTAGGACGCGCGTGCCGCGGCCTTTCATCTGCTCGAAATAGACGCGGCTACGGACATCCCGAAGAAAAATAAGACATTCGAGCGGCTTGATGTCGGTGCCGGTCGCAATCATGTCCACCGTGACGGCGATACGAAGCTGCGGGGAGGTGCGGAACTGCTGGATAAGCGCTTCGGCGTTGGCTGGACGCCCAGTTTCCGGGTTGACGGATTGATACGTGATCTTTTTCGCGAAGTCGTTGCCTTTACCGAAGACTTCGCGGCAGATGTGGACCACGTCCTCGGCATGAGAATCGTCTTTGCAGAATATAAGCGTTTTCGGAACGAGAGTGCGGCCGGGAAAAAGTTCGGTGAATACTGCGTCCTTAAAGGCCTGAAGAACCGTGCGGATTTGCGATGGAACAACGACAGAACGATCGATCTGCCTTGCGTCGTAGGTGAGATCTTCATCAAGCTGTTCCCATCGGCGGGCGCGCGTTTCTTTACTGCGTTTGTCCACATAGAAGCCCTTCTCAACTTTGCCGCCCTGATCGGTGACTTGCGTTTTGATGCGATAGACCGCGTAGCCGACGTTCACGCTATCGGCAACGGCGTGCTCGTGATTGTACTCCATGACGAGATTTTGGTTGAAGAACCCAATAGTCTGTTTGGACGGAGTGGCCGTAAGGCCGATGATAAAGGCGTCGAAGTATTCGAGAACCTGTCGCCACAACCCGTAAATAGAGCGATGACACTCGTCGGTGACTATGAAATCGAATGTCTCGATAGGTATCGCAGGGTTGTAGGCGACTTCCTTTGGACGGCCATCGGCGGCGCTGATTTCATACGTGGAAATCTCGTCGGCATCCTCAGGTAGTTCCTCGCCGCGCAACATCGAGTAGAGACGTTGGATTGTACAGATGGTAACCCGGGAGACATCGTCGAGGTTATTCGAGGTAAGGCGTTGGACATTATAAAGCTCGGTGAACTTGCGGCTCGTATCGGGCGTGACGAATTGGTCAAACTCACCCTTAGCCTGGCGGCCCAGGTTGGCGCGGTCCACAAGAAAGAGAATACGCTTGGCGCCCGAATACCGGATAAGCCGGTAGATGAATGCGCAGGCCGTGTAGGTCTTGCCCGCACCGGTGGCCATCTGGATAAGAGCGCGGGGTTTGTCGTCGGCAAAGGATCGTTCGAGCTTGGTGATGCCTTCAATTTGACAGTTGCGCATACCACGCGTGGCGAGCGGATAAGCCTCAGGCATGGCGGCGAGCCGGGCACGGAGCGTCGCGTGTTCTTTGAGCAGTGCGGCGAGCGTTTCGGGGCGATGGAAACTAAAGACAGAGCGCGAGCGCGGCTCCGGATCACGCTCGTCGCGGAAGAACGTCTCGACGCCGGTGGATTCGTAATAGAACGGCAGCGGACCGGAATCGTTCAGAAAATCAGGAAGATTTTCGCCGTAGCGCGCGGATTGCTCGGCCACGACGGAAAGCGTTGTGCCCTTCTTCTTGGCCTCGATGACGCCCAAAGGCTTACGGTCTACGATCAGGAGATAGTCGCAACGACCCGATTTAAGCGGTGCTTCGCGGAGGGCGATGCCTCGGGCGGCGCTGGGATTAAACCGGCTATAGTCCTGAATCGCCCAGCCCGATGCTCCAAGCATGGCATCGATTTGCTGGCGGGCTTGTTGTTCTGGGGTCAGGGCAGACATGAACTCATTTTCTTTTGAAGAGCCGACTCTGAGCTACACGAGCGTCTTTCACGGAGGATAACAGATTTTCCCAATTGAGGGAGAAATCACCACCCCGCATACGGCGATTAGATCGCGAGATCCATCTGTTTATCCGGCAGCCATATTAACGCCATCACATTGCTACTGCCATCACCCATGGGCATGCACTCGGCGTTATAGCGCCAGCGTGAAGACGATCCGAGGTCAGATGCTGGAATTTCCCCACT
Source organism: Elusimicrobiota bacterium (assembly GCA_013044195.1). Classification (GTDB taxonomy): domain Bacteria; phylum Elusimicrobiota; class Elusimicrobia; order UBA1565; family UBA9628; genus GWA2-66-18. Next base: position 14,974 of record JABEUV010000203.1, on the reverse strand, counting down.
ACAATGCTTCCCCGTCACGAATGTTTTATAAATGAGACTCGTATCAGGGATTCGGGTTCTCGGCGGAATCCACTTTGGAAAACGGATTGACGTGATTGAATACTTTACCTGCATAACAAAATTGATTTCTTCACGGAACCCCCCACTTGCTGGAAGCCAGTTTCGAGCGCTCGGACTAGGGGTATGAGGCTTCACGTTTATCGGCAGTCCGAATTGATCTTGTAAAAATTCATCAACCGCCTCTTCCTGCGTAGGCGGCTCCGCGATCACTATGGCGCAAATCTGAGGATGCGTCCTTGCATACCAGTTTGCAGTAGCTTCGAGAGACCCATCATAGCGAGCAGAAAGCTTCTGGATTATATCCAGACTTATGCTGCTGGTACTCAAGACATCCTCGATGAATAGCTTGGGATAGAAGAGCATGGCCGCGCCGCCCATAAATGCCTCTCTCTCCGTATATTTCCGAGAGGTCGGATCATCTGCACCCGAGCAGAATGGATTGATCCCCACGTGGTACGGAATGATGAAGTGCGTATTTTCATGGCTGATGCCCAACCGTCTTCTCTTTTTAGGTGCTCGCTTATAAACTGAAATTTTCTTCTCAGATCTCTCAAGCCAACACGGGACCGTAGTCAGAGCTTTGTGCAAAGCCGGAGTAGCCATCTCGGGTGGTGGATCAACGTCTACAATCGATAATCCAAGAAATTTGGAAATCTCCTCTATGGGAATGGGAGGTTCCTGGAAATTAAAATGGGTCATCAATTTCCTGACATAGGTCAGAGGATTATTCCCCAAGTAATCGTTGAAATGAGGCATGGGCGCGATTATTTCTTAGCTTCTTTCCCGCGAAGATAGCCTAAAAATGTCTCCAACTCTTTCTTGCTGTCATCTGAAAGCTTTTCATAATCCCGGAAGAGATGCGTCTTTGTTGATTCAAGCTGCTTCTTCTCATCCGCCGGCTTTAGTCCATAGCCGGCGTGATTCAAAAGTGTCTCAACTGGCTCCCCGTATCCATCAGCCAACTTCTTAAGTGTTTCAGGACGAGGAATTTCTCTTTTCCCATTCTCCAACTGCCACAGATATGCCTCGGAGATTCCCGTTCTTTCTTTGGCCTCCCTCAAAGAATAATTTTTCTTTTTCCGCACCTCTTTGAGGTAGCTCCCAAGTGTCTCTCCCATAATCTCCCCCGAAGGTCTGATAGAGCTATTTTAGCAGGTGACTATATCACTTGCAAGTCCCAATGCTATCAAGGGATTGACAAAATTAATCCCTCCTGCTATATTTACTATTAGCAGTAGCTAATATGTATTTGGCGACTGCGGGTTGGCTTCGAATAGCGGGGATCTCCCCACCACCACGAACCAACCGACAGGAACCGAGGTAAAAAATGGACACCGCGCCGAGCAAAGAAAGGACCGGTATCGGGAATCGAATTCCCGCTATCGCGCTTACGTGGATGATCGTCGTTTCGTTGGCGGGATGCGTAACCACCCTGGATAAAGGGAAAAGGACTGCCGCGATGAGCCAGGAGCTATATACGGCCGTCCAGGGGCAAGTGACCGAGCAAATCGTCGTAATCGCCAAGAAAGACGATAGCACGATCACCCACGACGACCGCTCGCGGCTCAAGCTTCTCAACGCGTTGCGGAAGGTCCTGGATGACTACTCCGCCGCTCACAACGCCTACGTTACGGCATTGCAAACGTGGGAAACATCCGCGACCCGACCGGCGGAAATCGACCAAATTGCGGCCAAGATGATCTCCTTGGTCGCGCAGGTTCAAAAGATGTCCAAAGACCTTAACCTCAAACTGAAATAGGAGCCAAAAACCATGGACTACAACGAAATACTGACCAATGGCCTCACCGACGTTCAGGCGGATCTCCAGCAGAAAGCCGGAGCATCACGCGTCCTCTCGGTAATCGGGGATGCGATGGGCGCCGCGGCTGCAGCCGGGGTTCCCTGGGCTGGACAAGCCTCAGCCGTCATCAAGATCGTTACGGCTATCTCTGGGGCCCTTAGCGGTGCGGGGCAACCGGCAATCGACTTGGACAAGCTCTTTGTCTCAAGCGAAACCGATGACCTCAAGGCAAAGGGTGTTGATGTCACGAGGATTGATGCCATCCTCGGGGAGAACAACAGCTAAATAAATAATCCCCTCACGTTTAATCCCAAATTGGAGGCACCGCTCGTGGTGCCTCCTTTTTTTAGTGCTGCAACCGCGCGCCTGGGTCGAAAACTCTCCAACGCTCAGATCTAAGCACCCGTGTATTGCCGTCCACCGAGGGTGAAGGGAACAAAACACCCCCCTCGTTCGTATACAAGGGTGAACCACTGGCCCCAATTTCTGAAACGGATTTTCGCGCTCGTGTCCTCGCCCGGCTTCGCGGACCTTCCACCGGCCGAGCAGGACCGGCTGTACGATCAGGTCGCACGGGCAACCCGCGCCGAACGCTTGCTCGCCAAGTCGCGGCCGCCGCACCTATTCTATAGGAGCACGGTCCGCCGGCGGACCGCCGATCCCAAAAACCGCCCTTCGGGCGGTCCCTTGTGAAACGGCAGCAACCGGCGAACCACGGCCCCAGCCGCGGCGATCGCCGCAGACGACACGGTACTGAATCCTCGCTCCGCTGCGGTCATAAGACGCCGCCCCGCCGTCCGCCGCCATGCCATAGGGCTCCGGTTATTTTCAAGGTGCACCTCGGCTCGTCGTCCCAAGAGCGCGCGGCCCGGCTCTGCGGCTTAAACGTCCCTCCCTCTCGGTAAAAAATTATTCGCTCCGGGGCCTTGCCCGCTCCGCTGAACAGATTTTTTATCGGGGGTCCCGCCATTTAAATCCTCGATCCGAGCCGCACCTCGGGACTCCTCGGCCCTCCGGGCGTTCGGAGGTGCACCATGAAAAGAACCTACGTGAACATGGCGGAGGACGGCGGGGCGGCTACGGCGAGCTTAGAGTCGAGAGAGTCCCAGCCGAATCGGCTTCTGACGGTGGATCAGGTGGCGTCGAGGCTTCAGGTGAAGCCCAGGACGGTCTACCATTGGGTCCACGAGCAGTACATCCCGTCGATCAAGCTCGGCTCGTTGATCCGCTTCGACCAGAACAGCATCGCGACCTGGGTCAAGAAACGGGAGACCGTCGGCCGGATCACCCGGCGCCTGGAGCTGGACGTCCATTGAAGCCAATGGCTCGAACGAGACGGCCGAACCCATCGGCGGCGTCCGGATCGTCTCCGCCGGCGGCGAGGCGCTCAGTAGCGGAGCTTGTCCATCGCCGAGCGGAGAAAGTCCGGCGCGAGGTGCGCGTAGATCTCCGTCGTCTTGATGCTCGAATGCCCGAGCAGCTTCTGGACCGTGTACAGGTCCACGCTGTTCATGACCAAGTGGCTGGCGAACGTGTGCCGCAGCGTATGGACGGTGGCGTTCTTGAGGCCGCGCGAGCGCACGAGGTGGGAGAAGTCGCTCGACAGAACGTCGGGGTTGAGCGCGCTCCCTCCGCCGTTCTTGAAGACGTGCGTGTCGTCCCCTCGGGGAATCTCCCGCAGCACCTCGGCCAGCCGCGCGGTCATGGGGATATGGCGCGTCTCATAGTCCTTCGGATGCCAGTCGTCCTTCGCCTGGACCGACACCACCTTGTTCTTGAAGTCCACGTCCGCCCAACTCAAATGGATCAACTCGTCGCGCCGGAACCCCGTGTGCAGGAACGTCTCGATCATCGGCCGCATCCGATCCGAAGCGGCCTTGAGCAAGACCGCGACTTCATCGCGGCTGAAGTACCGGATTTTCTTGTGCGTCTCCTTGAGCTTGCGCACCGTCACCGCCGGATTCTTCGCCAGCGCCCCCCACGCCATGGCCTTGTTGAACATGGCCTTGATCGTGTTGAGCTCCCGGTTCAGCGTTGAGGGCTTGATCCCTTTCGAGACCCGGTCGGCCTTGTAGGCCTCAAGCAAGGACGGCGTCACGGCGCCCAGCCGCTCGACCTGTAGGAACCCCGTGAAATGCTTCAGGGTCTGCGCGTCGCGTTGGTAGGACTGGATCGCCTTGTTGCCCTTGGAGAAGTTCAGGTACTCCTCGATGAAGCCGGCGAGGTTGCGGTCCTTGACCGCGAAGCCCGTCTCCTTGCGCTCGATCTTGACCTCGATATCGGCCAGGGCCAGCTCCGCGAGACGCTTGGACTTGCCGATGCGCTTGCGCACGCGCCGGCCCTCCACGTGGTAGTCCAGATACCAGCGGGGGCCCGACTTGCCATCGACTTGATAGATTCTGGCCATGCGTTGGTACGCTAGCGCCTCGATCTGCGGCTCAAAACGGGACTGGCACAAATCGGCATAAATCCTTGGCCGGGCGCGGCGACCCCTAGAATATGGCAGAAATCTGGCATAAGCGCAAGACCCAAAAAAGAGACGGAGAGCGGGCGGAACCGTATTACCGCCCGTTCTCCGTCGAGGAATCGCTTCCTTTTACCCCGAGCCGTCTTTTGCGCTCGCCGGGAATCGAACCTGGATATCTGCCTTCGCAGGGCAGCACACTATCCTTTGTGTTACGAGCGCAAGAGAAGGCCCGGGAGGTTTTGATTATACCTCATCGGCCGCACGCCGCGACAGCCACGCAACGGTTTCCACGTGATCCGTGTGCGGAAATAGATCGACGCCCACCAACCGCTCCACACGGTAGCGCGGGGCCAGCATCTTGAGGTCTCGCGCCAAGGACTCCGGGTTGCAGGAGACGTAGAACAGCACCTTGGACGACGCCGCCAGCAGCGCGGCCGCGGCCGCGGCGTGCAGGCCCGCGCGCGGGGGGTCTACGACGGCCGCGTCGGGCTCCATGTCTAAGAGGGCTGGCAACAAAAACTCCACGGCGGCGCCGTAAAATTCGCAATTGGACAAGCCGTTAAGCGCCGCGTTGGCTTTCGCGTCGGCGACGGCGTCGCGGTTGGATTCCACGCCGATCACCTTCGCGCACGCGCCGGCCAGAGACAGCGCGATGCCGCCGCCGCCGCAGTACAGGTCGAGCATCAGCTGGGCGTTCAGCTCCCGCGTCCAATCGCGCAGCAGGCCGTAGAGGCGCTGCGTGCCCAACGTGTTGGTCTGAAAGAACGACTGCGGCGAGATCCGGTAGTCGAGCGACCCGTCGGGAAAGTTCAGCGTCTCGGTGACGAAGCCGTCTCCGGTGAGAATCTCCAAAGAATCGGAGACCGCCGTGTCGGACACTTTCTCATTGCGGCCCAGCAAAATCGTCGTGGCGGGATAGACGGACTTCACGGCGGCCACGAAGGAGTCCTTTGGGATTTCGCCCGTGACGGTCACCAAAAGCACCAGGCGCTCCGCTCGGTTCTTGGCCTCGCGCAGGACCAGGTGCCGAAGCTGGCCTTCCTTCTTATGGGAGTTATACGGAGGAACCTTCTCGGCCGCGGCCCATGCGCGCACCGCCGCCAACAGCGGCGCGGCCTCCGGACTGGGCAGGCGGCATTCCTCCAAATCGAGGATGGTGTACCAGCGGCCTTTGGGCTTCATGCCCAGGTGCAGCCACTGTCCAGGGACCGGCGGATACACGTCGCCGAAGCTGAACTCCATCTTATTGCGGTAGTTCCACACCGACGGCGAACCCAGCATCGAAAGCGCCGGCAGGCCCGCGACATCCTTCAGCGCGGCAACGATCTTGTCTTTTTTATAGGCGAGCTGGTCGTCGTATGGCTTATCTTGGATCGCGCAGCCGCCGCAGGTTCCGAAATGGCGGCACAGAGAGGCGGGCGCCTCAGTTGGCGAATTTAAAATGGCAGACATCGCCGTCTTTGACGACGTACTCTTTGCCTTCGGAGCGGATCATGCCTTTCTCGCGCAGGGCGGCCTCGGAGAGCAGCTTGTCGATGTCGCCATAGCCGTAGATGTCGGCCTTGATGAAGCCCTTCTCGAAATCGGTGTGGATCACGCCCGCGGCCTGCGGCGCCTTGGCGCCCACCGGGATGGTCCAGGCGCGCACCTCGATCTCGCCGACCGTGAAGTAGGAGCACAGGCCCAATGTCTTGTAGGCCGCGACGATGACCTTCTCCAGGCCGCTGGTTTCCATGCCCAGGTCCTTCATGAACATCGCGCGGTCCTCGCCGGAGAGCTGGGCGATCTCGCTTTCCAGCTTGCCGCAGATCACCACGGACTCGGAACCGCGCGCCTTCGTGAACGCCGAAAAGTCCGCGATCACGGCCGGGTCCGGCGTCTCGTCGGTGTTGCCCACGTACAGGACCGGCTTGGCCGTCAGCAAAGAAAATCCGGCGATCGCCTTCGGGTCCAGGCCCAGCGCGCGCGCGGGCTTGCCGGACTCCAGGCCGCTCTTGAGCGCGTCCAGGATCACCAGCGCCTCGCGCGCGACCTTGTCTCCCGACTTGGCCTTGCCGGAGACCTTGTCGTACTGCTTGGTCAGGCTGTCCAGGTCGGCGAGCATCAGCTCGGTCTCGATGACCTCGATGTCGCGCTTGGGGTCCACGCCGCCCATGGTGTGGACCACGTCGGGGTCCTTGAAGAGGCGCACCATGTGCAGGATCGCGTCCACCTCGCGGATGTTCGCCAGAAATTTATTGCCCAGCCCCTCGCCCTGCGCGGCACCCTTGACCAGTCCCGCGATGTCCACGAAGCGGCAGGAGGCCGGAACCGTCTTCTTGGGCTTGACCAACTCGGTCAGACGGCCCAGGCGCGAGTCCGGGACGGCGACCACGCCCACGTTGGGCTCGATGGTGGTGAACGGATAGTTCGACGCCGCCGCGTTGCCGGAGGTGAGCGCGTTGAAGATCGTCGATTTACCGACGTTCGGGAGCCCGACGATGCCGATTTCCATGGGAAGCGTCATCCTATCAAATCCGGGAGGCCGCTTCCCCCCGGTCAAAAGTCCCAGACCGCGCCGGGACTTCTGCTCTCAAAGACGGGGGACCATCGGCCCGCGCCCCGCGCACGGCGCTTTCGTAGGATGCGGGCATCATGAACGCTTCCAAGAAAATCGCGCCCATTTTTCTGTCCGTCTGCGTCGTCCTTGCCTCCACGCCGCAGTCCGCGCTGGCGCAATTCGTCGAACGGCCCGTCGCGCCCGCCGAATCGGCTCTGGGCCCGATCCTTCCCGTCACGGCGCCGGTCACCGGCGTTTCTCTTCCCGTCACCGCACCGGTCGCGGCCTCGCTGACCGCGCTCTCCGCGGCGGCCGCCCTGCCGACCGCCGCCGCGATGCCGGTCGCGGCCGCCGCCGCGGCTCCGTCCGAAGCCCGCGTCAGCTCTCCGGGCTCCGCGGCGATGGGCGTTGCCGCCGAAGCTCAGACTTACGGCGAGCTTCCTTTGGCGGCGGTCCCGGCCGCCGCGCCCGCCGTTTCGCGCGGCCTGCTGGGCCGCATCGCCGACGCCGCGCGCGGCCGGACCGGCTTCGGCGCGATCTTCGACGGCGCGCACGGTTCCGCGGCGGCCGAACGCCCGGCGTCCGCGCCGCCCCTGGGCGGCCGCCTGGGCCTGCGCGAGCTGACGCCGCTGTCTTTGCCCAACGGCCAGGCGCCCGACGCGCCGCCGAGCGTCCCCTCCCCGGACCATGAGACGACGGTCTCCTTCCAGACCTACTCTTTGCCCGGCGCGCGCCCGGTCGGCGGCGTGCTGGAAGCCGACCGCCGCACGCTGGCGGCCGACCCGCGCGACGCGGCCGCCGTCGTCGCCGCCCTGAGGTCCATGGTCGACGCCGAGCAGGCGCGCTACGGCGTGGCCGGGACCGACCTGCGCCTGGTGCACGCCAAGCTGATCCCCGGCCGTGAGGGCCTGGCCGACACGATGTACGTGGTCTTCCGCCAAATGAAGGACGGCCTGCTGGTGCACGGGTCGGCGCTGTCCTTCACGCTGAAGGTCATCGACGGCCGGCCCCAGGTCGTCGCGCAGACCGGACAGTTGTTTCCCCAGTTGGACGTCGACACCGGCGCGACGATGGACGACGAGGACGTCCGCGCGCGCATCGCCCAGCGCACCGGCCTGACGCCTCAGGCCGTCGCCGACAGCTTCCAGTTCGCCGACGAAAAGATCATCTACGCGCAGGGCCAGTGGCGCCACGTCAAGCTGTACGCCGCCGACGGACTGCCGTTCATGGTCGCCGTCGACATGGCCGGCGGCTTGGTGCTGGCCTGGGACAACCGTACCGGCCTGCGCTCCGGCGCGAAGAAAGACGCGCCGCCCTCCAGCGCCGTTTCCGGGCGCACGGTCGATCGCGGCCCAATTCTCCCGGGCGCGAAGATCTCCGATCTGCCGCTCGCCTTCCTGAACCTGACCATCGGCGGCAAGACCTACACCACCGATAAGAACGGCTTCTTCTCCGCGCCCGGCCTGAAAATCTCGCCCGCCGGGCTGAACGTGACGGCCTCGCTGTCGGGGCCGTACGTGACCGTCGTCGATCAGGAAAAGGCGACGCTGAGCGTCAACGTCACGCTGAAGTCCAGCGGCGAAGGCGTGCAGGTCGTCTTCAACCCCGACGCGAACCTGGCCGACGAGAACGCGCTGGCCCAAGTCAGCGCGTTCCACAAGGTCAACCTGGCCTACAACTTCCTTAAAGAACGCGGCCTGACCACGGAGCGCATGGACAAGACGCCCATCCCGGTGCGCAGCAACCTCGACGACGAGTGCAACGCTTACTACACGCCCGGCAGTCCCAGCCTCAGCTTCTTTCGCTCCAGCGCGAACTGCGTGAACTCCGCCTACGACACCGTGGCCGACCACGAGTACGGCCACTACTGGGACGATATGACCGGCGGCATCACCAACGACGGCCTGTCCGAAGGCTGGGGCGACACGGTGTCCATGTACCTGCTCAACAACCCGGTCATCGGCGAGCACTTCATGAAGCACCCGGGCCCCGACGGCAAGGATTACATCCGCGACGGCCGCAACACCTACAAGTACAACGAGTACGACGAGGCTCACGACCAGGGCCAGGCCTGGGGCGGCTTCACCTGGAAGCTGCGCGCGGCGATGATGCAGAAGCTGGGCGACGCCGCCGGCGCGGCCCTGGCCGAGGCCTTGGTTCTACCCACCATGTTCTCCAAGTCCGCGAACATCCCCGACGCCATGGCGCAGGTGCTGGTCAACGCGATGAAGTCCGACGGCACTCTCGCCTATGAAAAGGAAATCCGCGCGATTGCGATCCTGCACGGCGTGACCTTGCCGCAGGCGCCGCGCATCGGCTTGGTTGCGCGCCTGGTGGAAGCCGTGCTGGCGACCCTGCGCGGCTGAAACGCCCGGGTGTGACCGTTTTGGTCTTTCGCCGCATACGCGGATATGTAATAATTCGCGGATGAACAAAACCGGCCTTTTCGCGCTGTCTTGCGCCGTCGCCGTCGCTCTCGCCGCTCCCGCCTCCGCGCTGGAGTGGACGACGATGGGCGCTCAGTCCATGGGCATGGGCGGAGCGGGCGTGGCCGACGCGCAAGGCCCCCTGGCCGCCTACTGGAACCCGGCCGCGCTGGGGCGACCCAGCATGAACTCCTACGGCCTGGCGATCCCGGTCTCCGTTCAGGCCGACGTCCAGGGCTCGATCATCGCGGGCGCCAAGGACCTCCAGCAGTGCGCCAACGGAAGCTGCACCAGCACACAATATCAGAGCGCTTTAAACGAGTTGAAAGGCGGCGGTCTTAACGCCGACGTAGGCGGCGGCGCCAGCCTCAAGGTCGGCAAGTTTACCGCGTTTCTTAACGGCTACGTGGTCGCCGGTGCCGGAGCCGGCTACATCGACCCGACGCTTGGACCGAGCAACACCTCCAACCTAGTCATACGCGGAGCGCGCATCGCCGAGCTCGGCCTCGGCTACGGCCATGAACTGCCGTGGGTGCCGGGACTTTACCTCGGCGGCGACATCAAGGCGATGCGCGCCGACGTGGGCTACGACCGCTTCAACATCGTCGGCAACAGCGGCGTCACCTCGAATCTAGGCTCGAGCTTCAACAGCAGCAACAACAACACGTCGAGCGGGAACGTGGGAATCGACGCGGGCGCACTGTGGGACCTAGACAAGACCTTCAACGGCGTGGCCTGGAGCCCGCGCCTGGGCTTGACCGGCCGCAACCTCAACAACCCCAAGTTCGACAACCCCGCCAGCGCCGCGGCCGACGGCGTCAGCGGCAAGTTCTCGATCAACCCGACCGTGCGCTCGGGGCTGTCGTTCAGCCCGGAGAATTGGTGGCACTTCGCCGCCGACGCGGACCTGACGCGCAACCTGACCCCGCTCGACGGCTACGCCAGCCAGGAAGTCGGCGGCGGCACCGAAATCGACGTGTTCAACCGCTCGTGGATCAACATCCCACTGCGCGTCGGCATCAAGCACAACCTGGCGCAGGCATCCGACGGCGCCACCTTCACCGCCGGAACCGGCCTCAACTTCCTGCATTTCATGATCGACGCCTCGGGCGAGGTCGGCAACCAGAGCATCGTCATCCAGAACCAGGGCAACACGACCCGCATCCCCCGCGAGGTCGGCGGCGCGGTCCAACTCAGCTTCCTGTTCGGCGGCTCTGAGGAAAACCATCACCGCCACGAAGGATCGGACGCCGACGTCCAGCCGGTGACCTCCGACCGCGCGCGCGCCGACATGTCGCCGTCCGCGGCGGACAAGGTGCGCGCCGACGCCGACAAGGCCCAGCAGGAACTCAACAGCCAGCCCGCCGGAAACTAGCCTAAGCGACCAACGCTTCGGCTTCCAGCGTGATGGCGTCCAGGCGGGACTTCAGTTCCGCGGCCTTGGCGCGGAGGTCGTCGTCCGGGCCGACCAGCAGAGGTTCGCCGTAGACCACCGCGCCGCGGCCGAAAGGCAACGGGATGTGGAAGCGGTCCCAGGCGCGGACCAGCACGATCTTGTGGGATTGGGCGTTCGTTACGGGAAGAATCGGCAGGCCGAGCTTCTGCGCCAGGAAGAGCACGCCTTCCTTGACCTCGCGCGCGGGACCCTTGGGGCCGTCGGGCGTGATGCCCACGTCCAGGCCGGCGCCGAGCGCCTCCATCATCGCGCGCACCGCCCCGGCAGCGCCCCGCGTCGACGAGCCGCGCACCGAAGCCACGCCGCAGAGACGGATCGTGTCGGCGATCATGTCGCCGTCGCGGGAGCGGCTGATCAGAATGGAAACTTTTTCGCCGCGGTGCGTGACGGTGAAGAACGCCTGGCGCTGATGCCAGAACGCGTAGATGAAACGACGGTCCTTGGAGCGCAGGTCGGCGCGGAAGCCGTCGCGGACCGTCTTCACGCGGATGGTCAGGCTCAGCAGGACCGCGTAGGCGAAGGCCAGGTAGGGAACCAGCCCGCGCAGAGTCACAAAGGGCCGCCCGAGGATCGGGCGAAGCAGGCGATCATTTCGAAAGATTAGCTAATTTACAGGTCCCAGCGCGCGATCAAAACCAAGGCCAGCGCCCCGAACGCCGCGTCGGCCGACCACGCGGCGATCCACGGCGGGAAGGTCCCGCCCACACCCAACGCGCGGCCCACTTCCATGAGCCACAGGTAGGCGAAGGAAATTCCCAGCGCGCCGCAGAAGCTGAGCACCCGAGAGGACTTGCGCAGGCGCAAGGCGATGGGAATGCCCAGCGCGCAGACCACCACGTTGGCGAACGGGTAGGCCAGCTTGGACTGCGCGGCGACCATGTAGTCGCGCGGCGAGCCGCCGAAACGGCCGACGCGGCGCGCGTAGGAGCGCACCTCGCGCAAGGTCATCTCGTCGGGACTGCGCGGACGCGGGATCAGCTCCAGCGGCGGCACGTCCAGGTCGGAGACCTTCGCGTCGAAGGGCGTCTCGACGGCGCCGTCGACGCCGAACGTCCGCGCCACTCCCTGATGGAACACCCAGCGCCGGCCGGCCGGATCCCATTGCGCCCATTTCGCGTCCAACTGGGAGACCACATCGGCGCCGTCCAGGCGATCCAGGATGGGCCGCTCCAGGCGCCCGTCGCGCGGCAGAAACAGCTTGGCCTGAATGAAGCGCTCCGGGCCCACGGCGAAGATAACATCGCTGTACTGAGACCACTCCCACTCCGCTCGTACGCGCTCGTGCCACAGGCGCTGGGAGCGCGCCCACGCGACCGGCATCACCGTCTCCTGCGCCACGAACGCGCCCAGCGCCACCAACGCGGAGCCGCCCAAAATCGGTAGCCAGAAGCGCCGCGTCTCAAGCCCGCAGGCCTGCGTGGCCAGCCACTCGCCGCTCTGCACGAAGCCGCTCATCGCCGTCAAGGTGGCCAGCAAAGTGGCCATCGGAATGACGCGCACCGCCCAATAGGGCACGCCCAGCCACAGGCACTCGAAGATGATGCCCAGAGGCGCCTTCGACTTGACGATGTAGTTCATCTTGTCGAACGTGTCGCCTAGGAAGATCAGCAGGGCGAACAGCGCCAGGCCGAATAGGAACGGCTTGAAGAAGCGGCCCAGCATGTGGCGCGTGAAGATGGTCACTGCGCCGCCGCCCGCCGCGTCAGCCACGCGCCCGCCACCAGCCCCGCCGCGTCCGCGATCCACGGAGCGACGCCGGTCAGCGCTTCATGCCGGCGGCCCAGGCTCACGCCCATCATGAACAAGCCGTAGAACGCGAACATCACCAGCAGGCTGATCGCGAAGTCCGCGCCACGCGCGCGGCGTTTGAGGCCCAGCCCCAGCGGCGCCGCGATCCAGAAGAAAACGAACGGCGACAACGCCCCGGCCGAACGCGCCGCCGCCTCCACCAGATACTCCAGACGCCGCTCACGCGGCGTGGACGGATCGGCGGCGCGCGCGCGCAAGGCGCGCGTATTGAGCTCTTGAATGTCGGCCTCGCGCGGGGCGGAAGGCGCGGCCAGCGGCAGGAACACGTCGTAGCGCTGGAAGCGGCCGGTTAATAGCTTCGCGGGATCGGAGTTGGGCAGCTGCAGCTGGCCGTCCTCCAGCGCCAGGCTGACGCCGCGCCCCGGGTCCAGCGCCAGACTGCCGCGCTCGGCGCTGACGCGCGCGGCCTCGGCTCCATCCGGGCGGACCAGATAGACGCCCTCCATGCGGCCGCTCGACGAATCCGCGTCGCGCGCGAACAGACGCCACGGACCTAACTCCGTGAACACCCCGGGCTCCAGGTCGATGCGCGCCAGCTTCTGTCCCGCCTCGCTGGTGCGTTCGCGAAAAGCATGGAAGCCCTCGGGACCGGCCTTGTGGTTGACGTAAAGTAGGAGCGCCGACAAAGTCAGCGCCGTCCACAGGAACGGCCGCGCGATCTCCCGGAAGGAAAATCCGCTGGCGCGCAGGGCCATCGCCTCGCCGGAGTCGGACAGCTGACCCAAAGCGACCATCGCCGAAACCAGGTAAGCCATCGGCAGGGCCAAGCTCGCAAACGACGGCAGAAGCCGCGCAAAGCACGCCAAGATCCACCACAGCGGCAGGCCCTTGAGCATGGCCATGGTGAACAGCCGCAAAAACTGGTTCATGAGCAGGACGCCCAGAAACAATGCCAGCCCCGCCCCGAACAGGGGCAGAAATTGCCGCAGAATATAGCGCGGGATGATAGGCACGCGTCAGTTTAACAATTCGCCGCTGGCCGAGAGTGCCGCGAAACGCTAGAATCCGCGCATGGACACCCAAAAAGCCGTCTCCTACGCCGCCGAAAACTACTCCTCTTTTCTGGAAGACCTGAAGGTCCTGGCCCGCATCCCCAGCGTCTCGTTTCCCGGCTTCGACCCAAAGGAAGTCGTGCGCTCCGCCGAGGCCGTCGCCGCACTTTGCCGCGCGCGCGGCTTAGAAAACGTGGAAATACTGACTTTGCCCGGCGCGCATCCGTACGTCTACGCCGACTGGCTGCACGCGCCGGGCAAGCCCACGCTTCTTCTCTACGCGCACCACGACGTCCAACCCGCCGGCCGCGAGGAGCTGTGGAAGTCCCCGCCCTTCACGCCGACGGAGCGCGACGGCCGCCTGTGGGGCCGCGGCTGCGCCGACGACAAGGCGGGCGCCGTCGCGCACACCAGCGCCATCGCGTCGTGGCTGAAGACGCACGGCAGCCTACCGGTCAACGTCAAGCTGATCATTGAAGGCGAGGAGGAGTGCGGCTCCGACAATCTGGAACCGTTCCTGGAGAAGTATGCGGCGAAAGTCATGGCCGACGCCATCGTGCTCACCGACACCGGCAACTTCGACCACGACACGCCGTCGATCACCGTGGCTCTGCGCGGCCTGGTGGCGCTCGACGTGACCGTGCGGTCCATGGACCACCCGCTGCACTCCGGCATGTGGGGCGGCGCCACCGCCGATCCCGTGCAGGCGCTGGCCAAGATGATCGCGTCGTGCACGGACGCCAAAGGCCGCATGCTGATTGCCGGCGTCTACAAGGATGTGGAAAAACCCGGCAAGGCCGCCGAGGCCAGCCTCAAGGTTCTCAAATATCCCGAAAAGCTGTTCCGCGCCCAGTCCGGCGTGTTCAAGGGCACCAAGCTGATGGCCGCGCCGAAGGACCTTCTGCGCTCGAACTGGTATTGGCCGTCGTTCTCCGTCAACGCGATTCAGGCCTCGTCGAAGAAGGACTGCGCGAACATCATCAACGACTCGGCGTGGGCGCATATGGGCATCCGCCTGGTCCCGGGCATGAACGCCCAGAAGACGCTCGAAGCGCTGAAGAAGCATTTGAAGAAAAACGCCCCCTGGGGCGTGGCGGTGGAGTTCTCCGGCGAATCCGCCGGCCCCGCCTGGACCACCGACACCGACGCCCCCGCCTTCGCCGCCGCGCGCCGGGCCCTGGAGAAAGGCTACGGCCGCAAGTCTTGCGACATCGGCTGCGGCGGCTCGATCCCGTTCGTCGGGCCGTTCGCCAAGGCGCTCAAGGGCGCGCCCGCCTTGCTCATCGGCGTGGAAGATCCCCTGTCCAACCCGCATTCCGAAAATGAAAGCCTGCACCTGGGCATGTTCCAGAAGGCCATCGCCTCCGCCGTGCATCTCTACGCCGAGATCGCGGAACTTCCGAAGGTGAAGTGACGCCGCCGCG
>JABEUV010000202.1 GCA_013044195.1 Elusimicrobiota bacterium | reverse complement strand
TCGACGGGCATCGCGTCCTACGGAGTCCGGAAGTTCCTCCCGCCTTGCGGCGAGCGATCCCCCGGCCGTCCCTGAAATCGTCAGGCCGCCGCGGCGGCCACGTGCTCCGGCTTGTAAAGGATGCGCTGACAGCTCTCGCACACCGCCAGGCTCTTGAGCTTGGCGACCTCGGCGACGAGGCTGGGCGCCAAAGTGATCTGGCAGGCGCCGCAGTGGCCGTCGACGACGGGAACCGCCGCGTCGGGCTTGCCGCGCGAGCGGATGTGGTCATAAACGCGCAGGACGTCGGCCGGCACCGGCGCCGCCGCCGCGTCGCGCGCGGCCTTCGCGGCCGCATGCTCGCCTTTGGCGTGAGACAGCTCGGCCTCCAGCTTTTCCAAATCGGATTTCGAGAACTCCTCGATCTTCTTGAGCTCGGCGGCCAGCGCCTTCTCCTCGCCGCGCGACGTGTCGATCTCCTCCATGAGCTGGAGGATCTCGGTCTCGATGTCGCCGACGATCGCTTTTTCTTTGGCGATCTCGGCCTGAAGCGCTTTGTAGGCGTCGTTGCTCTTGACGTCGTTGAGCTGGCCGCCGTGCTTGCGCGCGGCTTCCTCTTTGGCGGCGGCGTCCAACTCCTTGGACTTCTTCCTCTTCTCAAGCTCCAGGGTCTTGGCTTTCGCCGCGTCCATGCGCTTTTTCTCTTCGGCGAGGTCGGACTTGACGGCCGCGATCCGAGGCGGCACCGCGTCCACGTCCTTCTGGCGCGCGTCGAGAACCTTATCCTTTTCCTGAAGAGCGACGAGGGCGATCAGCGTCTCTTTAGTCATGGCCATGACGATGCTGATTCTACCACTATTTCGCGCCGGGACGCCGCCGGCCGCGGCCGGAGCTTACGCCGGCTCGGCCAGCAGTTCGGACAGCGCGCGCTCCACGTCGGGCGTCTGCGGCTGGATGAAATTTTCCAGAGCCGGCGACAGCGCGACGCCCGGCGTGGCCTTGCCGGCCAGCAGGCGCGGGCGCACCTTGAGCTGATAGAACAGCTCGTCGACGACGCGACGGATCAGGTGCTCGCCGAAGTTCGCGATCTCGGTTTCCTCGTTGACGAAGATCACGCGGCCGGTCTTGCGCACGGAGGCGGTGATCGCCTCCCAGTCGTAGGGAATCAGAGAGCGCAGGTCGAGCACCTCGACGGAACCGCGGCCCTCGGCGGCGAAGCGGCGGGCGACCTCCAGGCAGATCGGCGCCATGCGGCCGTGCGTGACCACGGTGGCGTCCGAACCGGGATGGCTGATCTTGGCCTTGCCGATCTCCACCTCGTGCTCGCCCAGCTTCGGCCAGCGCGGCTTCCACGTCGAACGGTCGCCCAGCGGCGCGTCGATCATTTCGTGCAAGGTCTTCTCGTCGGGCTCGCCGGGCAGAAGTTCCTCGCCTTTGGTGCGCAGGAGCGCCTTGGGCTTAAGGAACAGCACCGGATCGTCGCTCTTGATGGCGGCGATCATCAGGCCGTAGGCGTCGTTGGGCGTGGACGGGCAGACGACCTTCATGCCGTGCAGCTTCGCAGCGACGGAATCGAAGGAGTGAGAGTGATACATGCTTCCGTGGATGCCGGAACCGGTCGGGGTCATCACGACCAGGGGCGTCTTGTATTGGCCGCCCGAACTCCAATAGCCGTTGGCGCACAGCTTGAGCATATCGACGACGTTGAAGATGTAGTCGACGAACTGAATCTCGGCCACCGGGCGGCCGCCGGCCCAGGCCAGGCCCAGCGCCGCGCCGATGATGCCGCGCTCGTCGAGCGGCGAATTCCACGCACGCTCCAGACCCTGCGTGGCGGTGAACACTCCGCCCAGCGGCGCGCCCACGTCCTCGCCGAAAATCTCGGTGACGCCCAGTTCCGATTCGCCGCGGTGAAGGGCCATACGGATGGCCTGCGCCATGTTCGCCATCTCAGCTTCCCCCTTTGGTCGGATAGGACGGCGGCAGGCCGTCCGAGAACACGTCATCCCACACCGATTCCAGCGCGGGGAAAGGCTCGGTCTTCACCTGCTTATGCGCCTCGTCGAGTGCGACGGCCTCCAACTCCCAGACCTTCTTGAGCGCGTCGGCCTTCGCCAGGCCGCGGGAGGTCAGATTCTTTTCTAAAAGCTCGATGCAGTCGGCTTCCGGGATGCGGTTGGCGCCGGAGGAGGACGAGTGGCCGTAGAGGCGGCTACAGCGCGCCTCCAAAAAATAAGGTTTGCGGTTCTTGCGGATGTAGGCGAACGCCTCGTCGAGCGCGGCCCAGGACGCGGCCACGTCGTTGCCGTCGACGGTTTTTCCCGGCATGTCCGGGAAAACCTTCGCCCAGTCCGAGATGTTCCTCTCGCCGTGCTGGGTCTCTTCCTTCGTGGAGATGCCGTAGCCGTTGTTGACGACGACGATCAGGATGGGCAGGGGCAGGACCGGACGGTTGGCCCACACCAGGCAGGAGTGGAAGTCGCCTTCCGCCGTGCCCGCGTCGCCGCCGTTGACGATGGTGATCGCGTCGTTCTTGGCGCGCGCCTGGGCGATGGCGGTGCCGATGGACGTCGCATACTGCGTCTCGATCGTCGGCGAGACCGGCACGACGTTGAATTCGGGAATCGCGTAGTGGTTGACGAAGTTGCGGCCTTTCGAATACGGGTCGGTCGCCACCGAGCGCATCTGGCGCAGCGCGTCGGCGGGTTTTCCGCCGAGGGACAGCACGATCGCCGAGGAGCGGTAGTGCAGATGCAGGAAATCGAAGTTCACGCCGTGCCCCTTCTTGACATGAAGGCCGAGCGGCACGTTGAACGCCTCTTCTCCGGGACCGCCGATCCAGAAGAAACCGTCGCCGCCCTTGCTCATCTTGATGAGCCTTTCTTCCAGCAGGCGCGCGCGCACCATCAACTCGTGAATTCGCAGAAGCTGGGACGCGCCGAGCTTCTTATAGGGGTCCGACGCCGGCAAAGGAGCGATCTTGGAAGCCATGAGTCCATTCTAGAAAATCGAGAAGCGTCCCTCAAGGGCGGGACACTATCGCAACGACCTCGCCAGACGCCTCGCCGCGGCGACGAAGGCGGCTACGACTTCGCCGCCGACAGCTTCGCGACGCGCTTGGAGGCCTTGCGCGCGTAGCGGTCGTTCGGGAACTTCGTCGCGACCTCCTTGTAAACCTCGATCGCCTTGACCGTATTGCCGGCGTCCTCCCAGACGCCGGCGCAGTCGTAGAGGGCCTCGGGCGACTGCTGGGCGGCGGGATAGTCGTCGGCGACCTGATGCAGGAGTGCCGCCTGGCGGCCGGAGTCCTTCAAGTCGCGGCGCGCGATTTCCGCGGCCAGTAGAAGCGCCTTCACTCCGTCCTGGCCGCCGTGCATCTTCGACAGACGCTGCAGGGTCTTGATCGCGGCGTCCGGGTTGTTCAGCCGGTCGCGCTGAAGGCGCGCGATGGACTGCAGAGCGCGCAGGGAGGCCGGCGTCTTAGGAAACAACGCCACGACGCGCTCCAACTGCTCGACGGCAAGATCGTATTGATGCAGTTTGTTCTCGAACAGGGCGGCGGACTTCTCCAGCGCGGCCTGGACCTGGATCGACCGCGGAAATTTCTCGGCGAGTTCCTGATAGGCGACGATGGCCGCGCGCGGATCGTGCAGGGCCTCGGCATACAAGTCGCCGATCGACATCTGCGCGACGGGCCGCAGCATGCTGGCCGGGCACAGCGCCAGGAGCTTGCGCCAGGACAGCAAGGCGGAGGCGGGCTCACCGTTGGCCGCGTCCAGGCGCGCCAGCGCCCGAAGGAGTTCATCGGAGTCGCCACGGCCCGGGTCGCGGGCAAACAGATCGTCGATGCCGAGAACCACCGGCTCGTAGAGCGCGTCCGGAGCGCGGTCGGCGATGCGCCGCCAGACCTGGGAGAGGCGTTCGACGGGGTCGGTTCCTTCCAGGGATTCAGGCAGAGCGGACAACGCGGGCTGGTCGCGGCGCGGGGCGCGCTTGGCGACGAGCGACAGGAAATCCGACTTCGCGCTCAGCAGAGCCGGGGAGCCCGGGTACGCGGCGATCAGGCGCAGAAGGTCGCCCATCGCGCGCGGCCAGTCGCCGTCTTTTTGGCGCAGATCGGCCGCCAGCAGGAGCGCGTCGGGCGCCTGCGGCGCGTCCGGGCGTCGGCGCGCGAACAGCTCCAACTCCGGGATCGCGGCCTTGCGCACGTCCGCGTTCTCATCCTGACCCGCGGCCTTCGCGAACGCCCACTCGTCGGCGACCGTGACCGGCTTCGGCGCGGCGACATCGGGGAGGTCGGACTTGGCGTCGGATTTCGCGTCGGGCTTCGCATCCGGTTGCGCGTGCGTCTCAGGAGCGGCGGCTGCGGGGGCGTCGGCGGGCGGCGCGTCGGCGCAGAACGCGGGGACGGCCCACGCGGCCAGCAGGAGCCATAGCTTCATTTTTCGTCTCCGGACGCGCCGGCCACCGCGGTCAGCACGTCGTATTTGGTCAGGATGTCGTAGGCGGCCTTACCGGTCTTGACCAGCACGGCGGGCCGCTCCGGCGTGATGTGGCGCAGAATCACCTCGATGCGCGCCTGCGGGTCGACGACGGGCAGGGCGCCGCTCATCGCTTCGCGCACGATCATGGTCTTGATATCGCGGCCCTTGAGCATGAGCCCCAGGACCTCGTCTTCGTGCAGCGTGCCGACGGGCTGACCCTTCTCGAAGACCGGCAGTTGGGAGATGTCGAACTTGCGCATCGCCGCCATCGCCTGGAACAACGGGTCCGTCGGCTTGACCGTGGCCAAGGCCTTGACCTTCGCGCGTTCGCGTTTGGCGGACAGCACGTCGGCGGCCTTCAGCGGCACCGCGCTCTCGAAATATTGGTTCTCGCGCATCCACTCGTCGTTGTAGATTTTCGACAGATAGCGCATGCCGGTGTCGGGCAGGAGGATCACCATGAAGTCCTTCTCGCTCAACTTCTTGGCGTACTCCAGTCCCGCCCAAGCCGCCGAGCCGCACGAGCCGCCGACCAGCAGTCCCTCCAGCCGTGCGAGCTTGCGCGTCATGAGGAAGCTGTCGCGGTCGGTCACCTGCAAAATGTCGTCGACGCACTTCAGGTCCATGGTGCCCGGAAAGATATCCTCGCCGATACCCTCGACCACGTACGGCTTGGCCGCGCCGATCCGGTTGAACTTGATCTTCTCGTAGTAGAGCGAGCCCACCGGGTCCGCGCCCACGATCTTGACCTTCGGATTCTGCTCCTTGAGATATTTCGCCACACCCGAGATGGTGCCGCCCGTGCCCATGCCGGCCACGAAGTGCGAGATCCGGCCCTCGGAGTCGCGCCAAATCTCCGGGCCCGTGGTCGCGTAGTGGGCCTTCGGGTTCTCCGGGTTCTCGTACTGGTTGGGATGATAAGCGCCGGGAATTTCCGCGGTGAGCTTGTCGGCCACGGAATAATAGGAACGCGGGTCCTCGGGCTCCACGTTCGTCGGGCAGACGATGACCTCCGCGCCGAGGGCTTTCAATAAATTGATCTTCTCGCGGCTCTGCTTGTCGGTGATCGTGAAGATCAGCTTGTAGCCGCGCAGGGCCGCGACCAGCGCCAGACCGATGCCGGTGTTGCCCGACGTGCCTTCCACGATGGTCCCGCCGGGCTTGAGCAGGCCGCGCCGCTCCGCGTCGTCGATCATCGCCACGCCGATGCGGTCCTTGACCGAGCCGCCCGGATTCATGAACTCCGCCTTGACGTAGACGCGGGGCTTGAGCCCTTTCGCGAGCCGGTTCAGACGGATCAGCGGCGTGCCGCCGATGGCTTCCAAGACGTTTTCGTAGCGCATTAAATTCTCCTAAGTTCCGCGCGCGACGGCCGCCAGCCCGCGAATGCCGTTCACGAAATGACGGAAGCTCGTCGAGCGCGTGTTGCGGACGTCCAGATGAGGCCCGATCAGCCGCGATCCGCCGATCTTCTGATACGACGGTGCGATTTTCGACAATTCTTTTGCCGGAGAGGGCAGACTGTCGGGATCTCGGAAGCGCTTCTCCTGCTGACGACTCGCCAAGCCCTTCACACCCAACCCGCGTTCAACAGCCCGCAGGTCGGCAAGATACCAGCTTTCGATTTCTCGACACGCGATGCGGACCAACACGTCCGGGTGCGCTCCGGCCGCGCATTTATTTCGCAAGGAGTTTTTTACCGCACGGCAATCCGCCGAGTCCTGGTCTCGAAGCACGACGAACCGTGCGCCAGGAACGCGATATCCCCGCAAGCGCTGCTCCAAGCGTTTTTCAAGGTCCTGTTTGCCTTCGTGCACAACATATTTACAGGGTGGCGCATTCGGCAATATCCTGGGCAGCAGCCCTTTCAAAAGCGCCTCGGCGGAAAGTTCCTCCAGAAAAAATACGATTTCGCTCATTGCGGGTGCGCGCCTTCAAAGAAGCCCTGCTTCCAAAGGGCGCCCAAACTGTCGCCCTGTTCCATGTACGCTTTGACCTGAGGATCGTCTTTTGCCCTGCGGATCGTCGTGCAGCCGCTTTCCTTCACGAACCAGAACACCTCGTCGAGTTCCGAGGCGTTGAGAAAATCGGGGGAATGCGTCGAGACAAATACTTGTCCGCCTCGGCGGGAGTAGTCGCGGAATTCCTCGGCGAGTTCAGCCAGCAACTTCGGGTAAAGCTGATTCTCCGGCTCCTCGATGCAGAGCAGCGGGTGCGGCCTGGGATCATTGAGGAGGACGAGATAGGCGAACATCTTGATGGTGCCGTCGGAGACATTGCGGGCAAGAAACGGGTCTTGAAAGGCTCCATCCTGGAACCGAAGAAGAACGCGCCCCTCCTCCGTCGTCTTGGCATCGACATGAGTGATGCCTGGGACGCGCTGCTTCATTTTTTCGATTATGCGATCAAATCTGTCGCGATGTTGCTTATAGAGATATTCCGTCACCAGCGATAGGTTCTCGCCCTCTTTGGACAGGTGCTCCGCGTAGCCGGCTTCCTGATCGGGCCGCGCGCGTTGGATATGGAAATCGGAAACGTGCCAATTTTCGATGAGATCGCCCAGCGCCTTTGTCGCGGGGAATTGCTCGAACTGGGTCAAACCCTTGACCGCAAGGATGTCCGAGGATTTAAGCTTGTGTTTCTCCCGCTCCAACTGGGTTTGATCCGTGACTTTATCCGGCTCGTTGGTGACGGCGGTTCCCTCTCCGTTCTTGAAATCCAGGAATTGCCAGGGCCGTCCCTTGCTGCCGCGCCGGTACTTCAGAATCTCGCGCGCGACGTAAGGCCGCCCATTAGCTTCATTAATGGATAAGGAATAAGTGATCAGAGGATCTGAAGGCGATTGCCTGAACTTCAGTTCAATTTCGATGGGACCATCGGTGTCGCGGGTACGCACTTCGTGGAATCCGCGGCTTCCCCCCAATTTGGAGAGCGCCACGTGAACATTGTCCGTCAACGCATCTTTGAGGAATCCAAAAACGCTGAAAAGCGTCGATTTGCCGCTCCCATTCGCGCCGACAACGACGCACATGCCCGGAAGATCCGACATCTCCGCGTTTTTGAACGCCTTGAAGTTCTTAAGCTTGATCGAAACTATTTTCATGATCGACGCCCTCCGACCGGCGACACGCTGATTCTATAACAATCCCAGACGGGCCCCGCGACGCTGCCGCCACCGTCAAACCTCTCGTCGTCCGGACAAAGCGTGCGACAAAGTGCGCTCGTCGAGGTAGTCCAGGTCCCCGCCCAGCGGCACGCCGTGGGCGATGCGCGTGACCTTGACCGGCAGGCCCTTGAGCTGCTGGGCCAGGTACAGAGCGGTGGCTTCGCCCTCCGTGTCGGGGTCGGTGGCCAGCACCACTTCCTTCACCGCGCCGTTGGACGCGCGCACCCGCTCCACCAGCTCGCGCGCGCGGATTTTCTCCGGGCCGATGCCGTCCAGCGGCGACAGCGCGCCGTGCAGGACGTGGTAGAGTCCGCGAAACGCGTGCGTGCGGTCGAGCGCGGCCACGTCCTGCGGCTCCTCGACGACACAGATCAACGCCTGGTCGCGGCCGGGATCGGCGCAGATGCGGCACAGCTCGCGGTCGGTGAAGTCTCCGCAGCGCGCGCAGCGGCGCACGGTCTCCACGGCCTCGCGCAGGGCGTCGGCCAGGCTCTCGACCTCCGCGCGCGGCGCGCGCAGCAGATGGATGGTCAGACGCTCGGCCTGCTTGGGACCGATGCCGGGCAGACGCTTGAGCGCCGCGATTAGGCGCTCGACCGGCTTCACGCGGCGCTCCGCGCCGCGTGATTTTCCTTCGTCGATATCCTCACGCGCCCCCGGTCGGCTTCTTGATGATGCGCGCCTTGCCGCCGAAGACGCCCTCGGCTTTCTTGAGGGCGCCCGCAGCACCCGCGTCCGGACCACCCTCGGTCACGTCCTTCCAGCGCGCGCCGGGAGGAGCGCCGCCCGGCGTTTCCGGGATGGCCGGATCGACGATGTCCACCGACGCCGACGGCGCCGCGGTCCCGCCCAGCGCGAACTGAAGCTTGAGCGGGCGGCCGGCCAAAGCGGCGAGGGCTTCCTCCAAGAACGTCCGCGCACGTTCCGCGCCGTCCAAGTCGAATTGCCGCGCGAAGCGGATGGTCCAGCCGCCGTCGGGACGGGTCTCATGCGCGCACTTTTCCAAGGTGGTGCCCAGCGCCAATTTTTGGCGCGAGACGGCCGCGACGAACGCGGACCAATCCGCGCCGCCGGACGCCGCCGGCTGGGCGGCGGCCGTCAACGCCGGCGCCTCATCGCGCGGTGCAGGAGGCATGGTCACGGATACCGGCGCGGACGCGGGCGCGGCCGACAACGCCGGGCCTCCGCCGCCGGCGGACAGCCGCCGCTCCAGCGCCTCCAGCCGCGCGACCCAGGCGCCCAAATCGTGCGCCGCCTCCAAGGCCGAGAATAGACCCAATTCCAGCGCCAGACGCGGCGAGTCGCCGAAGCGCAGTTCTTCGAGCGCGCGGTTGAGGCGGCGCAGAAGAAAGCCCAGGCCCTCGGCCGTGGCGCCCGACAGCGCCTGAGACCACGCGGGGTCGGCGTCGCCGGCGCCCAGCTTTTCCAGATAAACGGCCTCGATCGCGGCACGCAGGTCCTTCAGGAATTGCGCCGGCTCCACGCCTTCCTCGTAGACTTTCTTAAGCCAGCCCGCCAGCGCCTTGGCGTCGCGCTCGTGCAAAGCACGCGCGGCCCCCAGCAGAAGGTCGGCGGACACGAAGCCGAACATCTCGCGCACGGACTCCACGGTGACACGTCCTTCCCCGGCCGAGCGGCACTGGTCCAAAAGGCTTACCGCGTCGCGCAGGGAGCCCTCGGCCGCACGCGCCAACAGGCGCAGAGCCTCCGCGTCGACGGCGACCTTCTCTTTTTTAGCGATCGCGGCCAGATGCTCGGCCAAGGGCTCCGGCGCCACCGGGCGGAACTTGAAGCGCTGACAGCGCGAGGCGATGGTCGCGGGGACCTTGTGGACCTCGGTGGTGGCCAGTATGAACACCGCGTGCGGCGGCGGTTCTTCGATGGTCTTGAGCAGCGCGTTGAACGCGGAGTTGGACAGCATGTGCGCTTCGTCGATGATGAAGACCTTATAGCGGTCGCGCGCGGGGGCCAACGCGACGGTCTCGATGATGACTTGGCGCACGTCGTCGACGCCGGTGTTGGACGCGGCGTCCATCTCCAAAACGTCGAGGCAGGACGAGGCCGCGATCTCGCGGCACGGCGCGCACTCGCCGCACGGCTGAGGCGTGGGGCCTTTGACGCAGTTCAGGCCCTTGGCGAGTATGCGCGCGGTCGTGGTCTTGCCGCAGCCGCGCGGGCCGGTGAACAGATAGGCGTGGTGCAGGCGCTTGGAGGACAGCGCGTTGGACAGCGTCTGGGACACGCCGGGCTGGCCGACCAGTTCCTCAAAGCCCTGCGGACGGTACTTGCGCGCAAGGACCTGATGCGCGGGGGCCTCGCCGCTCACGCCCGGCCTCCGGGGCCTTCCAGGCTGATCGGCCCCGGACCCAGAGCGATCACGTTGAGCAGTCCGCCCAGGATCGAAAGATTCTTGAGCAGTTGAATGCGCTGGTCGGGCGCCGTGTGGAACACCCAGGTGGCGGCGATCAGAAAAATCGACAGCGCCGAAGCGCCCCAGCGCGAGCGATAGCCGAGGATCAAGGAAATCGAGCCCAAGCCCTCGATGATGATCGCCGCGACGCACAGCAAAGACGCCGCCGGCATCCCGTGAGCTTCCATGTACTGCACGGTCCCGTCGAAGTTGGTGATCTTGCCGAACGCCGCGGCCAAGAAGATGATCGCCAGGAACAGCCTTCCGACCAAAGACAAAGCCTCGTCCGTTTTCACTTCGGCATCATACCAAAGGGCCCGGACGCGGCGTCAACCAAAGGACCCCTGTCATTGGATCGTTTCATACCCTATACTTAGAACATGTTCTCCCGCGCACGGCCGGTCGCCGCGGCCGTACTCGTCGCCCTCGCCGCCCTGGCTCACGGCGCCGCCGCGTTAGGCATGCCCGATCAGGCTCCGACTCTGTGGCAGGAAAGCTATTTTTGGGACGCCCTTCTGCCCGCGCGCGACCGTCTGGCGCGCCAGCAGAGCGACCCGGAGACGGCGCCCGTGATGAACGCGGTCGCCCTGCAGATCGCCCAGCAGGTCGCCAACTTAAAGCAGATCGACCAATACGTGAAAGCCCAGGGCGACAACCTGCGCTACGCCTACGCGCAGACCGACCCCCAGCCCAGCCTGACCACGATCTCGGACAACTTCGTCACCTTGACGGCCGGCGCCGATCAGGTGCGCCAGAACCTCTACTACCTGACCGCGCGCGAGCGCATGGCCTCCACGCAGGCTCTGCCTGATCCCGAGATGTACAAGGCGGGTCTGCTGATCCTCGGACAAATTCAACAGCTCCAGCTCACGCTCAACACGCTTTACTACGACGTCCTCGCCGCGCGCGGCGTCGTCTACCAGAACGCATGGGCCAACGACAAATTCTTTCTGGCGCGCACCGAAAACATCATGTTCAGCGTCGTGCGCGTGCAGGACTCGGTGTTCGCCGTCTACAACGCCGGCTACGACCTGACCATCCGATGCCGCTGACAGCCTTTCTTCTTTTCGCCGCGATCGCGGCGGCCGCCCCTGCCGTCCCCGCCGCGCCGAAGCGCATCGCGTTCAAGACCGACGACGGCTGGACCATCGCGGCCGACTACCGCGCGCCGCGCCGCGGCGGCGACGTCGTGATCCTCGCGCACGGCGTGGGCTCGGCGAAGGGCGAATGGTCGCGCCTGACCTCCGCGCTGGCGGCGCGCGGCGTGGGAACGCTGGCCGTCGACCTGCGCGGCCACGCCGACAGCCGCCGCGGCCCGGGCGGCATTGAGCGCGGCTACGAAACTTTCGACGCCTCCGGCGAATGGCCCCGCGCCGTCGGCGACGTGCTGGCCGCCGCGGGTTGGCTGCGCGCGCGCGGCGTAAGCTCCGGCCGCATCGCCTTCGGCGGCGCCTCGATCGGCGCCAATCTGGCCGCCGCCGCCGCCGCGCGCCTGCACTGCCGCACCTTCGTCGTCCTGCTGTCGCCGGGCGTCGACTACCGCGGCGTGGAGCTCGTCCTGCCCGCGCAGGCGAAGATATTGATCGGGTCCGCGCCGGGCGACGCGTACGCCGACGCGACGCGACGCGACGCCGCGAAATACCCGAACGTCGAGACCTTCTCCGCGCCCGCGGGCCACGGTGTACAGATGTTCGACGATCCCGCGACGCTCGCGCGCGTCGCGGATTGGATCGCGGCGCAAGCCGCCGTTCTCGCCCCCGAACGAACGCGTCCTTGACGATCGCACTCATCCCGTTCCGCGCAGGCCATTGTCGAACCTTTCATTTCCGGATATACTGACCGCAATGAGCTTTTATCTTTACGAAGGCGCCGAAACTCTCGGGCCGTTCGAAGCCGATGAACTGAAGCGCCGCCCCGGATTCGGCCCGGACAGCGTCGTCTGCGCGGTCGGTGCGACAAGCGCCGACGCCTGGCGGCCCGCGTCGAGTTTCCCGGAACTGGCGGCCGCGCTCATGCCCGCCGCCAATCCCGACGCGACGATGGTTCTGCCTCCCCGCCCCTCTTCCAGCACCGTGGAGGACGCGGCGATCTCGGCCGGCCTCGACGCTCTGATCGATTCTCCTTCTGAAGCCCCTTCCCCTGAAACGACGATTTTTCTGCCGCCGACCCCCGCGCCGGAGCCGAAAGCCGCGCCCGCACCCGCCGCCAATCCCGACGCGACGATGGTTCTGCCTTCCCTCCCCTCTCCCAGCGCCGTGAAGGACGCGGCGATCTCCGCGGGGCTCGACGCGCTGATCAATTCTTCTTCTGACGCCGCCTCGCCGGAATCGACGATTCTCCTGCCCTCAAACCCTCCGTCGGAGCCGAAAGCCGCGCCCGCACCGACGCCGGAGCCCATGCCTGCGCCTGCGGCGTTGCCGACGTCTCACATTGAGCCCGCGACCCGGGTCGCCCCGAAACCGCTGACTCCGCCCGACCCAAAACCGGAGGCGGCGCCCGAACCGGCGCCGAAACCAAAGCCCGCTCCGGAGATTCTCTCCCCCGCGGCGCCTTCCATCAGCTTCAGCGTCGACGTGCCGCCCCGCAAGCCTCTCAATCAGCCGCTGGAACGCCCGGCCGAGCGCAAGCTCATTTGCCCGAAGTGCCGCCATCAAAACCCCGCCGGCTCGCGCTTCTGCAATCAGTGCGGCGTGCGCTTCGCCGCGGCCGCGGGAACCGCGGCGAAAACCGGAACGACGATCCCTCCGAAAGCGGGCGCGACCGTGCCGCCGACGCCCGCGCCGAAGCCCGCGGCGAAAAAAGAAACGACGCTTCCGCCGCCGATATCCGCGCCCGCGCCGGTAGTCTCTGACGTGGAACCAATCGCACCCGCCCGGCTGAAAAACGCTCCCGCACCCGCGCTTCCCATTCCGTCCGTGAGCGCGCCGTTCGACGCGCCCGCTCCCGAACCCGTCGTCTCGGGCCCCAAGCCGGAGCCCGAGAAAGGCCACCTGTTTGTGACCGTGGCTCTGCTGGCCGCCGCCGGCGCTTACGCCGCGACCCGCCTCATGCCATACCTGCGCCCAAGCCCTCCGCCCGCAAGCGCCCCTCACCCGGCCGCCGCCCCCGCCGTCGCGATGTCGACGCGCACAGCCGTCGCCGTCAGCAGTTCCGCAGCGGCGGCGGCAATCGCAGTCTCCACCGCCGCAGCGGCGCCGCCCGCGGCGATCTCGGTCAGCAGCGCCGCGTCCGCCGCGCCAAGGAAGAAGCATCCCCGCCGCGTCCGGAAGCCGCTGCGCGCGACCGAGGCGCATCCGGCCGCCGCCGCCCCGACGCCGGTCTCGTCATCACTGGCCGGCGCTCCGCCCGCGACCGCGGCTCCGACGGCGCCGCCGGTCGAAAGCTCCGACGCGCCGCCGTCGAAAACGCACTAAAGAAGTCTTAAGAGCCGGCCGCGCCGATCACGCGCGGCGCGAGCGCCTCGTTTTAGCGCCGATCCGTTTGAATCTCGAGTCGGGCTATTTCGCCTTCGCGACGACCTGGACGTGCTGAATCCAGGAACCGCCCGAGTGAACGACGAGGTCCGCGCGGATCGCGTCGCCGCGCCGGAGAGATTCCAGTTCGGCGGCGTCCTTCACGTGCACCGACATGACCATCGCCTCCATGTAACCCGGGACCGCGTCCATATCCACCTCGAGGGCTTGGTCCGGCTTGTCGACCTCGACGATCTTTCCAGTCATGGCGTAATGCTTGGCATCCTTGCCGGGGTCAGAACAGCCGCCCATAAAAACCGCGACCGCCGCCGCGGAAAGCAGCCCGGCCTTTCTCAGGAATCTCTTAAATTCGTTCATGTCCGCCTCCGTACTTCGAGACATTATAGCCCGGCACGCCCACATTTAGTGTACAAGAGGCCGCAGACGACCGAAGTCGCGCGCCCGTCGTCGACGCGACATATTTGGCATAATCCGCGCCATGGCCATCCCCGAATTGACCCACGAGCAGATCCATTCCATGACGCTGGAGGAGAAGGACCGCTGGTGGCTCAAGAACGTTTATAAGGGCGACATGCCGCAGTTGACCTTGCGCTCGGCGCTCACGGGCATGCTGTTGGGCGGCGTGCTGTGCCTGACGAACCTGTACGTCGGCATCCGCACCGGCTGGACGCTGGGCGTGGGCATCACGTCGGTGATTTTGTCGTTTGCGATGTTCAAGGCGCTGGCGAAGATCGGCTTGGGCCACGAGATGACGGTGCTGGAAAACAACGCGATGCAGTCCATCGCCACCAGCGCGGGCTACATGACGGGCCCGTTGATCTCCTCGGTGGCGGCGTACATGTCGGTCACCGGCGTGGTGATCCCGTGGCAGCACACGATGATCTGGCTCATCGTGCTGGGCGTGCTGGGCGTGCTCTTCGCGTTTCCGCTCAAGAAGCGCTTCATCAACGACGAACAGATGCCGTTTCCCGAGGGCTACGCGGCCGGCGTGGTCATGGACAACCTGCACACCGGCGAGGGCAAGGAAGGTATGTTCAAGGCCAAGCTCCTGGGCGCGGGCGCGGTGATCTCCGCTTTGGTCGAGACGATGGGCAACGAGAAGGTCATGGGCGCCATGCGCCTGTCCTTCCTGAGCCTGCCCGAGCACTGGGACGACATCCTCTACAAGTGGTGGACGCCCAGCATCATGGGCACGTCGCTCAAGGACCTGACCGTGCAGTGGGACACGTCCATCGTCATGGTCGCCACCGGCGGCCTGATGGGCCCGAAGGCCGCGGCCTCCTTGTTGATCGGCGCGATCGTCAACTACATGATCCTCGCCCCATACCTGATCCATGCCGGCGTGATCCCGGGCGGCGGCTTCAAGAACATCACGATGTGGGCGCTGTGGGGCGGCGTGGCGCTGATGACCACGTCGTCGGTCTACTCGTTTCTGTCCAAGCCGAAGATGATCATCGACGCGTTCCAAGGCCTGTTCGGCAAGAAGAACAAAGGCGAGGACGTGCTCAAAGACATCGAGCTGCCGCTGTGGCTCTTTATCGTCGGCATCCCGGTCATGGGCCTGCTGACGGCCTGGGCCGGCCACGCCTTCTTCGGCATCCAGTGGTGGCTCGGCATCATCGCGGTCCCGATGGTGTTCGTGTTCACGCTCATCGCGGTCAACGCGACGGGCCTGACCTCGATCACGCCGATCGGAGCGCTGGGCAAGCTGACCCAGTTGACCTACAGCGCGATGGCGCCGGGCAACGTGACCACGAACATCATGACCGCCGGCATCACCGGCGAGGTCACATCCTCGGCCGCGAACCTGCTGATGGACATCAAGCCCGGCTACATGCTGGGCGGCAAGCCGCGCCACCAGGCGGTCGGCCACGTTCTGGGAATTTTCGCCGGGGCCGTGGTCTCCATTCCCGTGTTCTACGCGATCCTAAACGGCAACACCGGCGTGCTGATGACCGAGAAACTGCCCATGCCGGGCGCCGTGGTCTGGAAGGCGGTCGCCATGGTGCTGACCAAGGGCCTGGAGTTCCTGCACCCGACCGCGCGCTGGGCCATCCTGATCGGCGCGATCCTGGGCCTGCTCATCGAGATCGCCAACCAGCGCACGAAGGGCCGGTTCCCCATCTCCGCCGTCGGCCTGGGCTTAGCACCGATCCTGCGCTTCGGCGACGCGTGGGCGATGGCGCTGGGCGCGCTGATCTTCTGGGTCGCGGGCAAGTACGTCACGGATAAGAAGAGCCTGACTTACCGCGCGCTGGTCGACAATCAGGAGACGGCCTGCGCCGGCGTGATCGCCGGCGGCTCGATCATCGGCCTGATCCTGATCATACTCGAGACGACCGTCCTCAAGTAACCGCCGCGGCGGGCCTGGCGCGGCTCAGGCGCCGCGCCCGTCCGTCGAAGCGGGTGATGAAGGAACAGCGCCGACACAGGTCCTCGACCAGGAGTCCTTGCGCGAAGCCCCGGCGCATGCGCCGCGCGCGCTCCCCGTCCAGTATTTGGGCCAGCGTTTGTTCGTGGACGTTGCCCAACGGTGTGGCACCCTCTTTGTCGAGACAGCACGCCGTCACGGTCCCGTCGGTCAGCACGCCGAACTGCGCGCTCAGCGCGCGGCACGTGCCCCGCGGCGAAAGCTCCGGCCCGTCCAAACGTGGCCAGTCGAAGCGCGTGTCGAAATGCAGCGAAAGCCGCCCCGTCACGCGCCGGCTCTTGCGCCGCCGCACGTCGACGCCGCGGTCGACGACGACGCCGAACTCCCGCTCCACCCGCGCGATCACCTCCGCGTTGCGCTCCGCGTCCGATCCGCCCAGGTTCCAGAGGCGATAATTGACGTAGAGGTCCGGGCGCTCCGCCAGCGCGCGCCGAGTGAAGCGAAAGATCTCGGCCAGATAAGGGCCGACGTCGCGCCCCGGGAAATTCGCCGCGAAGCTGTGCACGGAAAAGTTGACCTGCGCCACGATGGGCCGCAGCAGGGCCTCGCTGCGCGCGCCGCCCAGCAAGGTCCCGTTCGTCGCGATCTCCACCGGCACGCCGTGCGCCGCGCAGACGTCCACCAGTTCGCCGAACTCCGGATGCGCCAGCGGCTCGCCCATCAAGTGAAGGCACACGCGCGCCGCCAGCGGCGCGGCCTGGGCGATCACCGTCTCGAACAACTCCCGCTTCATGCGCCCCGCCCCACGCTCCACCGGCGGGCAGAAATCGCATTGGAGATTGCACACGTTGCCGATCTCCACATATATCTTGTCGTAAGGCTTCGCCGGGCGGTCGTCCATCACAGAGGCATCTTATCACGGCGACAGCGTCCTCGCCAAAGCACGGCCGTTGACGCGTCGTGGCGCTTGCTTTGATACACTTTTGCCGTGACCGACCCGGGGCGGCTGTTTATGTTCGGCGTGTACGGCTTCAAGCCGTCGCGCGAGACCGTGGGGCTGTTCAAGGCGACGGGGGCGACCGGCGTGCTGCTCCTGGCGCGCAATATCGACACGCCCGCACAGACGCGCGCCTACGTGGAGGAACTGGAGCAGCGCCTGGGCCGGCCCTTGCTCTTTGCCGTGGATCATGAGGGCGGGTGGGTGCTGCGCTTCAAGGCCGGGGTGACGGCGTTTCCGGGCAACGCCGCGCTGGGCCGCGCGCGGGACCCCAAGCTCGCATACGCGGTGGGCCGGCAGATGGCGCGGGAGCTGGCGCCGCTGGGCATCCGCATGAATTTGGCGCCGGTGCTGGACGTGGCCACGAAGGCCTACAACCCGGGCATCGGCATCCGGTCCTTCGGAGCCGATGCGAAGCTCACGGCCCGTTTGGGCGCGGCGTTTACGCGCGGGCTTCAGGATCACGGCGTGTCCGCGTGCGCCAAGCACTTTCCGGGCAAGGGGGCCGCGACCGTGGACGCGCACGTGGACCTGCCCACCATCCGCCTGCCGCGCGCGGCGTTTCAAAAGACCCACCTAGCGCCGTTTCGCGCCGCGGCCGCGGCGGGAGTGGACGCGATCATGACCTCGCACGTACGCTTCCCGGCCTTCGACTCGGTCCCGGCCACGTTCTCGGCCAAGATCGTGCGCGACGTCCTGCGCGGGGAGTTGGGCTACGACGGCCTGGTCGTCAGCGACGACCTGTGCATGGGCGCCATCACGAAGCGCTGGCCCGTGGCGGAAGCCACGATGAAGTGCCTGGACGCGGGCCACGACGTGCTGATGATCGCCCACGACGTGCAGGGCATGCGCGACGCCGTGGACCT
>JABEUV010000201.1 GCA_013044195.1 Elusimicrobiota bacterium | reverse complement strand
TTTTGACCAATAAGGGGCAGGCCGCGGGCGGCGTCGCCGCGATCGTCGTCGTCGCGGCACTCGCCGCGCTGATGTTCTACTCGCGCCGCGCGCGCGCGGACGCGGCCTGGGACGGCGTCATCGCCGCGGAGTCCGCCGGACACGCCGCCGACGTACAGCCGCTGATCACCCGCGTGTTGTCCGAAGGGGGAAGCGCGTCGGCCTCCGCGATGGCGCGCCTGCTGGACGGCGACCTGCGCTACTCCGCCGGGCAATACGACCAGGCGCTCGACGCCTACGCGAAGGCCGCCGCCGAAGCCCCCGAGAACATGAAGGCCTTCGCCCTGGCCGACACCGTCCAAACTCTGGAAGCCGCCGGCAAGTCCGACCAGTGCGTGGCCGCCGCCCAGTCCTTCCTGGACGCGCATGGCGAAGACCTGCTTGCGCCCCAAGTCCACTCCGGCCTGGCACGCTGTCTCCAAGCCCAGGGCCAGGCCGATGCCGCGAAGGCCGCCCTCCAAAAGATCGCCCTCCAGTATCCCGGCACGCCCTGGGCCGACTGGGCGACCGCCCGCCTGGCTCCGCCCGCTCCCGCCAAGTAGGCCTTCCTGCGCTCCTGAGGCGAGAATAGGATTTGCTAGGATTTGGCCCGATGCGCCTCACGTTCGCGCTCGCGCTGGCCGCCCTCGCGTCCGCGCGCGCCCTTGCCGCCAACGTCGACGTGACCTCTTCATATGATATGAAGGCGGTCTCGTATTCGAACCTGAACCTCGGCACCGCTCCCGGCACCAGCAACGCCAACCTGCTGGAGAGCGACGCACGCTTCGGCATGGCGGTCAAGAGCATCGCGCTCCCCGCGCCCGCGTCCGACAGCACCCTGGACGTGGGCGTCCTATTCCATGCCATCGGCGTGGCCGGCTCCAGCGCCGCCATCGCCGGGCCCTTCGCCCGCGCCGCGGCCTACTACCCGTCCGTCAGTTTTCTGCCCTTTTTCGAGAACGCCTACGTCCGCGTCAATCGACTTTGGGGCCTGCCGCTCAGCGCCACCATCGGCCGCCAAAGCTATAAGCTGGGCAGCGGCCTTCTGCTGGACGACAACGGCGCGGGCTTCACCGGCGTCGTCCTGCACTCCGAACTGCCCTGGGCGCAGATGAAGGCCGACGCGTTCGCCTTCGTCGACAAGGACCCCGTCGCCACCAGCCTGGGCTACAACAATAATCTGATGCTCTACGGAGGCTCCTTGGCTCTGCCCACCGACGGCCTCTGGCAGCTCAACGAGTTGGTCGAAGACGAGCAAGGCAACTCCATCGACTACGGCTGTTCCGGAGATGCCACCACGGTTTACGGCTGTCAAATCTCCAAGGCCCTGCGCAGCTTCACGTCCGTGCGCTACGCCATCAGCTACGGCGACATCTTCTTCGACGGCGAAGCCGCCCTGGAGAAGGGCACGGCCACGCCCGACGGCCCCACGCCCGCGCCCGGCCGCATCTCCTACAACGGCAACGCCGAAGTCGCGCGCGTGAAGTGGAAGCAGCCGCTCTACCACACCGCCGGCGAGGGCATCGCCTGGCTGACGCTGGCGCGCGGCTCCGGCGACAAGGCCGGCACTCCCGGCACCGACGAGGCGTTCTATCCCACCCACGGCTCCCAGTACGACGGCTTGGAGCGCACGGGCTTCGGCGACTTCTACGGTGCTACGCCCTACTCCGCGATGGGGGGAAACTACGCGACGACCGGCTCCAACGTCACGCGCAGCGGCCTGCCCTACGGCGACAGCGGCATCACCACGGTGGGCGGCGGCTACAAATTCCCGTCCTTCCGAGGCTTCGTCCTGGACGGCGGCTATTACCTGTACATGGCCGATCAGGTGGCCTCCGCGGCCGCCTCACGCACCCTGGGCATGGAATGGGACGCCCACCTGCGTTATCAGATCCGCGACCAATTTTCGATTCTGGCCGGCATGGCCTACTTCCGCGCCGGCGCCGCGACGGACCCCAACTTGGGCGTGGCCAAAATGTATACCCTTGAGTTCAAGGGTCGGTTCTAAAACACCTTCGACCACCCGGCTCAGCCTGACGGGCTGAGCGGGCCACACACCCCACCTAGAAGCGCCCCCGAGGCGCGCCGGTCCCGTATCCCTTTCCCAGAGCAAGAACGACCCAATGCCGTGGCTGGGGAGAAGTTATCCACCGGGCCATCCACCGCGTATTGACCTATAGTTGGCGTATGAGACTTATGATTTTATTTAAAGACATATATGTAGACATATAAAATCAGGTTAAACGGGTTTACGTCGTTATACACGACATATCCACAAGGCCTGGACAGATAAGTCGGCATATACCATAATCATGCCATGAGCGCGCACCGCGTCCGGCTCAAATTACCCAACGGCGCCGAACTGGAAGCGGAGGGGGACGCGGATTTCGTACGCCGCGAACGCGAGGAGTTTCTTCTGCGCCAAACGCCCCCCGCGCCGTCGTCCGGAGAGGCCCCCGGACGTGAGCCGCGCGTGGACTGGAACGCCGTCGTGGAGGCCAGGGGCGGGGGGCTGCTTCTGCGCGGCAAGATCCCCGAAGGCGATAAGGCCGGGCGTGACGCCTGCCTGGTGCTGCTGATCGCCTCCGACAAGCTCTTGAGCCTTCCCAAGCCCACCGCCGCCATGCTCGCCAAGTGGCTGCGCGCCGCGGGCTACCCCGTAGGACGCATGGACCGAACCCTCCAAGACGCGATAGCCCAAGGCGAACTGCTGTCCTCCGGCTCCCGCCGCTCCCGCCGCTACGAACTCACCGCCTCCGGCAAGATCCGCGCGCTCCTGCTGGCCGAACGCCTGACGGCCGCGGTTCTGGGCCGCCGCTAGAGCAAGGGAACCAAGTGGCAAGAGCGGTAGCGCTCGCGCCTGCGGAAGGTGCGGGGCGCGAGCGCCGCCGCTTTTTCGAGCTCAAGAACGTGAACTTGCGCGGCCGGAAAATCCGGCAAACCTCCCGTCTCCAGCGCCGATTCCGGTATCGACTAAGACCAAACCGGACGATGTCTCGATCAAAAGGCAATTGCAGGTAAGCGCTCGCGGCAGAAAGGTTCGAGGCAATCGCCCGCTCATCGGACACATGCTGGCGCAGCGAAGGTGATGAATATTCATCTTCGAAAGAGAAACACATTCCGCACGAACGCCACAAGCAAAACAAAGTTCCGAGGGGACCCGACACAAAGCACAAGGGCCGCCAAACCACCCGTTCCCACAACTAACGATAATATATATTATGTCTCTTTTTGGCATAGGGGCCGCCGTTCGAACTGCTCGACAAACCTTGAGAGCTATTCCTGATTCTCCTCGGAAATAACACGTTATTTTTCGCAAACCTCACGGCCGCTTGAGGTTTTCTAAATTGGCAGTCGAAGGGGATTCGAGCCCGATCAAAATTCGGCCAAAAACGCGGGCCCCGGCGCCAAAATTAGCTGAAAATCAGCCAATATCCGGCAAGCCGGACCGCCTAAAACCAAGGCCTAAAAAACCATGAAAGGCCGCACCGCCCCCGGCCGGGCTTCCGGCCAAAAGACGGCTAATCAGCACCGGACTCTAAAAAGACAGCCAAGAAAATGGCTGATTGCAGAGCGAATACCCAGGGGTTGGGGCGACTCGCCGCCGAGCCCCAAAAAAACCATCAAAGGCGCCGGCGGCTGGAGCGCGATTTCACCCAAGGAGGCGACGCCGGACCCGCGGGTCTAAAAAGACCATGAAAGGACTCGGCGTGAACCGCGGAAAAAAGGACCAAGAGAGGCCGCATCGGGACGAAAACCTGTTTGGCTCGAAAAAACCATCTCAGGAAAATAGCCGACGCGCGACGAAAATACGCCGCTCTCAAAAAAACCATGAAAGGAAATCGGGCGCACGACGGTCCGGGACAAATAAGAAAAAAGAGGAGGGGGCGCGCTCAAAAACGCACGATCTTCGGGCGAGACGGTTTTTTTAGCGCGCGGCGGGAGGAGACGGGGGGCGGCGCCAGAGGCCGAGGCCGACCAGGGCATACCCCCCCAGGATCAGAAACGGACAAACGCGGGCGGCCAGACCACGGCCCGACGCGTCGGCACGGGACAACGCCAGGAAGCCGAACAGAACAAGGACACCCCCCGCCACGGTCAGCACGCGTCCCTCGGGTGTCATCCGCGCCGACGGAGGCGGCGCCGCGGGAACAAACGCTTTCTTGGTCTTTTTAGCCAAGACTTCCCCCTCCCTCAAAGCTCGCCGGCCCAGAGGGCCTTCAGCGTCTCCCGACGCCTGGCCAGGCGCGCGCGCCCGCCGTCGACCAGGACCTCCGCCGCGCGCGGGCGGGAGTTATACTGGCTGCTCATGGCAAATCCGTAGGCTCCGGCCTTGCCCACCGCCAGTATGTCTCCCGGCGCCACCGGCGCCAACAGTCTCTCGCGCGCCAAGAAGTCCCCCGACTCGCACACCGGGCCCACCACGTCCACCCGCGTCTTTACGCCGCGACGGGGGGCTGCGGGCGTCACCGGGTGCCACGCGCCGTACAGCGCCGGGCGCGGCAGGTCCGTCATCGCCGCGTCGACGACGACGAAGCGGCGCTTCGAGGTCTTTTTTCGGTAAAGTACGCGCGTCAGCAGGACGCCCGCGTCGGCCACCAGGTAGCGTCCCGGCTCCAACAGCAGGCGCAGTCCAGGCCGCGAGGCGAACGCGTCTTCCCAGATCCGCGCGAAGGCGTCGAGCGGCAGGGGCTTCTCGTCTTTGTAGGTGATGCCCAAGCCTCCGCCCACGTCGACGTGCTCAAGCTCCAGCCCCATGCCTTCCAAGGCGTCCAGCGCGCGCGCGATGGACGCGGCCGCCCGGCGGTAGGGCGACAACTCCGTGATCTGCGAGCCGATGTGGCATTGCAGGCCCACCACACGCAGGCGGCGGTCGCGCGACGCGCGGCGGTAGAGCGTCAGAGCCTCTTTATATTCGACGCCGAACTTGTTGTCCGCGCGGCCCGTGGTGATGTGCGGGTGCGTGCGCGGGTCCACGTCCGGGTTCAGGCGCACCGCCAGCGGCGCGCGGCGGCCCAGCCGTCCCGCCTCCCGCGCCAGCGCCGCCAGCTCCTCGGCCGACTCCACGTTGAAGGCGCGCAGTCCCGCGCGCAGTCCCGCGCGCAGTTCTTCCGCGGTCTTGCCCACGCCGGAGAAGACGATGTCTTGCGGCTTAAAGCCCGCGCGCCGCGCGCGCTCAAGCTCCCCGCCGGAGACGATGTCCGCCCCCGCCCCCTCGCGCGCCAGAACGGCCGCAAGCGCTCGACACGGGTTGGCCTTCAGCGCGTAGCAGATCAGCGGCCGGCGCCGCGTGAACGCCGCGGACAGCGCGCGGTAGCGCGCGCGCGCCGCGCCCGCGTCGTAGACGAACAGCGGGGTGCCGAAGCGGCGCGCCAAGGCCCGCGCGGACAGCCCGCCCAGGCGCAGCTCGCCGCTCACTTCTTTTTGGACTTCGCCGCGCGCGCCGCGGCGCGCCGGGCGGCCGCCGCGCGCGCCTGGTCGGAGCGCAGGGCGGCGCGCGCCTTGAGGTCCTTCGGCGTCGCCTTCAGAACCTGCTGCCAGGCCGAAACCGCGTCATCCCAAAGCCCCAGCTTCTGATCGGCCATCGCCAGGCCCGTATAAACGCGCTCGGCCGGAAACTCCGGGATCGGTCCGTCGGCCAGACGGCAGCGGTTGAAATGGTCCGCCGCGTCCTGGTAGCGGCCGTCCTCGAGCGCCAGTTGGCCTTCGTAGAACTCGGCGCGGCGCGCAAAGTCGCCGCCGTAAGCCTTCAATGCCTCGAACGAAGCCTGCGCGCGCGCCGTCTGCTTGGTGCCCCACAGGCTCAGGCCCAGGTTCTCCTCGACGACCGGATCCTTGGGATTCGAAAACTGGAGGCGGTCGTAGTCGATGACGGCGTCGGAGAACATCCCCATGCGGTATTCCAGCTTGGCGGCGAGCATGCGGATGTCCTTGTTCTCGGGTTCGTGGCGCAGGAAGCGGCGGTATTCGGTCAGCGCGAAAGGATAGAGGCCTTCTTCCTGATACATGATGCCCAGGCAGTAGAAGATGCGCGCGTCAAGCGCGCCGAGATCTCGGGCCTCCTCAAGATCGCCTATGGCCTCGATGTAGGAATCCTTGCCCTTTTGAAAGAGCAAGGTTCCCGCCTGCACCAGCGCCGCAATGTCCTGCGGGTCCGTCTTCAGGCGTCCCTGCGCGGACGCCAGTTGAGCGTCGATGCCCGGCGGCGGCGGCGCGTCGGCCGCGCGAGGCCGCGGCAAAGGCTTGACGCGCAACGACCACCACAGCCCCCCGAACAGCAAGCCGATCGCGACGGCCGCGGCCGCCGCAAGCACGCGCGTGTCCTGCCACGCGCCCGCGCCGCGCCAGCGTCCGCGGACCGGTTTGACGCGCGCGTCGTCCATGACGCTCTGCGTCACCCCTCCTTCTCCGGCTTAAGAAGCTGGCCGAGCGTCAGCGGCGGCGGAGCCTTCATGTATTGAGCCACGCGCTTGCGGTCGTGAATCTCGCTGAAGCGCAGCGTGGAGGCGCGCACCTCGAACGCCGTCGAGTCGATGCCCAGGACCACGGCCTTGATCGGATCGCCGGGCTTGTAGATGATGTCGGTGTCGCACTCCGCGGCGGGCACGAAGGCGACGGTCTTCGCATCGATCTCGAAGCGCACGCCGTGTGCGCCGACCTCGATGATCTTGCCCGAGATCGTGGATTTCGGCGCGAAGCGCTTGCGCAGCGCGTCGGCCGGATTGGGCTGCAGCTGCTTGACGCCGAGCAGGACCGGCTCGCCTTCCTTGGCGGGCTTGGACAGCACCTTGACCTTGAGCTTGACGCCGCGCTCGAAGTCCTTCGGATCGGGCTTGCTCCAGGCCATGTCCGCCGGGCGCACCGAGCCTTCCAGCCCTCCGATGTCGATGACCAGCCCTTCGGCCGACGCGCGCACCACGCGTCCGATGCGCACCTCGCCGGGGCGCAGTTCCTCAAGAATCTTTTCGCGGCGCTTGCCGGCCTCTTCTTCGAGCACCGCCTTGCGCGACAGCACCAGTTGGCGCTTGGGCGTGTTGACCTCGATGACGTAGCAGCGTACGCCGGTGCCGAGCATCTTCTTGGGATCGCGCACCGGGCGCAGGTCCGCCAGCGACGCGGGCAGGAAGGCCTGCACGCCCTGCACGTCGACCAGGAAGCCGCCCTTGATCGCCGAGGTGACCATGCCGCGCACGCGCTGCTTGTCCGCGTGGGCCTTCACGATCAGCTCCCAGCCCAGCTCGGCCTTGGCCTTGCGGTGCGAGAGGACCAGCCGCCCCTCGCGCGAGCCCACCTTGATGACGGCCACGCGCTGTCCGGCCGAGGGGGCCGGCGCTTTCGGCGCGGCCAGATCCTCGACGAACTCGACGAGCGGTATCTGCCCCTCGTTCTTCTCACCGACGTCGACGAGCACCGCGTCCTTGGTCACCGACACGACCTTGACCCAGGCCACCTTGTGCTCGGCGAGCTTCTCGGTCGTGGCCGCCTGCTGGGCGAGCAGGGCCTCCATCGTCTCCCCGCCGTCGCCCGCCTCCTCGGCGTCGCCGCCGGCGTTCTCCCAGGCTTCCGAGTTCAAACCGTTGTTCGTGCGCTCCATGGCTTCCTCCAAGTATATCGTCCGACCCGTCAAATCCCTACAACGAATAGATCGCGTCCATCACAACCCGCGCGAACTCCGCGGCGGCCTCGCGGCCCGGCATCGGCGGCTCCAGCGGCGCGCCGAAAGCCACCGTCATCGGAAACGCTCGCGGAAACTCGGCCGTACCCTTCAGACGCGCCGGCAGCACCCGCGCGCCCGCGCGCGCGGCCAAGAAGGCCACGCCCGGCTTCGGCGCGCGCCGCTCTCCAGGCTTGACCCGCGTGCCTTCCGGAAAGACGATCAGAGAGCCGCCGTCCTCCAGCACGCCCAACGCCGCGCGCAGCGCCGCCAGGTCTCCCGACCCGCGGTCGAGCGGGATCACGCCCGTCCCCAACAAAAACCAGCTCAGAAGCGGGTTGGCAAACAACTCCTTCTTGCCCAAGAAGCACGGACGTCGTCGCGACGCGATCATCGAACCCAAGAGCGGACCGTCCAGCAGGCTGGAATGATTGCAGGCGACGATCAGCGGCCCGGAAAGCGGCACGTTCTCCAAGCCCGACACGCGCACGCCCCATACGGCGCGCGTCAGGCCGGAGACCAGCATCTCGCTGAAAATCCGAAGACGGCCGGAGGCGTCGCTCATGACCGACCATGCTTGGCCTCGCGCCGCACCCGCCGCAGGATGCGATCGGCCACCTGCCGCATCGTCAGCCGCGTCGAGTCGATGACCAGCGCGTCTTGCGCCTGCTTGAGCGGATTGATCTCGCGCTTGAGGTCGCTTAAGTCGCGCTTGAGGATCGCCGCGAGAATGGCCCCGCGGTCGGCATCCTGGCCGGCGGCCTTGAGCTGCTTGTAGCGCCGGCCGGCGCGCTCCTCGGGGCTGGCGTCCAAGTAGATCTTCACGTCCGCGTCGGGGAACACGTGGGTGGTGATGTCGCGCCCCTCCATGACGATGGCGCCGCGCTCGCCCAAATCACGTTGGAAGCGCGAGAGCAGCTTGCGCACGCCGGGATTGGCCGCGACGCGCGAAGAGTTCACGCTGACGCGCTCCTCGCGGATCTGAGACGTGACCGGCTCGCCGTCGAGGAAGGTCTTCAGCGCCACGCCGCCCTC
>JABEUV010000200.1 GCA_013044195.1 Elusimicrobiota bacterium | reverse complement strand
TCGTAGCCGCCTTCCTCCAGCTTCGCGAAAATATTCGGGATGTCGGCGGGGTCCTCATTGCCGTCTGGGCTGTAGTAGCACAGCACGTCGGCCGACGTGGCGTCGAGCGCAACCTGAAACGCGCAGCCGCGGCCGCGCCGCGGCTGGCCCAGCACGCGCACGCCTTTCGACGTCAGGTATTCGACGGTGCCGTCCTTGGAACCGCCGTCCACGGCGAAGACCTCATCGGCGGCCGACAGCGGGATGCGGTCGAAGAGCTTGGGCAGGGCCTCGATCTCGTTGAACGTGAGCAGAACCAGCGCGCGCTTAAGCTTCATCGCCGCCGCCGGCGGCGATGATTTCCTGCAGATGCGCCGCCGCCTTCGTGTTCTCGATACCAGGCGATGGTCTTGGCCAAGCCTTCTTCCAGGCCGACGCGGGCCTGGAAGCCGATGGCGCGCCGTGTCTTGGACGTGTCGCAGCGCCGCCGCGGCTGGCCGGACGGTTTGGACGGGTCAAAGACCAGGCGCGCGCCGGTGCCGGCCAGGCGCACGATTGACTTCGCCAGCGCGCCGATGGAAATCTCCTCATCGGCGCCGACGTTCAGCGGATCGGACGTGGGGTGCTTCTCGGCCACCTCCACCAATCCGCGCGCGAAATCTTCCACGTACAAGAATGAGCGCGTGGCACTCCCGTCGCCCCAAACGAGCAGGGGATTCTCGCCGTCGCAGACGCGCTTGATGAGTGCGGCGATCACGTGCGAGCGCTCGGGGTCGAAATGGTCGCGCGGGCCGTAGGCGTTGTAGGGCCGGGCGACGGCGACCTCCAAGCCGAATTCTTCATGATAGGCGCGGCCTAGATATTCGGCCATGCGCTTGGCCCAGCCGTAGCCCTCGTTGGTGCGCTCCGGCGCGTCGCGGAAGCCCTCGCTTTCCGGCGTGGGGATGGCGCAGTCACGCGGGTAGACGCAGGCGGAGCTGACGACCAAGAAGCGGCCCACGTCGGCACGGCGCGCGGCCTCAAGAGCCAAGGTCGCGATGGTCATGTTGTCGCGAAACAAAGAGCCGTGGTGGACGCTGTTATAACCCACCCCGCCGACGGAGGCGGCGAGGTTGAGCGCCACGTCCTGGCCGCGATAGACGCGCCGCACGTCTCCCGCGTCCGTCAGGTCCGCGGCCACGAAGCGCACGTCCTTCCAAACCGCCGCCAAATTGCGGCGCTTGATCGGCGAGGGCCGGTCGGCCACGGTTACGCGCACGCCGCGCCCGGCGGCCAGCACGCGCTCGACGACGTGGCTGCCGATGAAGCCGCCGCCGCCCGTGATCAAAACTTTCTTACGATCCCAGTAGCCCACGCGGCGGGATTCTAGCACTTCACCCCGAACGCTCGACGCATCGCCGCGCGCCGACCGATTATTTCCTATGATGGGCCGGGGTTATGAAGAAGATCGAAGGGTTCCGTTGCGTCGAGTGCGCGATGGAATGCGGCTTGGCCGACGCCAAGTACATCTGCCCGCGGTGCCGGGGAAACCTCTCGGTCGTTTACGACTATAACGCTCTGCGCAAGAAGTTC
The DNA here is from genome assembly GCA_013044195.1 of Elusimicrobiota bacterium. Classification (GTDB taxonomy): domain Bacteria; phylum Elusimicrobiota; class Elusimicrobia; order UBA1565; family UBA9628; genus GWA2-66-18. Next base: position 21,819 of record JABEUV010000200.1, on the reverse strand, counting down.
AGCCGCAAGTCCCTTAAGGCCGACGCCGAGAGGAGCCTTTGGCGCTACCTGGACATACTCCCCCTGGCCGGCCGCTCGGGGATCCCCCCCGTGGAGGTCGGCTGGACGCCGCTCTATCGGGCCCGCAAACTGGGCGAGGCTCTGGGGCTTAAGAATCTTTACGTCAAGGACGACGGCCGCAACCCCTCGGCTTCCTTCAAGGATCGGGCCAGCGCCGTCATCGCGGCACGCGCCTTCGAGAACAAGGAGAAGACCGTCGCCGGCGCCTCGACCGGGAACGCCGCCGCCTCCCTTGCCTGCATGATGGCAAGCTCGGCCTCCAAGCCCGTCATCTTCGTGCCCCGGACCGCGCCCGTCGCGAAGCTGGCCCAGCTCCTCGCCTACGGCGCCGTGGTCTTGCGCGTGGACGGCACCTACGACCAGGCCTTCGACCTCTGCCGCCTTGCTTGCGACGAATTCGGTTGGTACAACCGCAACACCGGCTACAACCCCTTCACCCGCGAAGGCAAGAAGACCTGCGCCTTCGAGCTCTGCGAGCAGCTATCCTGGCGCGTCCCGGATTACGTGTTCGTCTCGGCCGGGGACGGCAACATCCTCAGCGGTCTTTGGAGGGGCTTCAGTGATTTTCACGCGCTCGGCCTGATCGACAAGCGGCCGAAGATGGTCGCGGTGCAGGCCGCAGGCAGCGCCGCCATCGCGCGTGCCTGGAAGGACGGCCGTCCCATCCGCCCGGTGAGCGGCAAGACGCTGGCCGACAGCATCTCGGTCAGCCTCCCGCGCGACGGCGCCGCGGCCGTCGCCGCGCTCAATCAATCCCAGGGCTTTGCCGTGACCGTCTCCGACCGGGAGATCCTAGTTGCGATCCGCACGCTGGCCCAAGGGGCCGGCGTGTTCGCCGAGCCGGCCGGCGCGGCCGCCTACGCGGGTCTGGCCAAGTGCGCCGCCGACGGGCGCGTACGCGGCGACGATTCCGCGGTGATCGTCGTCACCGGCAGCGGCTTAAAGGACGTCTCGAGCGCGATGAAGGCGGCGGGCCGACCGCATGACGTGGGCACCGGGATGGACTCGGTAAGGCGCTTGGTCGCGCGGGAAAAGATATCGTAGGGAGAGTCATGAAGATCAACGAAGCGGTTTTGAAAAAGACGGCGAAGCACTGCAAGGAGAGGAGCGTCGTCATACCGACCTTCGCCCAGCTCAAGAATCCCTCCACGGCGCCCGCGGCGGTTCACGCACGTCTCAAAAAAATAGGAATGAACGACCTCGACCCCGCCAACCTCTTCCGCATCACATGGAAGAACGACGAGAAGACGGGACTGTTCGGCGACGTGAACTATCTGGAGATCCCCCGGGAGATCACCGGCATCGACGCCCGCGTCATCGGCCTGGTCGGCAAGCATTTCCCGACCGGCGCCCATAAGGTCGGCGCCGCTTTCGCCTGCCTCGTGCCCAGGCTCGTGACCGGAGAGTTCGACCCCACCTCGCAGAAGGCCGTCTGGCCCTCCACCGGCAACTACTGCCGCGGCGGGGCCTTCGACAGCGCGCTGCTGGGCTGCACGGCCGTGGCCATCCTGCCGGAGGGCATGAGCAAGGAGCGCTTCGCCTGGCTCAAGTCCATCGGCGCCGAGGTCATCGCGACCCCCGGCACCGAGTCCAACGTCAAGGAAATCTACGACAAGTGCCACGAGATCTCCCGCACGCGCAAGGACTGCATGATCTTCAACCAGTTCGCGGAGTTCGGCAACCCCACCTGGCACTACCACCTGACCGGGGGCGCCATCGAGGAAGTCTTCAACAAGGTCAAGGGAAAGAATGGACGGCTGGCGGGCTACGTCTCGGCCACCGGCTCGGCGGGGACCATCGCCGCCGGCGACTACCTGCGCACGAAGTTTCCGGCGGTGCGCGTGGCGGCCTCCGAGGCCCTTCAGTGCCCGACTCTGCTGCTCAACGGCTTCGGCGAGCACCGCATCGAGGGCATCGGCGACAAGCACATACCCTGGGTCCACAACGTCCGTAACACCGACATGGTCGTCGCCGTCGACGACGAGGACTGCATGCGCCTGCTGCGGCTGTTCAACGAACCCGCGGGCCGCAAGCACCTGGCCGCCGAAGGCGTCGGCAAGGAAGCGCTCGAAAGCTTGAGCCTGCTCGGCATCTCCGGCATCTCCAACATGCTCTCGGCCGTCAAGCTGGCCAAATACTACGAGCTGGGACACGACGACATCGTGTTCACGATCTTCACGGATTCGGTGGAGATGTACCGCTCGCGCCTGGCCGAGCTGGAGGCGGCGCACGGCAAATACGGCGCCGTTCAGGCGGCGATGGACATGGACCGCCGCATGCGCGGCGCCGCCACCGACAACCTGCGCGAGTTGAACTATCGCGACCGTAAGGCCCTCCATAACCTCAAGTACTTCACCTGGGTCGAGCAGCAGGGCAAGACCTCCGACGAGCTCCGCCGCCTCTGGGACCCCGAGTTCTGGACGGAGACCTTCGCTCAGTCGGCGCAATGGGACGAGCTCATCGGAGAATTCAACAAGAGAACCGGCCTCAACTGATGCGGTTTAAGCTCAACGGCGTCGAAAAGGAGTACGTCGGCCCCGCCGACGGCTCCCTACTGCGCTGGCTGCGCGACACGGAGGGCGTTATCTCCGCCAAGGACGGCTGCGCTCCCCAGGCCTCCTGCGGCTGCTGCACCGTGGAGCTCGGCGGCAAGGCCGTGCTGTCGTGCGCGACTCCGATGAAGCTCGTGGAGGGTAAGGAGATCGTGACCACCGAAGGGCTGACCAAGCTCGCCCAGGAGGCCTTCGCCGACGCCTTCGCCCGCAACGGCGGCGCCCAATGCGGCTTCTGCATTCCGGGCATCGTGATGCGCGCCTGGAATCTTCTGAAGACGAAGCCGGAGCCGTCGCGCGACGACGTCGAGCGCGGCCTCAACTTGCACCTGTGCCGCTGCACGGGCTACAAAAAAATACTCGACTCGATCGACGGCGCGGCCAAGTCCCTGCGCGACGGAAAGGTCCCCCCCGTCGAGCCGCAATCCGGAAAAGTCGGCACGCGCCTGCGCAAGTACGACATCAAGGACGCCGTCCTCGGGCTGCGCCCCTACGTGGCCGACATGAAGGTTCCCGGGATGCTTTACGCGGCCCCGCGCCTGTCCGACCATCCGCGCGCCAAGGCCCTCAAGATCGACGCCTCCGCCGCCCGGGCCATGCCGGGCGTTTCGCGCGTAATCCTTGCCGAAGACGTCCCCGGCTCGCGTCTGCAAGGCTCGATCATCCGGGATTGGCCGATCCTCGTGGCGGCGGGAGAGACGACGGGCTACGTGGGCGACGTGCTCGCCCTTGTCGTCGCCGACAGCCGCGCCCGCGCGCAGCAGGCCGCGGACGCCGTCAAGATCGAATACGAGATCCTGACGCCCGTGCTCGACGTGCCCTCGGCGCTGGACCCCGGCGCGCCTAAGCTCACGCCGAAGGGCAACATCCTCAGCGTCTCCAAGGCCAAGAAAGGCGACGCGGACGCGGCCCTGAAGGAATGCGACTTCGTCCACGAGGCGGTCTATCAGACGCAGTGGATCGAGCACGCCTACATGGAGCCGGAGGCCGCGCTGGCCCTGCCCGAAAACGAACGGCTGATCGTCTATACGCAGAGCCAGGGCATCTACGAGGACCGCCGCCAGCTGGCCTTGATTCTGTCCCTTCCGGAAGACAAGATCGACGTCGTCCTCGTCCCTAACGGGGGAGGCTTCGGCGGCAAGGAAGACATGCTGGCCCAAAGCCAGGCCGCCCTGGCCGCTCATCTGCTCGGCAGGCCCGTCATGGTGGAATTAACGCGCGAGCAGTCCATCCTGATGCACTCCAAGCGCCATCCGCTGCGCATGGAGTACCGGCTCGGCTGCGGCAAGGACGGCAAGCTCAAGGCCCTGCGCGCGCGCATCTACGGCGATTCGGGCGCCTACGCCTCGGTGGGCATGAAGGTGCTCGAGCGCGCGGCGGGACATTCGACCGGGGGCTACTGCGTGCCCCACGTGGACGTGGAGGCGACGGCCGTCTACACCAACAACGTCCCTTGCGGCGCCATGCGCGGCTTCGGCGCCAATCAGGCCACCTTCGCCATGGAGTGCGCCGTCGACGAGCTCTGCGCGATGGGCGGCTTCGATCGCTGGCAGTTCCGCTGGGACAACGCCCTGACCGACGGCCTGACCACGTCGACGGGGCAGATCCTGACCGGAGGCGTGGGCGTGCGCGCCACGCTTGAGGCGGTCAAGGAGCGCTTTCAGGCCGCGAAATACGCGGGCATCGCCTGCGGCATCAAGAACACCGGCATCGGCAACGGCATGCCCGACTACTCCGAGGTGGAGATCGCGGTGCTCGCGGCCGACCGCGTCGAGATCCATCACGGCTGGACCGAAATGGGCCAGGGCGTGGATACGATGGCCGTGCAGACCGTCTGCGAGGAGACCGGGCTTGCTGCGGCCCTCCTCACCGTACGTACGCGCACCAGCGACGGGACTCCTTCGGGCATGACGACGGCCTCGCGCGCGACGAGCCTGGTGGGCAACGCCCTCATCGACGCGTGCAAGGCCTTCAAGAGCGACCTGAAGCGCGAGGGCCTGGCCGCCCTCGTGGGCCGCCGCTACCGCGGCAAGTGGATCTGCGACTGGACGACGAAGCCCGGCTACGACACGCACGGCAAGCCGATCGTCACGCACTACTCCTATAGCTACGCGACCCAGGTCGCGATCGTCGGCGACGACGGCGAGGTCTGCGAACTCGTCGCGGCCCACGACGCGGGGCGGGTCATGAATCCCACGCTCTTCGAGGGGCAGATCGAGGGCTCGCTCCACATGGGCCTGGGCTACGCGATCAGCGAGGAATTGGTCATGCAGGATGGCCGGCCGAAGTCGACCAAGCTGCGCGACTGCGGCGTCCTGCGCGCAAAAGAGACGCCGAAGCTCACGGTCATCGCCGTCGAGGTCCCCGATCCGCTGGGTCCCTACGGCGCCAAGGGCGTGGGCGAGATCGGTCTCGTGCCGACGGCGGGGGCCGTGGCCAACGCCTTCTGGGCCTTCGACGGCAAGCGCCGCCGGACCCTGCCGATGAAGGACTGATGCTGTACCTGCGCGACGCGACATTCGTGGACTGGAAGTCGCTGCGCCTGCGCCGCGGTCATTTGGAAGTCGCTTCCGGCGACGCGGGCAAGATCCGGTTCGTTTCGCGCGTGCCGCGCGGCGCCGAAGTCCTGGAGTGTTCCGGCCGGCTGGTCACGAAGTCTTTCGTCATCGCCCACCACCACCTCTACTCCGCGCTGGCCTGCGGCATGCCGGGCCCGAAGCGCGCTCCAAAGAATTTCCCGGACATGCTCAAGCAAGTCTGGTGGAACCTGGACCGCGCCCTCGACGAAGACATGGTCCGCGCCTGCGCGCTGGCCGGCGGCATCGCCGCGGCCAAGGCCGGGACGACCTTCATCATCGACCATCACTCGTCTCCCAACGCCGTCCGGGGAAGCCTCGATCTCATCGCTTCCGCTTTGGATGAGATCGGGCTTGGTCATCTCCTCTGCGTGGAGCTCTCGGATCGAGACGGCAAGGCTCGCCGCGAAGCCGCGCTCGAAGAGACGGACGGCTATCTCCGCAAACGACAGGGGCTGGTCGGCCTTCATGCGTCCTTCACGGTCGGCGACGAGCTTCTTGACCGCGCGATCGCGCTGGCCGTCGGCCGGGACACCGGCATCCATATCCATGTCGCGGAGGCTCTCGACGACCAGAAGGCCTGCGCCCAACAGCACGGCATGCGCGTCGTCCAGCGCTTGGCGAGCACGGGCATCCTCGAATCGCCGAAGACGCTCCTCGCCCACGGTCTGCATCTCAACGCCGCGGAACGGACTCTCTTCCGCTCCAGCCGGGCCTGGCTCGTGCAGAACGAAGAAAGCAATCAGAACAACGCCGTGGGCGGCTTCGACCCCAAGGGTCTTGGAAACCGTCTCCTCCTTGGAACCGACGGCATGCACGGCGACATGCTGGCTTCGACGCGCGCCGCTTACCTCGCGGCCCAGGCCCGGGGCGGGATGTCGCCGCTCGACGCCTACCGCAAACTGAGGCGGGCGCATGACTACCTCTCCACGAACGGCTTCCAAGGCGACGGGGACAACAACCTGGTCGCGCTCGACTATGCCCCGGCCACCCCGGTCACGGAACGCAACCTGGCGGGGCACTTCCTCTTCGGGATGAACTCGTCGCATGTCGAGCACGTCATCAGCGGCGGGAAGATCATCGTGAAGAACCGGCGAATGACGCGGGTCGATGAGGACAAGATATTGAAAGACGCGGCCGGGCAAACGGAGAGGTTATGGCGAAGACTCTGAACATCGACGGGAAGCGGCTCTACGCCTCGCTGGCCGAGCTCGGCCGGATCGGGGCCTACACGGACGAGAACACCGGCATCGTCGGCGTCAACCGACTCGCTCTGACCGCCGCCGACGGCGCGGGCCGCCGTCTCGTGACGAAATGGTTCCGCGCGGCCGGCCTGCGCGTCACCATCGACAAGATCGGCAACGTGTTCGGCCGCCGCCCCGGCCGCGACGATTCGCTGGCACCGGTCATGCTCGGCTCGCACATCGATTCCGTGCCCACGGCAGGCCGGTTCGACGGCTGCCTGGGCGTGCTCGGGGCGCTCGAGGTCGTGCGCGTTTTAAACGACGCCAAGGCCGCGACGCGTCGGCCTCTGGTCGTCGCCTTCTTCACCGACGAGGAGGGCTGCCGCTTCGGCACCGACATGCTGGGCAGCGCGGCGGCCACGCGGCGCATCCCGCTTGAGCGGGCCTACGCGCTCAAGGATCGCGACGGCCTGACCGTCAAAGACGAGCTTCGCAAGATCGGCTTCCTGGGCGGCGAGCCCGTGGGGCGGCTGAGACCGCACGCTTACCTCGAATGCCACATCGAGCAAGGCCCGCTCCTGCGCCACAAGGGCCTCGACTGCGGCGTGGTGATGGGCGTGCAGGCCATCTCCTGGCAGGAGCTGACCATCGTCGGGAAGTCCGCTCATGCCGGCACCACGCCGATGAGCTTCCGCCGGGACGCCGGCCTGGCCGCGGCGCGCCTGGACGTGGCCCTGCGCGAGATGACCCTCTCGGGCCGATACGGCCGCGACATGCGCGCGGCGATGGGCGCGATCAACCTGAGGCCGAACATGGTCAACGTCGTGCCGAGCCGCGCGGTCTGCACGGTGGATCTGCGCAACCCGTCCGACGCGCTGATGGCCAAGGCCGAGGCGGACTTCGCGCGCCTCTGCAAAAAGATCGCCAAGCAGGACCGGGTGGCCATCTCCAGCCGGAGCACGGCCAAGACGCCGCACGTTCCCTTCGACGCGTCCGTACAGGCGCTCATCGCCGCCCAGGCGGACCGACTCGGCCTCTCTCACGAGCCCATCCTGTCCGGCGCCGGGCACGACGCGCAGGAGTGGAGCCGGGTCTGCAAGACGGCGATGGTCTTCGTGCCCGGCGAGTACGACGGCATCAGCCATAATCCGCGCGAGTTCTCGACGCGGAAGCAATGCACGGACGGCGTCAACGTGCTGCTGGGCGCGGCCCAGGTCCTGGCCGAGGAAGCCTAAGATGGCGAAGGTGCGCGCGGCCCTGACTGAGACGGTCAACGCCTTCCCGGACATGCCGGACCGCGTGGCGGACCTCGGCCGCCTCAAGGGGCGTCTCGAGGACATTCGCCGCGCCAACGTCGAGCACCACCTGGAACTCATCGCGGCCGCCGGCGACGCGGGGGCCGCCGTCGTCTGCTTGGGAGAGCTTTTTGCCGCCCCTTATTTCGCGCTGCGCACGGACCCCATGTGGCTGGGCATGGCCGAAGACGCGGCCTCCGGGCCGACCGTCGCGGCTCTGCGCAAGACCGCGGCCGCGCGCGGCATCGTCATCGTCGCGCCGATCTACGAGCTCGATGCGCGCTCGGGCAAGCGCTACAACACCGCCGTCGTCATCGAGGCCGATGGGCGCATCCTCGGCAAGTACCGCAAGACCCATATCCCCTGCGGCGCCAACGAGCAGGGAACGTTCGCCGAAACTTTTTACTACGGCCGCAGCGAAGGCCCCATGAACGCCAAGTCTCCGAGGATTCTCGGAAAGAACCGGTATTTCCCCGTCTTCAAGACCTCGGCCGGCAAGTTGGGCGTTGCGATCTGCTACGACCGCCACTTCGAAGGGGTCGTCGCCGCGCTGGCCGCGGGCGGCGCGCAGATCGTGTTCTCTCCGGCCGTGACCTTCGGCGAAAAATCCCGCCGGCTTTGGGAAACGGAGTTCCTCGTCGACGCCTGCCGTCATCGCCTCTTCATCGGCGGTTCCAACAGGAACGGTTCGGAGAAGCCCTGGAACCAGCCCTACTTCGGGGCGAGCTACTTCGCCGGTCCCGACGGAGAGAAGCTCAAGAACGTCTCGCCGCGCCCGGACCTGGTGATCGCCGATCTGGACTTCGACGCTCTCCAGCGCCCCGATCCCTCGGGCTGGAACCTCGCCCGAGACGTCCGCCCCGGCATCTACTGACCGGCGTTGACGTAATTGACCGCGTCCGGGGCGAACAGCGCCTTGAGGAGCAGGTCCATGATGAGCGCGTAGGTGAGGTCGACCTCGACGTCGGCTTCGCCGCGCACGGTGCCCGCCGGATCGGCGAGGCGGTATTCCACATGGAAGCCCGGCCCGGCGTAGTCGGCCTCGCCGCCGCGCAGCGTCAGAAAATACTCGCGGCCCGAGAAGCGCCCGCAGACGGAGTCGACGCCTCCCCCGCGCTCCAGCGCGAAGCCGTCCCGGTCCTTGGTCCGCATCCAAAGGTCGCGCGTGCCGAAGAAGCGCGGCTTGACCACGTACGGACCGCCGTCCTCGGGGCAGAACACGTCGCAGTTGCCGCACTCGTTGCAGAAGTCCGCGAAGTTGGCGAGCTGGTGCTTCTTGTCGAAGCGCAGGCGGCCCTCGGTTCGGCTCGTCCAGACGGCCCCCTCGTGCCGAAGCTTGACGATGGGGACCTCGCCGACGGGCAGGTCGTAGGTGAAGTTCGCGTCGTTGGGGCAGACGGGCACGCACTTGTCGCAGGTCACGCAGTCGAAGAGGTCCAGGCGGGTGCCCAGCTTCTTGGGCAAAGCGGAGTTGCGGTCCTTGTGGTAGCGGGCGTCTTGGACGATTTGCGCGGCGTAAGCCTTCGTGTTGGCCTCGATCGAGCCGCCGCGGCTCTTGGCGATGAACTCCGGGATCGTGGCGGCGCCGGCGGCGGCCATGCGGCGCGCAAGCTCCTCGCCGTAGCCGCGCAGGCGGCCGTAGCCGCCCGGAGCCAGAAGATCGCTGCACGTCGTGACCGGTACGAGGCCCAGGCAGACGGCATCGGGGAAGTTTTTCCGGTCGATCCCGGCCGAGAACGAGACCGGCACGGACGCGCCGAACTGCGCGCGGAAGCGCGCGACCAAGGTCATCGCAAGAACGTGCAGCGGCGCGCCCGACAAGTACATCGTATTCTCGGAGGCGGGCAGGAAGCCCTCCCTGTTCTCGACGACGAGAGTATTGCTGAACTTGACGCCGAAGCCGCGCCCCAGGCGCTCGGCCTTCGCGGCAAGGCGCGAAACGATGCCGCAGGCCTGCTCCCACGTCGCGTCCTTGGCGAAGGCCTCCTCCGGGACGCGGACGTCGGCGTAGCCCAGCTGGTCGTTGAGCAGGGCGCGCAGGTCCTTGGGGCCGAGCAAGGTCGGGTTCAGCTTGACGATGCAGTCGAGGCCCATCTCCTCGAGCATGAACGAAGCGATGGCCTCGATCTCGTCGGGCGGGCAGCCATGGAAGGTGCTGAGCGTGACCGAGCGCGAGACGTCGGCGCGGAAGGCGGTCCCGCGCAGGGCCGAGTGGCGCTGCGCAATCTGGGCGCGCAGGCGCGCGACGACCTCCCGGGCGTCCTTCATGCCGCCGATGAAGGCGCGGACCTTCTCGCTTTTGACTCCCTTCAGGTCGTAGCCGACGCTCAGGTCGAAGATCGACCGGTCGAAGCCGGGGGCGAGCGGGACCTTGCCGCTGGCGCGCAGCAGGTCGATCAGCATCGAGGCTTTCACGTATTCTTCGAGCGACTCCTCGGTCCTGAGTTCCTGCGACCACTCCACGTTGTAGCCCACGTTGCGCAGGTCGATGCAGGGCCGCGGGATCTTGAGGCGATCGAGGACCTGGACGGTCTTCAGTTCGAAGATGCGCGCCCCGCCGAGCCAGGCCAGCACGATGTTCTGCGCCAGTTGGGTGTGCGGCCCCGCGGCGGGGCCCAGCGGGGAGGACGCGGTCATGCCGTGGAAGCGGACCGAGAAGTCCTTCGTCGGGTCTCCGGTGAAGAAGGCTCGCCGCGGCAGGTCGAAGACCTCGTCGTGAAGCTCCAGCTCGCGGAACATCCGGGAGACCAGACTTCCAAACGGCTGAGGGACGAACTCCGCCATCAGAGCGCCTCGTTCATGTTGAGCCGGCTCGCCGCGGCCGCGCCGGAACGGGAGCGATCGCTTCGACACGATTATAGCCTTCTTCCCGCCCCGTTTCCCTCACTTCGCCCCGGAGGGCGCCGGGAGGGAATGCTACAATCGCCGCCGTGCCGGAGCTCGAACTGTCCGTGGTGATTCCCGCGCTGAATGAAGAGCGCACGATCGCCCATTGCGTGGAGAAGGCGCTGGCGGCGGTCGCGGCGTTGGGCGGCTGCGGGGAAGTTCTGGTCGCCGACAACGGCTCCACCGACCGCACGCGCCAAATCGCCGAAAGTCTGGGCGCGCGCGTGGTGCCGGTCGAGGGCCAGGGCTACGGTCGCGCGTTGCGCGGAGGCTTTTCCGCGGCGCGCGGTAAATTCCTGGTGATGGCCGACGCCGACGGCTCCTACGACTTCGCGCAGGCGCCGCGTTTCGTGGAGCAGTTGCGCGCGGGCCGGGATTTCGTGATCGGCAACCGCTATCAAGGCGGCATCGCGCCCGGCGCCATGCCCTTTCTCAACCGCTACCTAGGCACGCCGGTGCTGACCGGGGTGATGAACCTGCTTTTTTCCACCGGCATCGGCGACGTCAACTGCGGCATGCGCGGCCTGACGCGGGAAGCCTTCGCGCGCCTGGGCCTAAAAGCCGACGGCATGGAGTTCGCCACGGAGATGGTGGTCAAGGCCTCGCTGTTGGGCCTGAGCATCGCCGAAGTTCCGTGTCCTCTGGCCAAGGACCTGCGCGGGCGTCCGCCGCACCTGCGCCGCTGGCGCGACGGCTGGCGGCATCTGCGCTTCATGCTGCTGTTCTCTCCGACGGGCACGTTCCTGGCGCCGGGGGCCGCGCTGTGCGCGCTGGGCGCGCTGACGTTGGCCGCGGTGACCGCGCGCGACGCGCTGGCGCTGGACGCGGCCGCGTGGCTGGGCTCGCGCCACGCGCTGACCGGGCTTCTGCTCTGGCTGACGGGAACCAGCGTGCTGGGCCTGGGCGCGGTCGCGCAGGAGGCGGACTATCAAGAGCGCTTCGACTCGGGAAATACGGTGGCGCGCTTCCTGCATAAGACGTTCCGGCTGGAGCGCGGGCTGTCCCTGGGCGCGGCGCTGAGCGCGGCGGGACTGCTGGCGCTGGCCTACTTCCCGATTTCCTTTTATACGAATCTGTTGCCGCGCGGCGGCGACGCCCTGCGCCTGGACCTGGCCGTGCTCGCCATCGCCGCGGTCCTGACCGGCGTGCAGTGCGCCTTCGCGTCTTTCGCGCTGGGCCTGCTGACCTTGCGGGTCAAATGACCGAAACGCATTCCGAATTTTACGAGCGCTGGTCGGCCGCGGCACGGCCGTACTTCGCCTGGCAGTTCGCCCAGTTCAAACCTTATCTGGGACGGCGCGTGGCGGACGTGGGCTGCGCGCTGGGCAGTTTCGTGCCGCACTTCCTGGACGCCGGCGTGGAAAGCTACCTGGGCGTGGAGCCCGACGCGGACCTGCGCGCGCGCTTCAGCGCCCGCCACCGCGATCCGCGCGTGGGACTTTCGCGCACGGTCGACGCCACCGACCCGAACTTGGTCGACGAACTGCGCGCCGCGCGCACTGACTTCGCCTTCAGCGTCAACGTCCTGGAGCACATCCGGCGCGACGACCTGGCGCTCAAGCACATGATCGAAGGCGTGGAGCCCGGCGGCAGAATCGGCCTCTTGGTGCCCGCGCACCCATTTTTATACGGCTCGCTGGACGCGCTGGACGGCCACTTCCGCCGCTACACGAAGGCCTCCCTGCGCGAACTCGTCCTGCGCGCCGGCGGAGCCAAGACGGAGATCCTCGACCTCTATCATTTCAACGCGCTGGCGTCCTTCGGCTGGTTCCTGAAAGGCCGCGTCCTGCGCGCCCAAACCCAGACCGACGACAACTACGCTCTCATGAACGCCGTGCTGCCCTTCGTCTCCCGCGCCGAGCGCTGGGTCCGCCCCCCGTTCGGCCTGTCCTTGGTCGCCGTGTTGCGCCGACGCTGACGGGCGAAACCGAAACGTCGTAAAATACGGCACAACCTGGACGGTCGACATGTTGACGGTTTCGGGAAACGACGTTATACTGAGAAACGAACACTTTAACGGTTGAAGCACGAGCCGCCAAAGTATGGTGCGACGCGGACTGCTTGTGGGTTCTTCTCCAGGATGGCCGCACTCTGGCAACGCCGCTCTCCTATTTCCCGCGCCTCCTCAGAGCCACTCCGGCCCAAAGAAAGAAATTCGAACTCAGCGGCGGCGGCGTCGGTATTCATTGGAACCAACTCGACGAGGATATCAGCGTTCCCGGATTGCTTTCCGGACATTCCAGCCGCGAAAAGAAGTAGTGAGGTCTTATGCCCAAAATTAAAACCCGCAAGCCGACCGACGAATCCGTCACCGGCACCTATCGCTACGACCGCGCCACCGGCCAGGTGGTGCGCGTCAGCGACAAGACGCCGAAAGTGGCCTCCAAAGGCGGCTCCATGCCCTGTGGCGAATCGCCCTCCTCCTGCGACAACAACGGCGGCGGCTGTTGCGGCGGCGGCGGTTGCGCGAACTAAAAGTCTTTTAATGATGGTTCTCCGGCCTAAGTCCATTCGAACCGACGTTCATCTGGCAGGCTGACAACGAATGCGATTCACTTTGGCCGTTGTTGCAACTGTGTTGTTTTGGTCCGGAACGTCAGTTGCGGCCATTATTCTCTCTACCGTAGTTCCCCGGCCCGCAAAGAACCTCCACATGTTGCATACCCCTGCTTAGGACTATAATACCCCCATGCAATGGGACGGACGGGCCAGAGGGATTTTATGTCTGCTGGTCCTCTCCGCCCTCGTTGCAAAGACGGCCGCCGCCGATGACGGCGGCGTCGACGTCATGGGCGGCTCCGCTGTGTTGATGGCGGAACAACCGACGATCTCGATGTCGGACGAATATGTCCGAATCGATATGAGTTCCGATAGTTTTCGAGTAAGGGCCTCGTTTCATTTCTTCAATCACGGCGCCTCAACAACTGTCGCTGTTGGATTCCCCGTCGAAGGACTTACCGGGGCTAATAAGCACGATTTCCCATATTTTAAGACCTGGGTCAACGGCAAGGTCGTCGAAACGCATACCTTGCCCGACGCCGCCGACGGAGACGGAGAAACCTATTCCTATTTCAAGGTCAAGGAGGTCCGTTTCCCGGCGACAAGCACCACGACGACGGCCGTTGAATACACGGCGCCTTACGGATTCTCCAGCAACGGAGAGCTCTCCATCCGATATCAATATGGGACCGGCGGGTCTTGGCACGGACCCATCGGGAAGGCCGTCTTCGACATCCGCGTTGATGAGAATCTTCTTGGTTTCGATGCGATGATCGCCGGCTTCAACTCCTTGTCAACAGGAGGGCGGCTCATCAATCGCAGCAAGGGTCAGCTCGTTTTTGAGTTGGACAACCTTAAGCCTAAGCGGTGGGATTCTCTCCGCTTCAGTTTTCGTCAGCTCCTCCTATGTTTCCACGATACACCGCCTCCCGACGACCGCGAATACTGCCCTTGGTTCATGGCAGAGGACAGCAAGCAGTGGCAACCACCGGAGCCCGCATTCCCGTCGCTGATCTACCTCCGCCTCAAACGCAACGAAGTCTATGCTCGCCACGGCTACGTCTTCCGTGACCCGGTTATGAAGAGATTCTTCCAAAGTCGCCGCTGGTATACGCCCGACCTCGCCTATTCTGCTCCCGCCCCTGAAGACGAGAAGTTGGCCCTCTCTTTTAAAGCGCGGGAAGTCGCAATCCTCAAAGAACCACATTACACGCCCCCGACGACCGGACGTTGATGGTCGCGCGAACGACATTCCACCTATTGAAGTAGGAATACTCTCGCTCCGAATCCGGGAAGTCCGCGTCCGATATTTCCGGCGTCTCGACGACCTTGCTGTTGACCCACGTCTTGAAATACGTGAACTCTTGTCTTTGGACGCTCGCGTCGTATCCATCGACCGGGAACCCGACCGCCACCGTGGTCGAGGCGCCGTGGTTGAAGAAATGGAAGATCGCCTTCACCCGATAATGATCCGGCTTCATTTTGATGAGGACGTACTCGGAGGACATCGATATCCCCGGGGCTTCGCTCATGAGACGGGCGGCTCCGCCCTGAATTTGGACGCCGCCATCATCGGCGAATGCGGGAACGTGGCTTGAAAGAAAAACTGCCATGCCAACAAAAGAAACCGCCGTGTATCCGACCATTCGTTTCAACATTACGGTATTAAGCCAAGGTTCAAGATGCACCTTCTCCGCAAGTCCCGAAAAACAGCTCGCGGTGGATATTCACGCTTCCGAACGTCCGCCGCACCTTGGCCACGGTTCGCGTCTGCCGCGCCCCCGTTCGACGAAAAAACACTGTAAAATACGACGACGCCCCCGTAGCTCAGTTGGTCAGAGCAGCCTGCTCATAACGGGTTGGTCGCTGGTTCGAGCCCAGCCGGGGGCAAAATTTATTTGGGCGGCGCGAGGGAAATGAAGCGACGGGGTGACCGCGGGGCGCGCGTCGCAGCGCTCGCGGCGGGATTGGTCCTGCTGTGCGCGCCGGCGCGCGCGTTCTGGCTGTTGGGATTTTCGCCGGCGGACACACTGCCGGCAGGGACGCTGGGGTTCATTTCCGGCACCGGCGGACAGTATACGTCGGTGGGGCCGCCGCAAAAGGACAGCTACACGCCGTCGCTGGCGCACGCGGGGATTCGCCTGGGTCTGAGCGACGACGTGGACGTCGGCTACCGGCTGGTACAAGTGGCGTTGCCGTTCAGCGCCGCCGGGCCCACGCTTGCGTCCGAGGCGGACGTGAAGTGGCGGCTGACGCCCAAGACGTCGCTGTGGCAGGCGGCCGTGGTGCCGACCATCGCCTACGGCTACGTGGACATCGGCGGCGTCAGCAAAAACGCCTGGAGCCCGGGGCTGGACTTGGTGTTCAGCCGACCTTTGGCGTGGCGCGACGCGCGCGTGTTTACCGAACTGCGCTACCTCTACGCCGCCGTGGACAGCGCGCCGGGGGGTGCGGCGAACACCTACCTGCATGCCGTCGGAAACGACTGGGGCATTAAGATTCCGCTGACGCCGCAGATCAGCCTGATTCCGGAAGTAGGACTGTTCGACTTTATGGGCCGCGACCTGGGCGCGCGCGCCGACGGTCTGGGCGTTCAGTACGGCGCCGTGCTCTCCGTCACCGGACTGCCGCGGCTTTGGGGCGGTCGGTAGCGGGGGCTTTGCTACAATCGGCGCGGAGACAGACATGAGCGACACCATCAAAGGCATCATCCTGGCCGGCGGCTCCGGCACGCGGCTGTACCCGGTCACGCGCGCGATCAGCAAACAGCTGGTGCCCGTGCACGATAAGCCGATGATCTACTACCCGCTGTCGACGCTCATGCTGGCGGGCATCCGCGACGTGCTGGTCATCACCACGCCGGAAGACCAGTCCGCCTTCCAGCGCCTGCTGGGCGACGGCGCGCCGCTGGGCCTCAAGATTTCCTACGCGGTCCAGCCCAAGCCCGAGGGACTGGCGCAGGCGTTTCTGATCGGCCGGGATTTCGTGGGCGCCGACCGCGCCGCGCTGGCCCTGGGCGACAATATCTTTTACGGCCACGGCCTGCCCGAGCGCCTGCGCGCGGCGGCCGCGCGCACGGACGGCGCCACGGTCTTCGCCTATCAGGTGCGCGATCCTCAGCGCTACGGCGTGGTCGGCTTCGACGCGGAAGGCCGCGCGACGAGCCTGGAGGAAAAGCCCTCCGAACCGAAGTCCAACTACGCCGTCACCGGACTTTATTTCTACGACAACGCCGTGCTGGACATCGCCGCCAAGCTCAAGCCCTCGCCGCGCGGGGAATTGGAAATCACCGATCTCAACCGCGTCTACCTGAATCAGAAAAACCTGCACGTCGAAAAACTAGGCCGCGGCGTGGCGTGGCTGGACACCGGCACGCACGACGCGCTCTTGCAAGCCTCCACCTTCATCCAAGTCATCGAGGAACGCCAAGGCCTGAAGGTCGCCTGCCTGGAGGAAATCGCCTTCGGCCTGGGCTACATCAACGCCGACCAACTGCGCGCGCTGGCCCACCCCATGCGCAACAACGACTACGGCCGCTACCTGCTGCGCGTGGCCGACGAAGGCCGCTGAGGATATCCTCGAATGGAAAAAAACTGTTCGGCTTGGCGGCGCTGGCGTCGGCCGCGCTGGCCTCGGTCTGCTGTTTGGGACCACTGGTCCTGGCCGGGCTGGGACTGGGCAGTTTGGGTTTTGCCGCCGGTTTGGTGAAATACCGCCCGTTCTTCCTGGCGTTGACCGCCGTCATCCTCACCGTCGCGTTCTACGAGACTTATCGCAAGCGGGAGGTCGTCTGCCCCGACGGAAGCTGCGACCGGCGCGCCGTCGGCCGCGCCGCGAAGGTGGGCCTCTGGGTCGTGACCGCGCTGGCCGCGGCGCTGGCGTTCTTTCCCAACTGGTCTTCGCGGATGATCGGAAGCGGCCGTGCGACGGCCCCCGCCGGGGCCCAGGTCCTCGCGCTCAAGATCTCCGGGATGGGCTGCGCGGACTGCGTGCTGGAGATCCGTCGCGCGCTTGAAAAGGTGCCGGGCGTCCTCTCCGCGGACGTGGATTTCTCCGCGGGGACGGCGCGCGTCGCCTCGGACGGCACGGCCGATCCGCGGGCCGTGATCGCCGCCGTCGCCGCCGCGGGCTATAAAGCCGCGTTGATCGGCGGCGAAGGGCGCGATGGAAAACCGCGTTCCTGAAGATCGCCCGGCGTGCGGACGTCCGCCGACGGACGCTCGGCTCTGTCCCGCCTGCGGCAAACGCGGCCGCGAGGTCAGCGGCACGACCTTGGACCGCCAGCTCGCGCCGAACGTCCGCGTAAAATTCAGCGACGCGGCGGGCTTCTGCGCCGAGCCCGCCTGCCCGGTCGTCTACTTTTGGGGCGACGAGCGCGTTCTCACGGGTGAGACCTTGCGCGCGGTCGCGCAGAAAGACCCCGGCGAGGACGTGAACGTCTGCTATTGCTTCGATTTTAAGAGGGCCGACCTCCGCCGCGACCTCTCCGCGCGCGGCGCCACCGACATCCCGGCCCGCATCGAGCGCGAGATCGCCGCGGGCCGCTGCGACTGCGAGCGCCGGAACCCCCAGGGCTCCTGCTGCCTGGGCCGCCTCGCCGAGGAAATACGGGCGATCGCCGCGGAACTGGCGGCGTCGAAAAAGTAGAATCCCGGCATATGGGACGCTTCCGATTTTGGCTGAAAGCCGCGGCCGCCGCGGCCGCGCTGGGCGTTTTGGGCGCGCTGGCGGCCGGACTGCTCCTGCACGCCTACTTCCCGGAACCCAAACTGAGGGCGATGGCGGTCGACGCCGCGCGCCGGAAGCTGGGCCGCGATATACGCCTGACGGGCGCGGACCTGGGACTGAGCGGGCTGACTTTGCGCGGCCTGGAGGTGTCCGAAAAACCGGATTTTGCCGCAGGCACGTTCGTGCGCGTGGATTCCTTCCGCCTGAGACCGTCCTGGAAGGCTCTTCTGCACCGCCGCCTGGTGGTGGCCAGCGTTTCCGCCGACGGACTGATGGTGCGCGTGATCAAGGGAAACGACGGGCGCTTCAACTACGAGTCGCTCCTTTCTTCCGCAGCGGCGCCCGCGCCGGCCGCCGCACCCGGCGCGCCGACGGAGACCGCACTGGACGTAAAGAGTGTGCTCGTAACGCGCGGCGCCGTTGATTACGCCGACCGCGCAAGCGGCGCGGCGTGGTCCGTGACGGACCTGGACTTGAATCTGCGGGATTTTCAAGCGTTGTCCGCGTTTTCGGCGGACGCCTCCGCGCGCGTGCGCGGCAAAGCCGGCGCGCGGCCGGTGGACGCGGCGGTCAAATTTTCCGGCCGCGTGGACCTGGCCGACGGCGCGCGCGCGGCGTTCCGGACCACCGTCACGCGCCTGGTGGTGCAGGCCGAAGGTCTAACTTTATCCGCATCCGGAAAAGTCGCCGGACTGGACGCGCCGAAGGTCGACTTCGACGCCACACTGTCGGCCGCCGGCCAGGAACTGCTGAGCGCCCAGGGTACCGCCGCGCTGGGTGCGGCCGTGGACGCCGACGTCAAAGCCCGCACTCCGGGACTGAACACGGCTCTTCTGGCCGCGCTGGCCCCGAAGGCGGGAATTCCCGCTTTCAAATTGCCGCCTACCGAACTATCTGCCTCCATCCGGTACGCGCCAGGCCTCATCCAACTCAGCGCGCTACGGGCGTCCTGGCCCACGGGGAAAATATCCGGTTCCGGCACGGTGCACGGCGCGGACGGGCCGTCGCCGCGTTTCGAGGGGAAGGCCGCCGTCGGCGTCGATGTTCCAGAGATTCATCCCGGTGAGTATCCGTTTCTGCGCCTGCCGCCGAAGCTGCATCTTCCGGCGGCGCGCGTGGACGGAGAACTGGCGCTGTCGGGCGATACGCTGACGATCGCCGCGCTCAAAGCCACGCTTGCGGCCGGCACCGTCGCGGTGACGGGGGTGGTGCACGGGCTGGGCTCGGCCAAGCCCGAGGCCGACGCGGCCGCGACGCTGGCGCTGGACCTGCCCGCGTTCACGGCCGCCGATCTGCCTTTTTCAATTGCGTCCCTGCCGCCGTCCTTCACGGTCCCGGCCTCGCATGTGGACGGCACGGCGCGGCTCAACGGCGACGACGTACGCCTGGACGGCCTGCGGATCAAAATGAAGGCCGCCGCCGTCCAGCTCGACGGCCTGGTGGCCAAAGCCCTGGCGGGCGCGCCCCAGCCGGACGTCGCGGTGAAGGCCGACGTCTCCTTGCCGCCGCTCACCGACCGCGACCTGCCGTTTGCGGGCGTTCCCGCCGGCTTGCGCACGCCCGCCACCCATTGGAGCCTGGACGGGTCCTACTCCGCGCGCGAAGTCAAAATCCGTTCCCTGCGCCTGATCGCGGGGCACAACGACGTGGACGTCTCCGGCACCGTCGCGCAACCCGCCGGCCGCGGCGCGCTGGACCTTTTGATCAAGTGCCGCTCGTTTTCGCTCGACGAACTGGTGGATCTGACGCCGCGCACGCGGGACCTCAAGCCCGGCGGGACCGGATTTTTCGCGTTGTCGGTGACCGGGGACAAGGCGCATCCGGTCTACGCCGGCAAGCTTCGCTTCCAAGGCCTGGGCGCGACGGTGGCGGAGCTTCCGTTCTCCGGCTTCGCCGGGACGGTCTCCTTCGATCAGACGCGCGTCGACGTTCCCAACCTGGTGGGCCTCGTCGGCGACGGCGCGCTGAAAATGGACCTGACGGTGAAGGATTACGCGCGCGCCCCCGAGATTCAGCTGGAGGCGTCCCTGGACCGCTTCGATCTGGGCCGCTGGCTGGCCGCCAAGAGCAAGGTCCAGGCCGACCGCCGGGCCGCAAGCGAAAAAGCCTCGCCGGGCGCGGCGGCCAAGCCGCTGGTGATCTCCACCCTCGGCCACTTCCGCGTCGGCAAGCTCCTCCACCCCAACGCGACCGTCGAGAACGTGACGGTGGGCTGGGACCTGCGCGGGCTGACGCCGGACCTGGGGGGCCTTGACGGCGAGGCCAGCCTGCAAGTGGGCGGCGGCAGGGTCCGCTCCGTGGGCGACATGGCCACGGAGTCGAAGCTGGTGAAAGTGCTGATCTTTCCCCTGCTCATCGTGCAGAAGCTGGGCCGCATCGGCGGCCTGCATCTATTCCCGAACTTCAACGACATCACGCTCCACCAAATCGTCGGCGAGTACGGCTTCAAGAACGGCGTGATGACCTTGCGCCGCTCGGAGATGGACTCCGACGCCGCACAGGTCTCCGCGCGGGGCACCATCGACCTGCCCAAGGAGCTGTTGGACCTGGTCGTCACCGCCCAGGTGGGCCGCGTGGCCCCCATCGACGTGGCGGTCACCGGGACCGTCGCCGATCCGAAAACCAAGGTCGAACTGCGCCAATTCATCATCGACCAGTTGAAGCCACGCTGACGCCGTTTTTTCATCGCGCGCGTCTTGACAACCGCGGTCCGCGGCCCTAACCTAATCGCGAATGGTCCTTCCCGAGGTCGTCGACTATCTTCGCGCCCATCTTCCCAACTTCGACGCGGAGGACCTGCGTCTTCAACTGAAAGAAGAAGGCGTCAGCGAACAGGACTTCCAGGATTGCCTCGCGGTCGCCCGCATCAATCCCAAACCACCACCCGCGCCGGCCGTGCGCCTCAAAACTCCGCCCGACCGTAAAAAGGCCGCGATGCTGGCCGCCGCGCTGGGCTCCGTCCTTCTGCTGGTGCTGGCCGGGCTGATCATGATGAAGCCCTCGCCGGAAAAGCCCGCGGCGGCGGCGGCCTCCGGCGAATCCGGCTACGTGGGACACGCGGGCTGGGTGGTGCGCCTGCCGCCCAACTACGTCGGCGTCAGCGCCTACCGCGATCCGGAAAAGACCGACGAAGTCGTGCATTTCTGCCCGCGCGGCACCGACCCGACCAACTTCATCGACAAGGAGTTGTTCGGCCAGATGGGCATCGTCCGCCTGGAGGTCGCACCCAGCGACTTCTCGCCCAACCCCGCGGGCCTCTCCCGCCTCTCCCAAGCCGTCGCCGGCAAGCTGCGCAACACAAAATTCGTCACCAAGAACATCCAGATCGCGACCTTGCCCGGCGTGCAGGCCAATATCTTGTCGCCCACGCCGCACATCGAGACCTACATCCTGGGCCAGAACGAGCTGTACTTCTTTTACGGCGGCCAAGAAGACGAGATCTGGCGCGCGATCGTCCTCAGCCTGCGCGACGCGCACTCCGAGAATTGACCCCCCACCCCTTGCGAAAACCGAGTTCACGACTTACACTTCTGACGCCCCCGCGGGGCATCAGCGCCGCGAATACGGGCAGGGAGGTTCACCGCATGAAAACGAAGACGCGCCGGGCCGCGAGGCCCAAATCCCTTTCCGCCGCGCGCGGCGCCGCTCGCCGCCCGCGCGCCGTCGAGACGACGCCCGAAGAGGTCGCGCACTTGGAAGCTCTCTCTCTGAGCATGGAGGAGAGCGAGCGCGCCTGGGCGCGCATGACCGCCGCGCCCGAGGGCGACGAGACCTGGACGCGCGTCGAGGAGCACCTTCTGACGCACGTCTGCGCCGATCAGGACCGGCGCTGGAAGTATTTCTCGAAGTAGCGCGCCGCACGCCGCAAACGCCCGCCCTCGGCGACGATCGCCGGGGGCGGGCCCTTTTCTATAATAAACCCATGCGCGAATCCCGCCGCACGAACCTAGTCATCGCCGCGTCCCTGCTGATGATCGCCGTGGCCTTCGCCGCCTATGCGGGGCTGGTGCTGCGCTGGTTCTCCGCGCCGTCGACGGCG
>JABEUV010000026.1 GCA_013044195.1 Elusimicrobiota bacterium | reverse complement strand
CTTCGCGCCGGGCTCCACTTCCAGCTTCTCGACCTTGACGGTCTCGCCGGGGACGACCCACAACTGCTTGCTTCCCGTCTCGATGATCGCGTACATGACAGAGGACTCCTTGCGCAATTATGAACCCATTGTAGCAAACTGATCCGCCAGAATCAAATTTATTCTCACACCCTCAAGAATGCACGGGAGATCTGATGGAGAGCCGGGCGGGCATTTGATTTAATGTCCCATGGCTCCAGTTCGGAACGTTATTAATGATGACGAGATCGGCGCTCCAACTAGCTTCCGCTTTTTTTGGACCTCATTTATCCTTTTTTTAGCCACAGCTCCATACTTCATCAACGCATATCGCACGTCTCCCGGTTACACCTATGATTGGATGATCCCCCCCTATCCAGTTGACACTCATGCCTACCGCGCATGGGCAAGACAAGCCTACGATGGGCACTGGCTCTTCACCTTAAAATTTACCGCCCTACATAACCCACGAATCATTTTCTTACCATTCTTCCTGGTCGCCGGACTTCTGGCAAAAATCTCGGGAGCCGACATAGGGCTGGTATTCCTGCTCATGAAGTCCTTGGGGATCGTCGTCTTTTTCGCCTCCTTTTTCCGACTCCTGCGTCATTTCAGGTTGAGCCCGCTCCAGTCCATCGCCGCCTCGATTTTTGTTGGGGTTTCCGCCGGCCTAGGCGGCTGGACACCGACGCTCTTTCCGGAAGGTTTGTCGCGCAACTGGACGCCCGTCGACCTTTGGCTTGTCGATTCCAACACGTTCTGGTGTCTTCTTTGGAATCCTCTTTACCCGTTTTCCCTGGCGCTGATGCTCATGTCACTGATTTGGGCCGACGAAAGCGTCAGCAGCGGCAAGAAACCCACGGCCTGGCTCAGCGGTGCCTGCCTGGGGGCGTTGGCCCTTATTCATCCATACCCGCTCGTCGTGCTCTATCCCTTGTTGACCATAATCTGTATCGCACGACGCCCAAAGGATTGGCAGCCGTTCTGGTTCAGAATCATCGGCGCTTCATTGCCTTCTTCGATCTATGTCGCAGCGGTCGCCATTTTCGATCCGATGCTGCGAAGGCACAACGCCCTCGGCACAGCCGACGCGATCACACCTTTCGCCTATCTATCCGGCCTAGGCTTCCTACCCTGGTTGACCGCAGCAGGCGCAATACAGGAGAAAAAGTTCTTTCGAAGATATTGGCCGCTGCTATCGTGGATCGGCATCTCGGCCGTGCTTTCGTATAGCTCGATTTGGTTTCAAACGAAGTATATTTTCGGAGCGCACGTTGCCTTATGCGTACTCGCCGGCGCCGCGACTGAACCGATTCTGTCCAGTCTTGGTTGGAAACCCCGTCCCGCAGCGGCGTGCGTAGCGCTGCTCCTTTTGGCCATGCCCTATACACTGACCATTCATCTTCGCGAAAGCCTTGCGATGGCGGCCCAGAATATCGGAGAAGATTACTATTTGAGCCCCGAGATGAAGCAGGCCCTCCAATACCTAGAAGCGCACAGCTCTCACTCAGCGGTCGTCTTTGCAGACCCGCAAACCAGCGCCAAAGTATGCGCCTTCGCGGGAAACACGGTTATGTGGGGGCATTGGGCTCAGGCCGTTGACTTCGAAGAGCGCCAAGGCTGGATGCGCAATATATTCTCGCTCGGCTCAGGACTTAACGATGCCGAGCGTCTCCGGCTGTTTTGGAACTCGGGCGTGGACTATCTCTTCCTCGACGGCCGCTGGCGCCAAGGTTTCAAGACCGCACCGGCAGCAGGTTTGCTTCAGGAGGCGAAAAAGATTTTCGAGAACTCGGAGGTGTCCATCTACCAACACGACGCAGGCCCTTCTTAAATTCGATCAACCAATCGTCAAGAGCGCGCGCCTCTCCCGGATCACCGATCTCCCGATGATAGCGCGCGATCTCCGCCTCAACCGCTTCAAGGCGGATCTGTCCACCCACAATGAGAAGACCTGTGTGGTGGAGGTCGCGAGGACCGAGCCACTTGAACTCGTGTGCGGCCAGCCACCCTTTCTGAACCGCTGTGCGACGAACAAGGACGAGCGCGTCCCGATCCCAATAAACCAGCGCCCACTCCTTACGGGGCCAAGCGTAGACGGAATAGGGTCTGCCGATCACTTCCCAGGGGTAGTGTAATATTAATCCATCATTTTCGACGACCGCCAAATCGATCTCATGCTCAGCCACGAATCGCCACCATGCCGTCGGAGCACGATATGCTTTATCAACTTGAGAAAGCAGTTCGATAAATATATAGCGCCCATCGATAAACATTCGATAGTCCGGGAAGAGCCTTGCATCAAAAGTACCGCCCCAGTTATACGGATTGTACAGCTTCAAATCCGATAACGTAGATTTCTCCTTCTCCAGAAACGCGAATACGCCCTCGGGACCCGGCGTTCCTTGCATGGTGGACCGATCCAACCTAAAGGCATGAGTCCCAACCCGCAGTCCGCGCCAAATTGAAAAACAAATTGCGGCCGCTGCCGCAAATGCAAGAGTCCCCCGGCTTCGGCGCGACAGTTTGAGATTACTCCAGGCCGCTACCCCGATCGGAAAGACCGTGAGCAACGCGTATCTTGTACTACGAACAGAACGTGATCCTAAATAGCCAAATATAAGCAAGATCGCGACATGCTCGTCCGGCAGAGCATAACCCTTCGACAAAATCAGCAATATACCCGCAAACGCAAATGCGATCGCGACCCAATAGCCGGTCAGGAAGTCAAAAAGAAAACTCGGCGTCCACCACTCCTGGATCAATTGACGCATCATGTCCAAGTGTTTCCAGTGGTCGACTAATACGGACCACACGCCCGCGCCATACGGGTTAAAAAGGGTCCCCGCCGCTCCCAGGATTCCGGATAAACCGGACCACGGAACAGTTCCATCCGGTTGCGTCCTCAACTCGCCTATGCCGTAGCAGAAACAAATTACCAGCCCCGCAGGGAATCCCGCATGCAGATTGGCCCATACAGCATAGAATGGAATATGCCACGCGGCGAAGACCGCCCCGTCCACCCCTAGTACGCCCAACCGCCGGCGCTCAAGCGCCTGGAACTCCAGCAACAGAAAAATCAGCGAAAAGACCTCGGTCCGAAGTCCGAACGCAGGGAACAGCGCTGCCGCGAACGCCGGCGCCACAAATCCATCCCAGGACCGAGGCACCTTCCATAATCGGAGCAATCCAACCAGTAAGAAGGTCACCAGAAACAACGATGCCGCCCGGAACATCCAAAGCGCGACGCCACCACCAATGCATTCGAGTCCGCGGAAAATGATTTCAGCCCCCCACTCGAAATCAATCCAGGGCCGACCGGCCATCGTCCAAGATAAGAAATCATGACGCGGCACGGCCCCTGTGGCAATAATGCGCCGCGCGACCGCCAAATGCCACGGCAAATCAGGATCGGCAATCGGAACACAACAGATCACAAAAGCTGCGAAGAGCCCAAATTTTCGGGCGACCGCGGGCCAATCAATCCGGTTCACCCGCGAACCCCTAAGGCCAAGGAGTCCCGCTCGGCGAGATTTCTTTCCAAGATTGGCGAGTGAGAACGACATTCAGCGTCGGCAACTTCAACTGATCGTCGAAATATATGCCGCAAAATTGAATCGGGCTCGTTCCCGCTGAAACCACGCTGCCGTTGACCCAAACCGCGCCGTTAAAATCCATAAAGCCGTTGGTGGTAATGTTCAGATTTCCACCCACATAAGTGAAGCCCCGAATGCCGACCGTATTGATCCACCCACAGCCGTTATAATAGTAGCCGAAGAAGGTTCCACTCGTCGCAGGGATGCAGGCGCTGTCCGTTCCAAACCGCCAGGTCGGCAGACTCTGATGATATCCGTTGTCGGCAGGATACTCTCCAGATGCGGCCGTATCATAAGTCGTCTTGGTCAGTCTGTCGTATTCCGCCCATGCATTTACCGGAACCGTCCCCGTATAATTGTAGTCTCCGGTCGCGTCCAGCGTCAGGTTTCCGCGGACAATTAGACTCCCGTGAAGTCCGATTCCGTAAAGACCAGTGCCGGTATTAAGAGGCGGCCCGTTGATGTTCTCGCCTCCGAGAATGACGTCATGATCGTAATACCAAACGTATGTATTGTTCGGCTGGTTTCCCGCGCCGTTAGGATGGTTGAATGAAGCGCTGAAATGCAGGGAGTGGCTGCCAGTGTTGTAGCAGCCCCCAGGCGTAGAATCCCACGGAGCGGGGCCGGCTGCCGTGGCTGTAGTTCCCGGGACCGTATACGTTGCGCTACTCTCGCAACCGTATACGTTCAAAGTCCCCGTCGCCGCCGCAGACGAACGAAGCGTGGCGAAATCCAGAATCGGGAGATCCGGCACGTATTGGTAATCCGACCACCACTCGACGCCGTCCGTATTCGGAGGAGTCAACCCATTCGTGTCGCGCGGGTTGGCGGCCGTGCCCACCACGACTCCCTTCGCATATTTACGGGGAAAGTACCAGTTGGCTACATAATCATCCAACAAGTTGATGTTGCCCTGAGACATAATCGGGCCCCACATCGGGCACATGCCTTGACTCCAATTAACTCCCTGCGAGGCCATGAGAGGGCTGTAGACGGACTGATTTTGGAACACGGCGCTGACCGCACGTGTCTGCTGGCTCTGGTTGTCCCGCCCCTCGCCCACGATAGTAACGCTACTCGTGCCGATGTCAGTGACTTTGATCCGATAGGTTCCGCCGGGAACATCGGTGTAGGTCACGTCGAAATTGTAGCCCGCAAGCGCGCCGCCCGAAGTGACCTGCTGCCAAATGCCGGTCGAACTTTTGACTTTCCAGGCGCCTCGCTCGACAGCGGCTTCGGCCAAGTTGAATGCAGTCGTTTTTTTTGCATCGCCGACCGACGCCTTGGAGTCAATCTGAACCCACTCCACCAAAGCCGGCACCAGGATGAGAAGAATCAACAGCAACATGATGACGCCGACCAGAACCTGGCCGCGCGCGATGCTTTTTCTGGGCATTAGTTCATTACCTGCACCTGCTCCGAAGCCATGTGGAGCGCTTTTGTCCGGCCTTGATAGATGCTTTCTTGAAGCGTCATCGCCACGGATACGATCGTCATGTCATCGGAGCGTGGGAAGGTGAAGGCCAGATAGGCGAGATTTTTACTGAGGATGACTTGCCCCGTGCCGTTGACCTTGATCAGATCGTTGCCCACTTGCTCGAAAGTTAACGTCTCACCCTGGAGCTTAGTGAATGTAATGCGGGAGAAAAAAGGCTGAGCCGCCGCAACCCGATCGATGACGATTGTATTCGATTTCGCCTGCCGCAACTCACGTATCATCACGTACATCGCGGCACGCGCTTCTTTTTGAAGGTCGGACCGCGTTTTGGCCATGATAAAGTATCGGTTCGCTTGAATGAGCATGTTGGCGCCGACGGAAGCAAGAATACCAAGGATCGCCACCACCAGCATGGCTTCCACGAGCGTATAGCCGGCGCGGCGTCTACAGATCACCATGCGAAATTTTGAGCCGTGACCGTCGACCCGGCAAGGACCGGAACTCCCGCTATTTTCTGGGTCTGAAACGTCACCGCGCCCGCACTATTGACCGTCGTGTAATAGGCGTAGACATTGTATGCCGGAACCGTGCTCTGCCTCACACCGACGCTATAAGTCCCATCCTCATGGCTCGACGCCAGGTAGACGGCACTGGACGCTAATGTCGCCGTGCTGAGTACAGGCGGAACGGGCGGGCTTCCGGCGAGGGTCGACGTCGTGACGAAGATCAGCACGCCGCTCGTGATCGGCTGGCCGCCAGACTTAACGCTCCCAGAAATGGTGCCGAGGGCGCCCGTCACGGTGAACGTCGCCGAAAATACGGATTGACCCGGGGTGACGGTGAGCGTCGGGGAAACGGGCGTCGCGTATTCCAGGGAGTCAAGCTCCGGCACGACCTGATACGTTCCGGTGGCGATGTTCATGGTAGCGAAATGGCCGCTGGAATCGGTGACCTCCGTGTCTGCGGACGCGCCGCTAGCCGTGTTGATGGCTGAGACAGTGACGCCCGGAATGCCGTTTATCCCATCGCGAGAGACGAAACCAGAAATTCGTCCGCCTTGAGAAAGGACGAAATTGACCTGGTCGGTGATCTGTCCCACCTGCACACTTACACCCGCAGATGAGACGGTAATGTAACTACTATTTCCGCTTGGACCTGGGTTCGCGGAGACATTAACGAGCGCCGGCGAGAACCCCCCCCCGGACATTCCATGGCCCGAAGTTCCGCCCGAACTCACCGAAACGGTTAGGATATAACGGCCGTTCGAGGTACTGGCAAGTGTATTGCTGCCCGCCGGGCCCGGACTGACCGTGATCGGCACCGGCAATGAGATTGGGCTCCCAAAAACGTCTGTGACTGTTCCCGCGATAAAGCCCACAGACGTCGGCTTGTTAAGAAATGTCGTGCTGCTGGGGAAGCTATAAATGGAGCCGAGCGCGGGGATGGTGACGGTGTCGTTCTCTAACGTATAGGCGCCGCTGGTGATCAAGACCGTCCAAGTTCCCGTCGCGACATTCGTCAGAGAAAAATACCCCGTCGGCGGGTAGCCGACCGCAGTGATGGTGGAGGGGAGCGATAATCCGTCGGAAGCCGTGACTACGCCTCCAATCGGAGGGCGACCTGCGATGGGCGGCGTGATTGCCCCGAAACTGTTGTAGGGCTGGAAAGGGAATCCGGTAATAATCGGCGGGTAAACGAAATCGATGGAACTGATTCCGGTGTCATAAGCAGGTCCCCAGGCGTTGGTCGCAAAGTTCGGGCTGGAGGTGCGCACGATTTCCGTCGCGGCCGCGAAGCCTGAGGCCAGGAATGGAATACAGTACGGGACGCATTGCGGCGGAGAGTTCCCGTTATGACTCCAACCGACCGAATCAATCACATTGCCGTATGAGTCTTTGAGCCAAAGCGCCCCACCATGTCCCTGCTGAGACATAATTGCCATCACCGGTGGGATCGAAGCGGTATTCCATGTGGCTGGAGGAGTCGTGCAGTAAGTATTTGCATCGCTCTCATAGTAAGCGTCCGCTGCAACGGAAGTCCCATTGACCATAAACGTGGTGGTGTTTGCGATCACGTAGTAACCATAAGCTGGCACAACGGTGCTCACATAAACAAGCTTGATACCCCAGTTTGGATCGGCGCAGGTCGACGGGTCTCCGCAACCCGGCGCCGATTGAAAATTTAGCTTGATGGCCGGAAAGGTCCCCGGGACGCCCGATTGGATCGCGATCGGGCGGGGTGTGGGATTGTAGAGCTCGATATACTGGGCCTGAAAGTTATTGACGTTGGCCTGCGCGGTTGATACAACGACCTGGCTGATGACCAAGCCGCTATTAAGCCACGCCGTTCCAGTTACCGAACCGGAACTCATCGGGACCATCGAAAAATCGTTCGTCAGAGTCTGGTTGGGTGCAATTGTGACCGGCAAAAACTGAGTAAAATAGCCGCGCGCAGAGGCGATTAAGTTGAAATTTCCGGGAGCGGCAGAAATCGCGTACTGCCCGGAACCGTTCGTCGTGTTCATCCACCCCTGGTTCTCTGCAATGTTTACCTGCCCGCCAATGATTGGGCTCATACTACTGGCATTTCTCAAAGTGCCGATGAAATTGGAGTTGCTTGTCACGGTGTCCGGATTGCTCATAACCGTATTAAGCGCTTGGAATTTTTTTTGTCCTCCCTCGTTCCACAGGATGTAGCTGGTCACAAGTCTCATACCGGTGTCCGGATTGGTCGGCGGCAAAATCTGCAATTGTCCAAGATTCTCCGTGACCACCTGAACATTGGTGAGGCGCGTATAAACCACGCCGCCCTCCAAAATGGTCTCCGGCGGAAAGTATGTGGTATCGTAAGGAATATTGGGGGTATAGTCCGTACGGTAACTGGGGGACGGCGTGACCAGAACCTGATTGTAGGGGAGTTGCCCCAAAATCTGAAGTTTTTCTTGGGCAAGTCCTGACGCAAGCGTCTTATTTTTAGCCACCTGGGTCGCTCGCTGAATACCCAGGAACGCGCCGATCAAGCCCACCGCACCGATCGACAGGATGGCCATCGCGATCATCAGCTCAACCAACGTTACGCCGGAGGAGCTGGTTGGCAGCCGATTACTGATTTTTTTCTTGTAAATCAATTTTTTTAAGCAAAAACATGGCCGCTAGTTGCGACGAAGTATAAGCAGTTTCGCCGGCGAAATCAAGGGAGAAAAAAGGAAACATCCTCAAGCCCGCAGCCGGCCCCGAGAACATGATTTAGTAGAATCCATCATAATATGACTCCCCGCCGCGGCGTCTTTATCGTATTGGAAGGACCCGACAAATCCGGGAAATCCACCCAGGCCCGCCTGTTGGCCCAGGCGCTGGAGACGCGCGGCCGGAAGGTCCTGCACACGCGCGAGCCCGGCGGCACCGCCGTGGCGGAGGCCGTACGCCGCGTCCTGCTGGACCCCGCGCTGACGGTGGACCCGCTGACCGAGCTTTTTCTTTATGAGGCCTCGCGGGCCCAGCACACGCGCGAGAAACTTATGCCCGCGCTGGCCGACGGACAGGTCGTGGTCTCCGAGCGCTACACGCTGTCGACGGACGTCTATCAAGGACTGGCGCGCGGCCTGGGACTTTCCCTGACCCGCGCGCTCAGCCGCTACGCGACCGGCGGCCTGCGCCCGGACCTGACGGTCGTCATCGACGTGCCCGACGCGGAGTTCTCCCGCCGCGACCGCGCGCGCGCGCACGACCGCCTGGAGCGCGAGCCGGCGCAATTCCGCAGCCGCGTGCGCGCGGGCTACCGGCGCCTGGCGCGCGCGCCGCGCACGGTTCTGCTGGACGGCCGCCGCGCGCAGGACGACCTGCACCAGGACATCCTGTCGCGCGCGCTCAGGCTTGCGCGATGAAGCTCGACAAGGTCCTGGGCCAGGCCCGCGCGACGAAAATTTTAGAGGGACTGCTTTCCTCCGGACGCCTGCCCTCGGCATTGTTGTTCGTCGGCATGGAGGGCGTGGGCAAGCGCTTGGCGGCGCTGGAGACGGCCAAGGCGCTGGTGTGCCGCGAGAGGCCGTTTACGGGGGAAGCGTCCTGCGGCGAGTGCGGCGACTGCCGCGGCGTCGACGCGCGCACCCACGCCGACGTGCGCGTGGCCGACGAATTTTACCAGGCCGCGCTGGAAGAAGAAGACCCGGCCAAGCAGAAGACGCTGAAGGTGGACACGGTGCGCCGCCTGCGCGCCGAGATGGAGATGAAGCCCTTCCTGGACGGCTGGAAGGTCGCCGTGATCCCGGACGCCGAAAAGCTCAGCGCCGAGGCCGCCAACGCGCTCTTGAAGATCATCGAGGAGCCGCCCAGCGCCACGCTGTGGATTCTGTGCGCCTCCCAGCGCGAGCGCCTGCCCCGGACCATCGCCTCGCGCTGTTTTGCGGTGACCTTCGGCCCGCTTCCCGCCGCCGTGGTGGAAAAAATACTCATCGGCCGCGGCCAGACGACGGCGCGCGCCGCGGCGCTGGGAGCGCTGTGCGACGGCTCGGCGGGCCGCGCCCTGGAATTGGCCGACGACGAGCCCTTGCCGGAAGGCGGCGGGCCGCTGGTCGCCGTCTCGGCCGCGGACGCCCTGCCGCGGGACCTGACCGCCGCGCGCGCCCAGGTGGAGCGCGCGCTGTTCGCCTTGGGCCAGCGCCTGCGCCTCAAGCACCTGGACGGCCGCGTCCCGTTTTCCGCCGTCGAAGGCCCTCTGCGCGAACTGCAGGAACTGCGCGCCGCCTTGCGCGCCAACGCCGATCCGAAGCTGGTCCTCACCCTCGCCGCACTCGAAGCCGAGAGCGCGCGCTGACCCCCCTCTGCCATGAAAAAATACTACATCACCACGCCGCTCTATTACGTCAACGCCGCCCCGCACCTGGGGCACGCCTATACGACCATCGCCGCCGACGTCCTGGCGCGCCACAAGCGCGCCCAAGGCGCGCCGGTCCACCTGCTCACCGGCACCGACGAGCACGGCCAGAAGATCGAGGAAGCCGCCAAAGCCGCCGGCAAGCACACCATCGACTTCTGCGACATGACCTCCGCGAAGTTTCGCGAGCTGTGGAAGCACCTGGACATCACCTACGACGACTACATCCGCACCACGGAAAAGCGCCACGAGGACAAGGTCTCGGAGCTGTTCGCGCTCCTGATCAAAAAGGGCGACATTTATAAGGGCACGTATCAGGGCTGGTACTGCGTCTCCGACGAAACCTTCTTCACCGAGACGGAAGCGCCCGAGGACGACAAAGGCCGCCGCCTGTGCCCGAACGCGGAGTGCCGCAAGCCGCTGCAGCGGGTGGAAGAGGAGAGCTGGTTTTTCAAGCTCTCGAAATATCAGGAGCCCCTGCTCAAGCATTACGCCGCGCACCCCGACTTCCTGGCCCCGTCTCACCGCGCCAGCGAAATCCTGCGCTTCGTCGAGGGCGGCCTACAGGACCTGTCGGTCTCGCGCCAAAAAGTGAAGTGGGGCATTCCCGTGCCCGGCGACCAGTCGCACACCATCTACGTCTGGTTCGACGCTTTGATCAACTACTGGTCGGCCACCGCCGGCACGGACGACCTGTGGCCCGCCGACGTGCACATCGTCGGCAAGGAAATCTACCGCTTCCACGCCGTGATCTGGCCCGCGATGCTGATGGCCGCCGGCCTCCCGCTGCCCAAGCAGGTGTTCGCGCACGGCTGGTGGACGGCCGAGGGCAAGAAGATGTCCAAGTCCTCCGGGAATTTCGTGGACCCCTACGAGATCACGCGCGAATACGGAACGGATGTGTTCCGCTTCTTCCTGCTGCGCCAGATGCAGTTCGGCAACGACGGGGACTTCTCGGCTCAGGCGCTGAGGCTGCGCTACAACTCGGAGCTGGTCGACGGGCTGAGCAACCTGCTCTACCGCATCGAGACCATGGTCGACAGCTACCTGGACGGGCGCATGCCGGTCAAGGGCTCGCCCAGCGACGACTTCCATCTCACGAATGTCGCACCGCGCGCCCCGGAGATCTCCGCGAAGATCGACGCGCTGGACTTCCACGGCGCGCTGGAAGTCATCTGGGAGGTCATCCGCTCCCTCAACGAGCGCGTGGCCAAGACCGAGCCTTTTAAATTGGCCAAGACCGACAAGGTCAAGTGCGAGCTTGTGCTGTTCGACATGATCCACTCCCTGCGCATCGTCGCCGGTTGGATCGAGCCGTTCATGCCGCGCAAGGCCGCGGAGATGCACCTGCAGTTGGGCGTGCGTCAGTTCCCGGAGGCGCTGACCGCCGACGACGTGCTGACCGGCGCCAACTCCCACCCGGGCCGCATCCAAAAGGGCCCGCCGCTGTTCATGCGCAAAAAGTAAAAATGAGCCCATCGCGCTGAGGGCCGCCGATTTTCACGAGATTCAATGAACTCATCGCAGGAGGGCCCAAAAATTTCCTTGAACTCCTCCGAAATATATTGTACGGTGGACACATGGAAAATACCATCGTCGTAGCCCCCGCCCCTGTCGTTGCACCGATTAATCCCGAATACTTCGTAGTGATCGAAGAGGACCACGAAGGGGTTATCTGCAACCATCCGTAATCCGACTTCATTTTTGACGCAGTTGAAGTTTTTCACCTAGGGCCCACGGTCGGCGTGGGTCTTTTTTGTTTTTTGGCCCGACTGTCCAGATTACTAAGGCGTCTCTCCCATGACAAGCTACTACCGGAATAAAATCACCAAAGTTCTCAAAGGCAAGACCTATATACGGGCCGCCAAGACCCTGGAGTTCCGGTCGCCCTACAAAGAAATCTGGCTGCGGGATTCAATTGAGTTACCCAATAACAACGGATTTCTTTTAGAACTGAAGCGATTGGGACTTGTTAAGAGTACTCCACCAAATGCATCAATAACGTTTCGCGATGATATACGCTCCATCCATGTGCAACTAAATAATTTTTGCACGAACAAATGCCGCCACTGCTATGCCGGGGAGCAGACGCCTCACCGACTGACGGCAGACGACATGAGGCACATTATCGACGATGCCGTGAAGATCGGCGCTTGGCAAATGGATTACAGCGGTGGGGAACCGACCTTAAACCCCGACTTCGAAGAAATCATCTCTTACGGGAGAAGCCTTGGGCTTCATCAGATGCTGTTCTCGAATGGCTTTATGGTGGTGGAAAAATTTAGGGCGATAAAAGCAAGCATCCATCTCGCGCAGATAAGCATCGATGGAGACGCGGAGTTCCACGATTATTTCAGGAAGAGGAAAGGGTCTTACGCAACTGCCATCGAAGCCATTCGCACGCTAGTCGGGGCAAATGTTCCGACCATCATCGCGATGTCGGTCGTCGAAGAAAACCTACACCTGATCGACAAAGTAAAACGACTCATGGAGCAGATAATTGGCCACGCGTCGACAACGGCTGAGTTCCATTATCCAGAACTCCTGCCGGCACAGCCCAAGTGCGAAGCCTTATCAGAGAATCTATATATTGATGCGAAAGGGGATGTCTATCCTTGCCCTCTCCTTTGCAGGAAGGATATTAGTCTCGGAAATTATTGGGATAAGGGCGGGTGGGATGAAGTCCTCGGAGCCCCGGAGTTCGCTCGCGCGCTGAACCTGAAGAGAACGAAGTGGATAGCGCCAAAACAAAAGTGCATTTTCTGGTGTCCTGCTTATTTCTGCGGTGAGAACCGAGATGAATACCCATACGGCGACGTAAACCATCCATGAGCGGGCAAAAGACAGCTGATATCTGCCTCGTCTTCGAAAAGCACTCGCACATCAAGCAATTTCTTAGCACGGTCGGCGGTCGCAAGGTGGTGAGCGGTCTGGGGACGCTCGGCTACGAATTTACGCAGGGCCGCCGCTATTTTGCGACTACCGCGATCGGCACCGCCCACATACTGAACCTTTTGCCGGCGATCAGAACTCATGTTCGGTGCGATATTTTCATCCGCATCGGCACATGCGGGGTCGTGCGCAAAGATTTAAATCTAGGCGACTACGGGCTCGTTATTTCCTGCACAAACAAGGACATCCTTTCCGAGCGCCTCCTCCCCGATTCCAACCCGACGCCATCGGATGCCCTACTTCGGCGCCTCTGCGGCCTCCCGGGAATCAAGGAAATCACAGCTTTTACGCTGGACGTCGTTTGGCAGCCTCTGCCAAAAGCGGGAGACTCCGTGGATATGGAGACGACCGCACTATTTTGTTACGCAAACGCTCACGACCTAAAAGCGGCAAGCATCTCGTTGTTCCGGGACCGCGGGAACGAAATGTTGCCACGCGCGAAAATCGAAGAATCGATTTCTCGAATTGCGATGCAAGTAATTCAGGCGATGGAGAACATTCCGTGAGCGTTTTAGCCGCGAATGCGGACGATGTGCGGACGGCACGTTACGCGTTCCTAACGTTGGAAGGGCTCCTCAGTCTTGGCGATGCGTTCACCAATACAACATACTTTCTCTTCATGTACAGCCTGGGACTTTCTAAATTCCACGCAAACATCGTGAATACTGTCGGGATATCGGCGTTCATGTTGTTCCAACTGCCAACTGGCGCTTTCGCCGATCATTTTGGAAGGAGGACGGCCCTTCTTGTCGGAGTAATTCTGGAGGCGCTCGCCTACGGCGGCATTTTATTCTCGCACACGTTCTGGTCCATAACGCTTTTGATCGGCTTGAGCGGCACAGGATCGGCCTTCATCTCCGGTTCGGCAGAGGCGTGGCTTGTAGATCGGCTTAAAGCTGAACGGGCTGATTCGGAAATTCCGGGAATATTTGGCACATCCGCTCAGATCGGCAGTGTGTCGACGATCGCGGGGGGATTGCTGGGCGGATTAATCGGAGCGCACTCACTGAGGATGTCATTCCTCCCGAGCCTTGTCGTTGCCGCCGCCGCTGTTCCGATCATATGGACGACGTTTCCGGAAACTCCGCGCGCCAGACTCCTTCATTCCGGCATCGTCGCTTCACTAAATCTATCAACGATGCGGAATTGCGCGACATTCATTAGAAGCCACAAACACCTCCAGGATTTCCTTGTCATGAACATCCTGCTGGCTTTTGCGTTTCAGGCACTGAACGTTTTTTGGGCGCCATTTCTGAAGGACGTTTTCGGAAGCGTGGCGGCATTGGGATGGGTTTGGTGCTGTGTCGGAGCAGCGCGACTGATTGGCGCCAGTGTATTCAAAAGAAGCCATTCTCGCGCGTACGCGCATAACTGTTTTGTTTTCTTCCCGTTGCTTTGCCTATGTTCCATCCTGTCGATGGCAACACTCCATAACGCGAGCGCAGTGCTGATCTCTTTTCTACTGTTCG
Source organism: Elusimicrobiota bacterium (assembly GCA_013044195.1). Classification (GTDB taxonomy): domain Bacteria; phylum Elusimicrobiota; class Elusimicrobia; order UBA1565; family UBA9628; genus GWA2-66-18. Next base: position 9,563 of record JABEUV010000026.1, on the reverse strand, counting down.
AGTTGGGGCGAGCCGGCTTTGCTCCAGCACGCCGCAGCACTCTGAACGAATTTATCTCCGGTGATAAGCGGGCGACTTTAGTTTCGATGGCTTCCCTGCTTTATCGGCTTGGGGGGATCGCCTCACTCCTTATCACTGGGGCATTAGCCGACCGTGTTGGGATACGTACAACATTTATTTTTTCCGCAGGCGTTGTCTTACTAAGCATCCCAATTGCTCTGAACCTCCGGAGAACGCTTTCCGCAAGTGAGCATCATTCAGCCCCGCCCAGTCTTACCGCTTCATAACCTGCGCCGAGATGACCTGACGCAACAGTCAGCGGCCGGTGGAGCCGAAGCCGCCGACGCCGCGCGCGGTCGCGTCCAGCGCGTCGGTCTCCACGGGTGCGGGCACGGCGATGGGCAGGATCAGCAGCTGGGCGATGCGCTCGCCCCGCTTGACGGACTGCGGCTCGCGCGACAGGTTCCACACCAGCACGCCCAGCTCGCCGCGGTAGCCCGCGTCGATGACGCCGCCCGCGGTCTTCAGTCCCCGCCGCGCCAAAGACGAGCGGTCGCAGACCAGGCCCACGTGGCCCGCGGGCACCGCGACCGCCACGCCGGTGCGCAGGAGCGCGCCCGCGCCGGGATCCAGCGTGGCGTCCTCCAGGCCATACAGGTCCAGGCCCGCGTCGTCGGGATGAGCGCGGGTGGGCAGGACGGCGGCCGGATCGAGACGGCGCAAGGGCAGGTCGGCGTTCACAGGTGGTCTCCGTCGTTTTCGTGCGGCATCTCGCGCAAGGGCGCCGGCCGCCAGCCGAACGCGCGACCGATCAAACGCGTGAGCAAAGACACCGGTCCGATCAGTACGTAGAAGAAGAACACCACGAAAATCACCATCAGCGGGTAATAAAACAGGAGGAAGCCGATGGAGAGCAGCAGCAGGATCGCGGGCAGGGATTTGGGCCGCAGAACGCCGGGCTGTTTGAAGGCGGGATAGGGAATCGTAGAGACCATCAGCAGGGCGATGGCGACGGTCATGAACGGGGCCAGGCCGTAGAGCAGAGGGATCTGGTCCATCAGCAGACGCCAAGTGTGCGCGGGCCTTCCTTCCTCGATGATTTGATAGAGAAGAACGAAGCTGGCCAGGAAGCCCGCGCCGCCGGGGATGGGCAGGCCGGTGAAGTGGGACTTCGAGCCCGCGCCGTCGTGCGCCATCGCGTTGAAGCGCGCCAGGCGCAGGCCGCCGCACAGCGCGTAGACGAACGCCATCGGGTAGCCCCACGGGCCGTAGTCCTTCAGAATGAACGCATACATCATGTGCGCGGGCGCCACGCCGAAGCTCAGGAAGTCCGCCATGGAGTCGAACTCCACGCCGAACGACGACTCGCCATGCACCAGCCGTGCGACGCGTCCGTCCAAAGCGTCGAAGACCATGCCCGCGATGATCGCGGTGGCCGAAGAGACGAACTCCCCGCGCACGGAGGACAACAGCGCGTAGAAGCCGCACGCCATGTTGCCGATCGTAAACAAGGACGGCGCCAGCACGCGCCCGCCGCGCTTCAGCGACTGCCGGTCCATTCCCCGATCTCCGTGACCCCCGCCGTCACCGCGTCGCCCGGCTTCACCGTGCACTTCGCGTCCGCCGGCAAGCGCACGGCGGCCTGGGAGCCGAAATAGATGATGCCGTAGCGCGCGCCCGCGGCCACGGCGTCGCCCGGCTTGGGCCAGCACTCGATGACGCGGGCGATGAGGCCGGCGATCTGTTCCACAACGACGCGGCCTCGGCCCGCGCCGGGGTCAAGAGTCATGACCACGCGCGCGTTCGCTTTCGCCTCGTCCTTCATCGCGGCGCGAAACGACCCGTCGATCTTTTCCACTTGAACGACCGCGCCCGCGCACGGCGCGCGCTGGACGTGGACGTTGAACACGGAGAGGAATATCCGCAGCGTCGTCGTGCCGTCCGTGCCCTCGCGCGCGACCGACAGCACGGTCCCGTCGCCCGGCGCGTAGAGCTTGCCGGCGTCCGTGGGCAACGGCCGCTGCGGATCGCGAAAGAAGTAGAGCGAAAATCCCGCGAAAGACAGCGCCAGCGCCGCGATCAAGCCGCCGGCCGCGGCGCCGCCCGCGCGTCCGCACAGCCACAGCCCCGCGGCGCCGATCACGGCCGCGGGGACGACGAAGCGCCACGCCTGAGGAGCGATCTTCATAAGGCCGACATCATACCAAACGCAAAACGATGGGCAGGGTGGGGCTCGAACCCACATGGCCTTGCGACCGGCGGATTTTACACGCGACCCCCGCGTTTCCGCGGGGCGTGGACTATCCCTTTGCGCACGTGGCGCATCCCCCGTCTAGTCTCTACACCTTGCTCCGACGTTCGGAGCCTTGGCTCGGGATCGGCTTGCCTTTGAAAGGCCCTTCCAAGGTTTAGCGTTCCCCGAGTTTGAGGGATTTATGACCCCGGAGTCGCCTCCGGGGAGACCCATTTCATTGAGTCCGCTGCGTTTGCCAGTTTCGCCACCTGCCCTGCGGCCATGATAGCACTTCGCGGTCAGAACGGGACTTCCTCAATGCCGCCGTCGCCGGCGCCGCTGGACGCGGAAGCCGCGCCGGCCGCCTTCATCGGCGCGCCGCCCTCGCGCTTCTCCAGGAACTGAAGGTCGTCGACATAGACCACCATCTTCGACTGCTTCTTGCCGTCTTCCTTGCCCGACCATTCTTCCAGGACGAGATGCCCCTCGACGTAAACCTGCTGTCCCTTGCGCAAGGACTGCTCCACCAAGTCGGCGAGCTTCCGCCCGGTCTCGCGGTTGAACGCCTTCAAGTCCACCCACACCGGCGCGTCTTCCCACTGTCCGGTGTCCTTGTTCTTGCGCCGGTTGTTGACGGCGAAGCCCACGTTGGCCACCTTGCCGCCGTTGCCGAACGTCTTGATCTCCGGATCGCGGGTGAGACGGCCGATGAGCATGACTTTGTTCAGGTTCGCCATGGTGAAGCCTCCTTGCGTCTGTCGGTGCAGGTCCTAGCGCGGCGCCGGCATCATAAAATCAAATCCGTCCTTGCCCAGGCGCTGCATGAGTTTGCGCACGATCGCGGGACCGTCGTCGTTGGGGCCCGCGACGAAGAACGGTTTGCCGTTCATTCCGCCGAACCGGACGTTCCCGCCGCGCACCCGCTCCCCCGATCCCAAAACGTAACGGGAGATCTCGAAGCCGGGAGCGGGATCAAACCCCAACTTCGCGGCGTAGTCGATCGCGCCGAGGACGATCTCCTTGACGAGGTCGATGCCGATGGACAACGGCTTGCGTTCCGGGTAGTGCGAGGGGAACATCTCGTTATCGAATTTGCCGGGCAAGACATCGGCATGGCAGAACGTATTCTTCAGTCCGAGGCATGCGGTGTCCGCCAGGTAGCCGCCCACGATCAGGCTCCCGCTTTTCAGGCGTCGCGCCACGAGAATGTTCGCCAGGCCGTGCTTTTCCCAATCATCGTTGACCGCGCAGCCGACGACGGGGAACTCGTCGGACGACCGGATGATCCGCTTCTTGAGGCAACACTTCTTGTATTTCCTGCCGCTGCCGCAGGAACACGCCGCGTTTCTGGACTCTTCCACGCCGGAATTGTAGCGCTTTCTAACGACGCGCGACTCCACCCTTCCGCTTGAGGCCCAGGCCGAAGAGAAACAGGTCCGGAACGTCCAAGCGCCCGTCGTGGCGTTCTCGAAAGATGCCGACCTCGACGAGATAGCTGACGAAATCTCGGGCGGAGTCGGCGGGCAGGGACAACTCGGACTTCTGCCCCTTGAGTTTATCCCATGACTTTTCCAGGACGCGCTCCGCCTGCTTGCGATCCCAGGGCACCTCCTTGGTGGATGGGTCCCCACTCAGAGTCGAACCGAGACTCTCGAGCCATCCCCATTCATCGAATGAGCTCTTAACGTGCTCATCCGAGACGGTTTCCAATGCTCGGCGGAGCCGGCTTGGTTCAATAAGAATCGGCCATCTTGGACGAGTTCCCGCATTGCGTTGCACCTCGGAGGCCGATTCGATCAAACGCACCAACGGACGAGGAATCGCTTGGCCGCGACCATCGCGGATATGGTCAAGCAACCACAGGAAAGTCCGACCCTTGGTGGCGTTTGCGCCCATGTACTGGCCGATCATTCGATCAATCAGGGGCCTCGCTTGCTCTGGGTTGTCGATCTTCGGGATTTGCCCCAGCTCAGGATCGGAATCGAATTCAATTTTTGACTCACGACAATAGGCCAACAGTTCCGGCGAGGTGTTGGCCATTCGCTTTGTCAGCATCGCGTAGAGATTGCGGTCGCTCCAGGATATCTCGACACGGTTGGCGGCCAATTTAGAAAAGTCAGCGCCCGCAGAAGTTCCTATGCGCTGATAAAGGTCGGTCCGCAGAAAAATCTTCGCGCGCAGGCGGCGCCAGCGGCGCGTGTAGTTGGCCCAGAAGGTGGCCAGACCCCGTACGGCCGACTGCACGGTTTCCCAATCGCTCAAACCCAAGGTATCCAGTTCATCATAGACGATAAAGATTCGGCGATCTTGATTAAGAAGCCGCTGATCCAAAGCGTCCAGCGCGGCAAGCGGCGCGTTCCCTGCCTTCCTGAATGCCTTTAGGACGGCGCCGGCATCGCTTCCCACTGCATTAAAGAGACCATCCAATCCAGAGGCGTCCGGAAGACTATCGCGGAGCAACCGAACCATGTACGCAAACCACAGTTCAAGAAATGCATCGCCGGTGACATTGCAGGCAAACTTCTTCAATCCCAGGCCATCGGGAAATCGAGCGTCGGCAGGATAAGCAATGATCAGGTCCGTGCGGTCAGACGGAGGAAGTCTCAAGCCCGAGAAACGTTTCGACAGGACCGGCAGAAGAGTCTTCTCGCAAATCGCCCGAAAGAGCGCAGTTTTGCCGGCGCCTCGCGGCCCGATGACGAGCACGACATCGGGATCGAAAGCGCGGAGATGCTCCTCGACTGGGAAAAATGTCTTAGGAAGGTTCTGTATATCTTCTCCTTCAGCGCGTCCCGCGCTCCCCATACGGGTGAGGGAGCCGAGCAAATCGGTCTGCTGCTGCGTTGCGGATGTCATTGCTTTGTTCTCCCAGGAAACCGCGCGGCGATGCGTTCAGCCAGCATCAAGTACTCCGGCGATTGGGCCAGATGATCAGCGACATCTTCCAGTTTATCGAAGTGAGCCAGCTTGGGTTGATAGGATATGGGGATCGGCGCATGGGGGGCGTCGCTTGCTTCCATGTCCCGGACGTACCAGAAACGCTCCTCCTCAGTGTCCGTCGGATCCGGAGCGTAATAGCATTCAGAGAAAGCATCCCGGGCAATATCCGAGAAAATCGCCTTCGAGGTCGCCGCGGCCTTCGAATCTTCCGGCACCATGGACTGCACCAGCAGGCAGTCCAATTGCGCCTTGTTCTCATGCACCCGATCCGCGCCGATGCGCCCCAGGACAAGTCGCAGTCCCTGCCAGGCCTGCCGGGAAGTTGTCCCGAAAAGGACATGGAGGTGGGCCATGCCTCCAAGCAATGCGCCGGACGGTTCGGAGAGCCCCGTGCGCGCGTCAAGGAGCAGCCAGTGGGGTTTGAGTTCGGCGCGCAGCTGCTCAAGCATCAGGATCAAGGCCTGCTTCCCCTGGGGCGAAGCAGGCTCAAAATCCGCTCGAGCAAGCTTGCTCAGGTAGAGGTCGTCAAGCGTTCCCGCAGGCACCACGAGAATCTCGCCCGAGCCGGTGATTTCCCTGCGGCGACAAGCGTGGTAGTAATCGCTTAGCTCGACCGATTCCACGGGACGTTCCAGAAGATAATCCAGCCCCCCCCATCTCGCGATGGTCCCCTTTTCATCGGCGGCGATGAGCGAGCCGACTCCAGGAGCGTCCAAATCCAAGTCCACGACGGCAACGCGTTCTCCCAAGCGGGCGCGCTGGAGAGCAAAGGCCGCGAGAGACGTGCTGCGCCCGACCCCTCCCTTGAAGGAGTAGAAAACCACGATAGGCGGAGCCTGCTCCCCGTCTTCCGGCCGGAGAACCCACGGCGGCTCGGAAAGGCTCCCAAACCAGGCGCCCCGATTGCGCCGTCGGTCCGCCGTGCGCACCTTTTCGCTTCCAGAGACGCCGCGGCTTTCAGCCCATGCTTTCTCATACACGATGCGGTCGGCGGATTCGGCTTTTGTCGCGTCCCACACATCCCCGGTCCAGAAAGCCTCCCCGGCCGTTTTGAGCGCGGCATCCAGCTTTTGACGAATTTCTTGACGGACCGCCTCCGGGGATTCAGGGCGCGCCCAAAAAATAAGTCGCATCTTCCCAAAAAGATCGTCTATGAGGGCTGCCTTTTCGATAGTCACAATTTCTGAGACTAGCGCTTTCAACGCCACTTCCGAATCACGTCTGGCTTCGTCCAAATGTTTCATCAGATCACTCCGTCGAGCCGCATGCACGCGACCGTTTTCTGAAACACGAAATTCGCCTCGACGATCCAGATCTGAGCCGTTTCGGCGGAGATGAAACCCTGTTCCCGGTATCGAAGCGTCTCCCGCCAACCTGATTCTGGATCGTAAATCGAATGCTGCGCGTTCTGAAAAGGAGCATACTTGGCGGTCTTCGCCGAGGACATCGCAGCCAGCCTCAGAGCCTGAGTAGAAAGCTTCGCCAGAATATGTATTTTCGGGGGATCGTTCTTCTCAAGAAGCATCACCGTTTTCAGACAGCATTCGACGACATAGCCGGCAAGGTAGCCCGCTCCGTCGTGCCGCCCCTGAGCTGCCAGCACCTGAGCATCGGTAAGGTGCTTCCTGGCCGCTTCCGGGTGATCATCGCCGTTAGTCTGCCGTATCGTGGATGTCATAGGTTGACGCAATCCGTATCCGTCTTGTAAACCCTGCTGTCGGAGGGATTTAATTTAAGCAGTCCATAAACCACAGACAACTGAATCCCCCCTTGGCCCTTGGCAAGCATTGTATATCTTCCTCGCAGAGGTCGCGCGAGGCGGCTCACTTCGCCGCCGGCCGGTCGAACAGGAATTGCTTGAGGCAGTAAACGCTGCCGCCGGACTTAATGAACTCCGAGGTATCGACCTCGCACACGCCCAGGCCCAGCGCGTGCATGTGGTTGGAGACCGTGGTCGCACCCTTCTGAATGATCGCCGTGCGCCCGCCCACGACGGCGGCGTTGCAGGCCATGCGCGTTCCCGCGTCGGCCTCGTTGGCGGTGACGACGATCGGGAATATCTTAAGGATCAACTCCAGGCTGGCCGCGTCGAACGCGGCGGGATGGATCAGCACGGACTCGCTCGTCAGCGGGCAGAAGCAGGTGTCCAGGTGGTAGAAGCGCGCGTTGACCAGCTTGAGCTGAATGATCGGCGTCTCAAAGGCGCGCGCGACCTGCGCGAACGTCTCCGAGTCCGAGCGGAAGCCGTGGCCGGCCCACAGCAGGCGCTTGCCCGGATGCCAGACCGCGTCGCCGGAGCCCTCGAACGTGTCGTGGCCGCCGGCCTTCAGCTTGACCACGCGGTAGCCGCGGGTTTTATACCAGGCCTCGAACGCGTCGGCCTCGCGGCGGCGCGAGGGATGGCGCATGGCGGAGAGCAAAGCGACGCGCTCGCCGTCGGGACGCGTGCCGGCCAAAGACGGGTTGGCGCAGAACGCCATATCCTCCAGACCCGGCACCGGCTCGATGAGCGAGACCGGACAGCCCGCCGCGTCGAAGGCCTCGCGCACGTCCTCCCACTGGCGGCGCGCGCGCACGCGGTCCACCGCGCCGATATGGCCCGCCATGTATGGATTCTTGACGGCGAGGACCTGGTAGTGGTCCGGCGCGCACATCAGCACGCCGGAGGGCAGCGGCATGGGCGGGCAGTTCTTCAGCGAAAAACCCTTAAGTTCGTGCACGGTGCGGTAGATCTTGGCGCTCATCGGAAATTCTCCTCGACGAATCGAACGGCGAACGCGTCCGGCGTCGTCTCCCGCGCGTCGTCAGGCGCGCCGGCGCGGCGGGCCAGCAGGCGCCGGTTCGCGTCGTATTCCCAGCTCCACGCTTCACCGACCGCCACGCCCGGAGGAGCCACGCTGTGCGCGATGGGGACCAGCACCAGCGGGCGGCGCCGGGCCACGCGGCCGGCCAGCAGACGGAACAAACGCCGTCGGCGCGGCGTCTCGCGCGCCATGTCCGCCGACAGCTCGGCAAGCAGGGCCACGCGCTCCGTCTCGGGCACGGCCAGCGCGGCCAGCGCGGCGCGTCCGGCCGCGACAGCGTCTTGCTCCGGCACCAGGCCCGCGGCCGCGCACATCAGCCACATCTCGACGAGCCGCCGCGCGCCGGGCGGGCGCGGCAGGCCCGAGGCGGACTCGAAGCGCGAAAATTTCGGGGCGGCGCGCAGCGCGCGCGCGGCCTCGCCGGGCCGGTCGCGCAAAGGACTGCGCGCCCAAACCGCGGACGCCCACTCGCGCGCGCCGTAGAGCACGCGCCCCGTCTCCGGCACGCCGCCCGACAGCACCAGCCCCGCCTCGCCGCCTTCGCGCAGAAGCCGGAACAGGCGGCGCGGCATCTCCGTCCAGGACGACCACGGCGTCAGCGCCGGCCCAAGAAATCCCGTGCCCAACGACAGCCGGTCGATGCCCACGTGGAACGTCCCCATGAAGCCCGCGTACAGCCCTTCCGACAGAATCGAGATCGCGTCGAGCGCGAACGGGTCCGTCGCCGTCACCAGCCGCGGGCGGCACGGGCGCCCGCGCACGGCGCGCAGCGCCAGCATCGCCCGTCCGACCAGCGAGAAATTCAGGTGCGCCAGTTCCCCGTCCACCGGCGGATGGGAGATCAGCGCGAGCAGGGCCGGGGCCCGGCCCGTCCGGCGCTCCGCCGCGTCCGCCAACTCCCGCGCCGCCCGTATGACCGGCGCGTCCGCGTCGAACGGATAATGCTGCGGCGCGGACAGGCCCGAGAACAAACGGTCGTGAAACGCGACGCTCCAATCCGCCGGGAGCAGTTCCAGGACGCCCGAGGCCGCCACGCCCAGCAGGCGCGCCGCCGGCTCCAGCAGGAGCCGCGCGGCCCCGCTCTTGACCGGCAGGCGCCGCCCGCTGCGCGCCAGCGCTTTTTCGGCCGACAGCGTGACCACGCGCATCAGGTCCTGAGCCGTGCCGGTGCGGTGCGAGGGATATTCGAAACTCCCCCTCGCGCCGCGCTTTTCCACGCGGCGATTCTACATAAATAATTTGGTAGCCTTGCCCCATGCTCCCGGCCTTGCTCGCCCTCGCCGCGTCCGTCGCCGCGGCCCAGGCCCCGGCGAAAGGCTACGTCGTGCGCGCCGATTCCGCGACGGTGTGGCTGGACCTGACCGCGGCCGACGGAGCCGCCCCCGGACGCGCTTTCGAAGTCTACGTCGAAGGCCCGGAACTGCGTCACCCCGTCACCGGCGCCGACCTGGGTCATGTGGAGACGCGCGTCGCCGGCGGACGCATCGTCGACGTGTCGGCGCAGTATTCGACCGGCCGACTGGACGACGGCGCAGCACTCGCCGGCCAGCGCGCGAAACTGACGGCCGTCGCGCCCGCCGCGGCGG
>JABEUV010000199.1 GCA_013044195.1 Elusimicrobiota bacterium | reverse complement strand
GCTTCTATCCGAACTTGGTGGCGGGCTCAGGGATGGAGGGCCTATCCCAAGGCGAAACGAATCCTGATCACGGCTGATGCCGGCGGAAGCAACGGATCAGGCTGTCGCGTATAGCTTGCGTTGAAGTTTTCGCACTTTATCGATAGGCTCTCGCCCATCGGGGTAGTTAGACCCAGCGGTCTGGGTCATTCCCTCGCGCTTACCCTCTTCGCTCACTTGACTAAAGCAGGGACCCTTCCCTCCGGGCGCGTTATTCTGCACGCCCATCAACGGTACTACGATCCCCTCGGACTCCCGCTGCGCTCCACTCGCTTTTGCCTTCGGCTTATACGAGCGGCCTTGCCCTGACTCGGGCTGCTCAGACGGGTCTCCCGTGTTCCGCACCAAACCTTGAGAACGTGCCGCTCCCCCTACTCCGGTAGGACCTTTGGCGGTTGCTATCCTGGATTTATCCGCTGAAGGCGTGGCCTTCGCCGTGAAATGATCGGCTCGGCTCCCACATTGTAAATCTGTCGAAGTTGCAGGTTTCACTTTATGTTGCGGCCCGCGCTCTTGCTCCCTCCGAAGAGGCTCTTGACGCCCCGCTGTGGCCGACGGATTCTCACCCGCCTGCTGGGGCCTGCTACCGGGCGCTCCATCGCTTACCCGGACGGGACTTGCACCCGATGGTTTGATACAGCCTTTACGGCGCGACATCTGCGGATTGTAACAGGGGAATCAGAGTTTCGCCATATTTCAAAGCTTAGCTCGGCGCCGGAGAACTCCAACCGCGCCACCTAATTCGGCAAGGGTGCCTGCGGTTCAAGTCCCAAGCGGTCGGCGGGGCATAGGACGCCAGCCGGTGCAATGTCGAAACAAAACAATCAGAACTACTGCTGGAAGCTGATCTCTCGGCTCAGGCGCTGAGTCGACTCGACGAAGGCGGTCCATTCGGCGCGACGGCGGGAGCGCGTCACGGCGTCGGATTGGGGGGAGAACGTCTTCTCGATGGGGGCGGAGGACATTTTTTCGGCGTCGGGGAGGCCGGCGGCTTGGGCGGCCAGGACGGCGGCGCCCAGGGCGGTGGCTTCCACTTCGCGGCGGCGCTCAAGGACCGCGCCCAGAACGTCGGCTTGGCAGGACATCATGGCGTTGGAGCGCGACAGGCCGCCGGCCACGCGGGCGCGGGTCACGGGCGCGCCGGCGGCGGACATGACGGCGGCGGCGTCGGCCACCAGCATGCACAGGCCCTCGGCGGTCGCACGGACCAGGTCGGCCGCTTTGGTCTGGGAGTCCAGGCCGAAGAAAGCGGTCTTGGTCTTGTAGTCCCAGCGCGGCGCGCCCAGGCCGCCGATGGCGGGGAGCATCAGCACGCGGCGCTTGGACGTCTTGAAGGCCGCGTCGATGGCTTTGGCGTCCTTCATGAGGCCCAGGTTGTCGCGCAGCCACTCAAAAGACGTGCCGGCGGCGTGGACGGTGCCTTCCAGGTAAAAACCCTTGGCGGCTCCCATGGTCGCGGCGGGGGAGACCAGTAGGCCGGGAGCGCGGTGCGGCACGGCTCCAGTGTGACGCAGGAGGAAGGCGCCGGTGCCGTAATTGGCCACGGCGTCGCCTTCGCGCGCGGCACCCAGGCCCACGGCGGCGGCTTGCTGGTCGCCGACGGCGGCGTGCAAAGGAAACGTGCGGCCTTTCCGCTCAATCACGCCCCAATCACCGCCGGACGGGCGGATGGACGGCAAAATTTCGGCCGACAGGCCGAAGAGCGCTAGAAGTCCGGGGTCCCAGGCGGCCGTGTCCAGATTCATCAGCAACGTGCGCTGGGCGCACGTGGGATCCGCGGCCACGACCGCGCCTTTGGTTAGGCGCGCGGCCAGAAACGTGGACACGGGAGCGCAGAGCAAACGCCCGGCGTCGGCCAAGGCACGGACGTGCTTATCTCGATCCAAAAACCAGCGGATTTTCGGGGCGGAATAATACGGCGTGGCGTAAAGGCCGGAGAGGGCGTGCACTTCGCCTTGGCGTTCCTGAAGACCGGCCACGAATTCCTCGGCCCGTCCGTCCATCCAGCTGGGAGCGGGGGCGACGGGCTTGAAGGTGCCGCGCTCGCAAAAAACGATGGTCGAACGCTGGACGGCCAGCCCGGCGGCCAGCACGCGGTCCTTGGGGCCCAGCTTGGAGAGAACGGCGTCCAGGGAGTTTTCCAGGGAAGACGCCAATTCCCGTGGATCGTGCTGGGCCCAGCCCGCCTGCGGTCGGCGCGTGCACACCGGGCGCGCGGCTTGGCCCACCACGCGGCCTTTCAAGTCGAAGACCAAAGCGCGCGAGGACGAAGAGCCTTGATCCAACGCCAGGATCAGGTCGCGCGCGCGCGGGCTCATAGCGGCTTGATCTTCAGTTCGGGCGTCTCCACGCGCTCGCCCAACTCGGTCAGACGCGCGCGCAGATTCGCGTCCGTGCCCTTGTCCTCAAGCAATTTGTTCACCAGCGGGGCCGACGGCGCCAACACTTTCTCGTAAGCGCCCGCGGACTTGATGATTTCCAGAACTTTCTTCTTGTCCGTGAATTCCCATTTCACGGCCGGCACCAGCCCCACTTCATAGGCCGCGCCGAACGCCCGCACGTAGCCCTTCTTTTTGAGGACGGAAGACAGCTCCATGCCGGCCTTCTCGGCATCGCGTTTGGCGGCCTCCACGGCGGCCAACGCGGCGCCGTATTTGTCCACGAGTGCCGCCAACTCCGGCTCGCCCGTTGCCCGCGCCGGCGCGGAGGTCATGCCCGCGGACTGGTCCTTGAAGATGGGGCAGATCGGCTTATAGTCGCACCACCGGCAGACGGACTCGGCGGGCTTGGGATCGAATTTTTCCTGGGTGATGGACTGCGCCGTGGTCACGATGCGCGCGGTCAACTCCTCCACCAGCGCAGGCGGGCGGCGCGCGGCGCGGTGCTGCTTGAGCGTGGGCAGGTGGTAGAACACCAGCTCGCCCACCTCCGCACCCAGCATCCGCTCGCAGGCCAACTGGTACATGGTGAGTTGGGCGTCGATCTCCAAGCGCCCCGTGGCCAGCTTCTTGCCGGTCTTGTAGTCCAACACGGACAGCTTGCCGTCCGGCAGCTTGTCCACGCGGTCGATGCGTCCCGTCACCGGCACGCCGTCCACTTCAAAGTTGAACGCGTACTCCACGAAGAACGGCACATGATAGTCCTTCGTGTGCTTGGCGTGGAACTCCGTGAGGATGCGCCGACCTTCCTCAAAGTACTCCTCTTCCTGGAACTTGTCCTTGTAGCCGCCGGAGACCCAAATCTCCTTGTAGTTCTTGAGCACGTCGGCCAAAGACGGCGGCTCGGGCACCTTCACGCCGTAGAAATATTCCAGCGCCAGATGGACGCTCTGGCCGAAGGAGAAGAAGTGCCGCGGCTTCTCCGGAATCTTGTCGATGTATTTGAACTTGTACTTCTGCGGGCACTCTTGATACAGAGAGATGGAGGAATGCGACAGGGGGCGGGGGAGCTTCACCGCCTCTATTTTACCAAACCCGGCCCCGCGACGGGCGGAGGACCGACTTTAAAGCAGGCCGCGTTCGCGGAAGCTGAAGTAGCCGCTTTCGGCCACCACCACGTGGTCGGCCAGCGGGATGCCCAGCAGTTCTCCGCAGCGCTGGAGGCGGCGCGTGACGTCGCGGTCCTCGGCCGACGGCGTGGGATCGCCGGAGGGGTGATTGTGCACCGCCACCACCGCGGCGGCGCTATGCGAAATCGCGGGGGAAAACACCTCGCGCGGATGAACCAGGCTGGCCGACAACGTGCCGACCGAGACCGTCTCCAGATGCACGAGTTGGCGGCGCGCGTTCAGACAGAGAACCAAAAAGTGTTCCTTGCGCGCGGCGCGCACGGCCGCGGGTACGTGGCCGGCCGCCGCACTCGCGCAGTCCACCACCGGCCGCGGGTCCGGCCGCCGCCTTCGGGACAGCTCCGCCGCGGCTGCCAGCGCCGCCGCGCGCACCGGGCCCACGCCGCGCACCCGGCGCAGTTTCTCAAATCCCGCATCCGCGCCCTCCGGCAGGTCGCGCAGGAGACCCTCGGCCACCTCCAGCGCGGAGCGGCCCGCGCTGCCCGTGCGCAGCAGCAAAGCGACCAGCTCCGCGTCGCTGAGGGCTTCGGGCCCGCGCCGCGCCAGCTTCTCGCGCGGCCGGTCGGCGACCACGCTCCAATCGCTCAAGGCGCCGCCTCCAGGGATTCGGCCACGCGCGCCAGCTCTTCATCGGCCAGATCGCCCGACACCACCAGCAGGCCCGCGCCCGTGCGCCGCACCAGCGCCGCGCCGTCTCCCGCCGGCAGAAGCCGCACCTCCGCGCCGTCCGGCAAACGCGCCGTGCGGCCCAAATGTTCGTCCAAGCCTGAACTCGCGCCCGCCGGGCCTTCGAATACCGTGAAGCGCGCCTCGCCGTCGCCGTAGTTAATCAACGCCCCGCCGTCCTGCGCCCGCGCTTCCAGCGGCAGAAAGCCCAGCGGCGCCCAACGCGGAAAGCGCGACGCGGTCCCCGGCACCGGCGGGTCCGGCGGGATCAGCGGCCGCGCCGCGGTTCCGGACGGAGCGGCGGAGACGAACAAGGCCGGGTCCACCGCGGCCGGAGTCTCCAGCTTCACCAATCGTTCCCGCCGCGACAGCGTGCCGTCATAGCGGTAGGTCTCCGTTTTGAGCAGAAGTCCGGTCTTGCGGTCCACCCAGAAGGAGCGACGCAAGGGTCCGCCCGGGGCGAAAAAATTCAGCCGCCACGTCGCGCGCTTGGCCACATGACCGCCGGTGGAAACGACGACGGTATAGATCGACTTAAGCCGCGAAAGCGTACGCGCCGAAGACTCCCGCGCCACCGCGCCGGACCACAGCAGGCCCGGCTTGGACAAATAGACGCTCTGCGTGCGCCCATCATCAACGATGATCTGCGCGGCCGGTTTGCGCGGACCTTTGTCCCGCACTTCCCGGCGCAGACGCCCGTCCGGCATGGTGTACACCGTGGTGCCCAAGCCCTTCGGTTTGCGGCCGGAGCGGAAGAACTGAACACGCCCGCGCGCGGCGCATGGCTGGGCCGGGAATGAGGTGATCGCCGCCAGCGCGGCGTCCGCGTCCGGGATGTTCTTCGGCGCGCGTGAACGCGCCAGCGCCGGGACCGCGCCCAGCAGAAGCAAGATGGCCAGTTCAGCCTTCATCGCCGTCGCCTCCGTTGTCCTCGCGCCACAGGCTCTTCAGGCCTTCCGCGGCGGCGGGATCGCTGAACGCCGCGGCCGGGGCGGGGGAAAACCGCGCGCCGGGCGCCGTCGTGGACGGATGATGCAGGAGCACCACCGTCAGCGCCGCCGCGGCGAAGGCGGCCGCCCCGGCCCCATAAGCCCACGGCGCCCACAGGGCCGCGCGCAGATCGTTAAGCCAAGACGACCCGCGCCGCGGCGCG
>JABEUV010000198.1 GCA_013044195.1 Elusimicrobiota bacterium | reverse complement strand
GAGCATTCCCCAGGAATTGGAGCGCCAGGCCGCCGCGGGTGCGGAGCTTATCGACCGGGCCCCGCGGCCCGGGGCCTGGGGACATCAGGTGGCGTTCGTGCACCCGAAAAGCCACGGCGGCGTCTTGATCGAGCTGGTCCAGGAGTCACGGTGATGGCGAACATGGAAAACGCGCAGAAAACCGACAAGCACGAGAAGAAGGACAAGCGGCCGGCGGTAAGCCCCAAGATCCAGGAACTGCATGAGCGCAAGGCCAAGGCGGAGGCCGGCGGGGGTGCTGAGAAGCTCGCCGCGCAGAAGGCGTCGGGCAAGATGACGGCGCGCGAGCGCGTGGAGGCTTTAGTCGACGACGACAGCTTCGAGGAGATCGATCTGCTGGTCGAGACCAAGGCGACCGACTTCGGCCTCGACCAGAAGTATCTCGCGGCCGACGGGGTGGTCACGGGGTTCGCCCGGATCAACGGGCGGCCGGTGTGCGTGTTCGCGCAGGATTTTTCCGTGGTGGGCGGCTCCTTGGGGCTGTCGCACGCGATGAAGATCTGCAAGGCCATGGACCTGGCGATCAGCGCGGGCGTGCCGATCATCGGGCTGTGCGACTCCGGCGGCGCGCGCATTCAAGAGGGCGTGGAAAGCCTGGGCGGCTACGCGGAGATTTTTTATCGGAACGTGCAGGCCTCGGGTTACATCCCGCAGATTTCGGCGATCCTGGGGCCGTGCGCCGGAGGCGCCGTGTATTCGCCGGCGCTGACCGATTTCGTGTTCATGGTCGAGGGCACCTCGCACATGTTCATCACCGGCCCGGAGGTGGTCAAGGCCGCCACCGGGGAGACCTGCGACTTCGAAAGCCTGGGCGGCGCGGAGACGCACGCCAAGCTCTCGGGCGTGGCGCATTTCGTCGCGGGTTCGGAGCACGACTGCTTCCGCCAGATCCGCGAACTGCTGGACTATTTGCCGCAGAACTGCCGCGAGACGCCCAAGCCCGCCATGCCCGCCGACGATCCGCGCCGCGAGAGCGCGCTGCTCGACGAAATCTCCGGCCTGGACGCCAAGAAGTCCTACCGCATCCAGGACGTGATCCGCGAATTGGGCGACGGCCACCAGTTCCTGCAGGTGCACCGCAACTTCGCGCGCAACCTGATCTGCGGCTTCATCCGTCTGGACGGCGAATCCGTGGGCGTGATCGGCAACAACCCGGACGTGCTGTCCGGCGCGCTCGACATCGACGCGTCGGAAAAGGGCGCGCGCTTCGTCAATTTCTGCGACGCCTTCAACATTCCGCTGCTGACCTTGGTGGACGTGCCTGGTTACTGGCCGGGTTTGGAGCAGGAGCACGCCGGCATCATCCGCCGCGGCGCCAAGCTCCTGTACGCGTACTGCCGCGCGACGGTGCCGAAAGTGACGGTGGTCCTGCGCAAGGCGTACGGTGGCGCCTACGACGTGATGAGCTCCAAGCACATCCGCGGCGACGTGAATTTCGCCTGGCCCTCGGCCGAGATCGCCGTCATGGGTCCCCAGGGCGCGGTGAACATTCTTTATAAGTCGGAGCTCAAGGCGGCCAAGGACCCGGAGAAGCGCCGCGCGGAACTGATCGCCGACTACACGGCCAAGTTCGCCTCGCCCTACCAGGCCGCCAAGCACGGCTACGTCGACGAAGTCATCGAGGCGCGCCTGACCCGCGCAAAAGTCATCCGCGCGCTCCGGTTCCTCAAGGGCAAGAAGGTGCAGGGCCTGCCGAAAAAGCACGGCAACATTCCGTTATGACATGAGGGTCAGTCCTTAAGTTCTTTCCATTTCGTCTAAACGGAAAGAACTTAAGGACTGACCCTCCAGGAGGCAACATGGCTCGAACGAAGGTGACGGTGGTCGGGGCGGGAAACGTGGGCGCGACTTTGGTTCAGCGCTTGGCGGAGATGGAGGTGGCCAACGAGGTGGTCGTCGTCGACGTTCCTCAGACCGAGGGGATGCCCGCGGGCAAGGCCTTGGATTTGATGGAGTCGGGGCCGGTGGTCGGCTACGACACGAAGGTCACGGGGACGACGACCTACGAGCCGACGGCGGGCTCGGACGTGGTTGTGATCACCGCGGGCCTGCCGCGCAAGCCGGGCATGAGCCGCGACGACTTGCTGAACACCAACGCGAAGATCGTCGCGTCGGTGACGGAGAACGTGGTCAAGCACTCGCCGAACTGCGTGCTGATCATCGTTTCCAATCCGCTCGACGCGATGTGCCAGGTGGCGCTGAAGACCTCGAAGTTCCCGAAGCACCGCGTGATCGGCATGGCCGGCGTGCTGGACAGCGCGCGCATGCGCTGGTTCATCGCGGAGGCCTTAGATGTCTCCATGGAGAGCGTGCACGCCATGGTGCTGGGCGGCCACGGCGACACGATGGTTCCCATGCCGCGCTTCTCGACGGTCAACGGCATCGCGATCACGGAGCTCCTGCCTAAGGAGAAGATCGAGGCCATTAATCAGCGCACGCGCGACGGCGGCGCCGAGATCGTCAAGTTGCTCAAGACCGGCAGCGCCTACTATGCGCCGTCGGCGGCGTCGGCGGAGATGGTGGAGGCGATCCTTAAAGACAAGAAGAAAATTCTTCCGTGCGCGGCTCTCCTTGAAGGCGAGTACGGCGTCGACGGCGTTTTCGTCGGCGTGCCGTGCAAGCTGGGCGCGCGCGGCATCGAGTCCATCGTCCAGCTCAACCTCACGGTCGAGGAGCGCGCGGCACTCCTGAAGTCG
>JABEUV010000197.1 GCA_013044195.1 Elusimicrobiota bacterium | reverse complement strand
TGGGCGCGTTCCAGGACTTCCAAGGCGCCGAGGGGTCGTCCGGCCTCGTCGAGCGCGCGACGGATCGCGCGGCGCTGGGCGGTGTCGCGCTGCATGTCGGGACATGATAACACATCGGCCGATCCGCCGAATGGATTAGGAAATAATTAAGCGCGCCGCTGACCTCGCTGACACCGCGTCGTTGCCTTTCGCAGCCCCGCGGGCGACACTGAGGCGACCGACGGTTGACGCCCCCTCGCCCGCTCGGTCTAAGCGGGAGGGTTTCATGAATCAGCGGATCAACGTTCTTCTCATCGAAGACGACCCTGATTTCGCGTTGCTGCTGAACCATTACGTCAACGACGCCTGCGGCGAGGAAATCATGTACGTGCTTGAGACCGCCTCAAGCCTCCGCGAGGGGCTCGAACTCCTCGCGCGCAAGGAGTTCGACATCGCGCTGCTCGACCTCAACCTGCCCGACAGCCAAGGTCTCGCCACTCTGACCCGGCTGCGCGACCAGGCGCCCGGCATCCCGGCCGTCGTTCTCACCAATCTCGAGCCCGAGGCGCTGGACCTACAGGCCATCGGCGCGGGTGCGCAGGATTTTCTGATGAAAAGCAAGGTCGACCCGCAACAACTGCGACGCGTCATCGGCTACGCGCTCGAACGCAGTCGGATCTTCAGCCAGTCGGAAACCCTCGTGCGCGGTTCCCCCGACGGCATCATGATCATCGACGATGAAGGCATGGTCCTCTACGCCAATCCGGCCGCGCTGACTCTGCTCAACCGCACGTTGGAGAAAATCCAAGGGAGGCTTTTCGAATATCCGCTCACGACCGGCGGCCCCTGCGAGCTCAAGCTTCCGGGCCCCGACGGCGAGCGAACCGCCGAGATGCGGCTGTCCGAAGTCATATGGAGGGGCCGCAAAACACGGCTGGCCACGATCCGAGACATCTCCGAGCTAAAGAGACTCGAGCAGGCCCGAGCCGAGTTCAAGGAGCAGCGCCGCATGGACCAGTTGAAGGACAAGCTGTTGGACACCGTATCCCATGAACTCCGCACGCCGTTGAGCATCATCATGGCCGCCGTCGGCAACATCCGAGACCGCCTGGCCGGTCCGTTGACCGAGGATCAGGAGGAAATGATCCAGTCCGCGGATCGCAACATCCAGAGGCTGACGCGCATCCTCAACAACTTCCTCGACCTCTCCCGCCTGGAGTCGGGCGGCGCCCGCGCCGACCGCCAACCATTCGACCCCAGCTCGTTGCTTCGAGAGATCACCGACGACCTGCGCCTGACCTGCAAAGGCAAGAACGTCCAGCTGCTGCTAACTCTGCCGCCGGAGTTGCCGCCGGCGTTCGCCGACAAGGACATGATCACGCAGGTCATCGGCAACGTACTCGACAACGCCCTGCGCTACGCGCGAGAACGCATACAAGTTCGCGCGGAGCATGACGGCGAAAAGATCGTCGTCAGCATCATCGATGACGGCCGCGGCATCCCCGAGGCAAGGAGGGAGGATATCTTCAACAGATTCGTCCAGCTCGAGCGACCGAAAGGCGGAGACGGCTACAAGGGCACCGGCCTGGGCCTAGCCATCTGCCGGGAGATCATGAAAATCAACGACGGCCGAATCTGGGTCGAGAACGTCAAGGATTGGGGCGCCGGCTTCCACGTCGCGCTACCCCTCGCCGCCCCAGACGCGACGAACGTGGTCGAAGGGGTCCGCTGCAATGTTCAAAAATAAGCGCGTGCTGATCGTCGATGACGAGCGGGACCTGACCGGGGCGCTCGCGTTGCGCCTGTCGGCCGGCTGGGGGTTCATCGTCGCCGTCGCCCACGACGGCGCGGAGGGCCTGCGCAAGGCCGCGGTCTTCAGGCCCGATATCATCCTTCTCGATATCGCGATGCCCGGCATCGACGGCTGGGAGATGTGCCGGCGTCTGCGCGACGACCCGAACACGCGAAACATCCCGCTCATCATCATGACCGCTTGGCCTGAAAAGGGCTACGAGCAGCGCGCCTCGCAGGAGGGCGCGATCAAGGTCGTGCTGAAACCGATCGACGATCAAGCCTTGCTGGTCCTCTTGCGCGATCACGTTGGAACGGCCATGCGCCGATAATGATAACCTAACGACGAACAATGAGAATTCTAAGCGTCGAGGATGATCCCGACTTCCAACACTTGGTTTCCCATGCCCTGCGCAACCAGGGCTACGAGGTCCATTACGCCTTCACGGGCAAGGAAGGCTGTGAGAAGGCGTTCTCGTTGAACCCCGACGTCATCCTGCTCGACCTGATGCTGCCGATGATGAACGGCGTCGAGGTCATGCGGGAACTCAAGAAGAACAAGGCGACCCGCGCTATCCCGATCGTCATCATGACCGCTTTTCCGGGGGAAGCGAACTTCCTCGAAAGCGAGGTCCAGACCCTCGGCCGCGTCGAATACCTGCGCAAACCCATCTCGATGGCGGAACTCGTCAAGACGATCCAGCGTTTGCTCGGCACGGGCGCCGCCACGCCCCCCTCCGCCGTGTGGGAGCGCGGTGCCATGCGCCTCGCCGCGGACAGCAAGGCCGTCTGGATCGGCGAGCGCATGATCGCCAACCTGCCGCCGAAACGATTCGAGGTCCTTTACCACCTGATGCAGAACCCGGGAGAGGCGCCTTGGGAAGATCTCGTCGCCAAGATTTGGGGCAAGGCCGGAACGAAGAACGACCTCGAAAAAACGATCCAACGCCTGCGCGAGGACCTCGGTCCCGAGTCCTACCTTCTCGCCACAACGCGCAACGGCTACCAACTCATGGCCTGCCCCCCCCCCGGCAAGGCGCTCCCATGAAGCTCCAGAACAAAATCTTGATTCTATTATTGCCGACACACCTGGTCGTCGCGGGGCTTATTCTTTTCCTGATCCACAAATCCGTGCATTCGGCCCTCATGAACGACCTCGTGAGAAATGTCTTGGTCGCGACCAAGGCCACCGCGCAGGACGCCGCGCCGGGCTTCGCGGCCGGAAAAGAATCCCTTCTCCTGCCCAAGCTCCAATTGCTTCAGAATCAAGAGGGCGGCTTCTATGCCGCCGCGCTCGACGCGCAAGGAAAGGTCCTCGCGCACACCGCCGCCGAGAAGAAAGGCTGGCTCCAAAAAGATCCGATCACGCAAGCCGCCCTGCGCTCGGATCGACCCACCGTCGACGCAATCTTCTCGTCCGGCAAGCCCGTCCTCGAGGTCGACGTTCCGGTCTGGTCCGCGCCGAAGCCGACCCCGCCGGACCATTCCCTATATTCCGACGAATCGCGCGCGGGCTCAGGGACCCGACTGGGTCTCCTAAAGTTGGGAGCGCCCCTGGAGCCCTTCTTGGAGACCGAGAATCGGATTCTCCGCAGAATCTTCCTGATCTTCGCCGTGATCGAGGGGGTTGCCCTGGGATTGCTCCTGATTCTGTTCCGCGGAATATTAAGACCCGTCAACGACCTGATGGCGGGGATCTCCAGGCTCTCTGAAGGTCGTTACGACATCGAGATCCCGGTTGTTTCCAAGGACGAACTCGGGGACCTCGCTCGGAGTTTCAACGACATGAGCGCGGAGCTCGCCTGCACGACGGTTTCCAAGAATTACGTCGAAGGCATCCTGGAAAGAATGATCGATCTCCTCGTGGTCACGGACTCGCAGGGAAAGATCGAAACGATGAATCCCGCAATGTTGGAAGCCCTTTCCTATTCCGCCGAGGAGATAACCGGTCTTCCACTCGCTACCATATTCCGGGACGCGCCGGCCATGCTCGGATCGGAGCTGCGGACTCTCCCTGAAATCGGCGACATCCGCGATCTCGAGGCGATGCTGCAAACAAAATCGGGGCGCACGATTCCCGTCCTGTTCTCCGCCTCCATCCTCAACGACCAGGATGGACGGCTGCGGGGCTACGTCGGCGTGGCAAAGGACATGACCGAACGCAAGAAGACCGAGAGGGCGCTGCTGGCGGCCAAGGCCGCAGCCGAGGCCTCCAGCAAGGAATTAGAAGCCTTCAGTTACTCCGTCGCGCACGACTTGCGCGCGCCTCTGCGCGCCATGGACGGCTTCAGCCAGGTCTTGCTGGACTGCCATGCCGACAAGCTCGATGAAGAGGGCAAGGACTTCCTTCGCCGCGTTCGCGGCGGCAGCCGGCGGATGGGGCAACTCATAGACGATCTCCTCAGCCTCTCGCGCATCACGCGCACCGCGCTGCGCCTGGAGCCGGTCGACCTGTCCGGTCTCGCCCGAGAGATCGGCGCGGAGTTCAAAAAAATAAATCCAGAGCGCGCCGTGACGTTTTCCGTCGGCGAGAATCTGACGGCCGAAGGCGACCCCAATCTTCTGCGCATCGTCTTGATCAACCTGCTGGGAAACGCCTGGAAGTACACGAGCAGGAAGCCCGTAGCCCGCATTGAGTTCGGCCTGGCGCGGCGCGAAGGCGCGCCGGCCTATTTCGTACGCGACGACGGCGCCGGATTCGACATGGCGTTCTCAAATAAATTGTTCAAACCCTTCAGCCGCCTTCACTCGGCCGCGGAATTCGAGGGCAACGGCATCGGCTTGGCCACGGTGTTGCGCGCCCTTGCGCGCCACGACGGCCGGATTTGGGGCGAAGGAGCGGCGGGGAAAGGCGCGACGTTCTTTTTCACTCTTTGGGAGGGAAATCATCATGGACACGAAAACAATCCTGCTGGTTGAGGACGACCCCGACGACGAGCAGTTGATCCTCATGTCCCTCAAACAGAGCAACATCAGCAACGCCATCATGGTCGCGCACGACGGCCAGGAGGCGCTGGACCTCTTATTTGGAACCGAGGCTCAGAGGGGTTTAGGACCCCTGTGTCTGCCGGTGGTCGTCCTGCTGGACCTGCATCTGCCCAAGATCGACGGTTTGGAGGTTCTCCAACGCATCCGAGCCGACGAGCGCACGAAACTCCTTCCGGTCGTCATTCTCACGTCCTCAATCGAGGAGCAAGACCGCCTCGACGGCTACAACCGCGGAGCGAACAGCTACGTCTGCAAGCCGGTGGATTTCGGCGAGTTCGCCAAAACCGTCAAGGCGTTGGGGCTCTACTGGGCCCTGCTCAATAAGTCCGCGCGGGACTGACCGAGGACGCCCCGGTCGGCGCCGCAGTCCGGGCCGCGAGGGTGAAATAGAACGTCGCCCCGCGCTCGACTCCGGCCTCGACCCAGACGCGTCCGCCGTGCCGCTCCACGACGCGACGCACGGTCGCAAGGCCTATGCCCGTACCCGTGAAATCCTTGGGGGAGTGAAGGCGCTGGAAGGCGCCGAACAGTCTTCCGACGTACGCCATATCGAAGCCCGCACCGTCGTCTCGGACGAAGAAAACCGTCTCGCCGCCCAGCTGGAGGGCCGAGAACTCCACGCGCGCGGCGGAGTGCCGCGAGGTGTACTTCCACGCGTTCTCGAGGAGATTGCGCAGGACGAGCCGCAGAAGGTCGCCGTCGCCCCGCGCGTGAAGCCCGGGTGCGGCGATGAAGTCCACCGGATGCTTCGGCTGGGCCTGGCTCAATTCCCGCGCGATGCTCCAAGCGGCCTCGCTCAGGTCGACGTCTTCGTCGGCGAGTTCGCGGCGCGCGGCGCGTGACAGCTGCAGAAGACCCAGGATGATGCCGTTCATGCGCGCGACGCAGCCGTGGATGCGCCGCATGTGCTCCCGACCCTCGGGCGATACCCCCTCCGGAGCCAGCTCTTTTTCCAGCAGCGTGCAGTAGGCGTCCAGGTTGCCAAGCGGCGCCCGGAGGTCGTGGGCGACTGCGGAAGTGAAGGACTTCAGTTCCTCG
The DNA here is from genome assembly GCA_013044195.1 of Elusimicrobiota bacterium. Classification (GTDB taxonomy): domain Bacteria; phylum Elusimicrobiota; class Elusimicrobia; order UBA1565; family UBA9628; genus GWA2-66-18. The sequence continues at coordinate 3,119 of JABEUV010000197.1, read as the reverse complement.
TTGGCCGCCGCGACCTCCAGGTTCGAGCGCTCCAGCTCCCGCGCCTTGAGAACCAGGGCCGCCTCGGCGCGTGCGCGCGCGCGCGCCGATTCCAGCAGGGTCCTCACGCGGGTGACGACCTCTTTGGGATGGAACGGCTTGAACAGGTACTCGTCGGCGCCCGCCTTCCAACCCCGCGTCAAGGATTCGCGGTCGGTCAGGGCGGTCAGAAGCACGACCGGGACGGAGGAAGTCAGAGGATTGGACTTCAGCGCCCGGCACAGGCCCAGCCCGTCCAACCGCGGCATCATCACGTCCGCCACGACAAGTTCCGGACGCAATTCGCGCGCTAGGCGCAAGGCCTCCTCGCCGTCGCGCGCAACGCGCACCGGACCCAAGGCGCCCAATAGGCGGCTCAGGTAGGATGCGAATTCTTGATTGTCCTCGGCGATCAGCACTCCGGGCGGCTCTCCCGGCGCGGGCAACGTCCGCGAGAGGGGCTCCGTCGCGGGCTTATAGCGCTGCGCCAAGACGACGTTCGCCGGGAGCCTCAAGGACGCGTCTTTCGCGGCGCACGGCGCGGCGGCGAATTCCGCCTCGAATTCGCTTCCCCGTCCCGGTTCGCTGCGCACCGAGACGCCGCCGCCCAGCAAGGACGCAAACTCCCGCACCAGCGCCAGGCCCAGCCCTGTCCCTTCAAAACGGCGGGTGGACGAGGAGTCGATCTGTCGAAATTTCTGGAAAAGCCTGGCTTGATCCTCCGCGGCAATCCCGATTCCCGTGTCCGCCACCGTCAAGCATAGGCGGCCCTCCGACTGCACCAGCGCAACGCGGATTGCGCCGTCGCGCGGCGTGAACTTGACCGCGTTGGACAGAAGGTTGAAGACGATGCGTTCGTAGAGATACCGGTCGAGAAGCACGCTCGAAGCGGGAATGTCGGCCCGCGCGTCCAGCCGCAGACCCTTGCCGCGCGCCAGCGGACGGAAGTCGTCGACGATCGAGCGGGTCAGGGCGGCGACGTCCACGGGTTCGCGCTTGACCTCCACTTTTCCGGCCTCCACCCGGGAGAAATCCAGCAGCCCGGTCACCAACTGGAGCTGGCGGATCACATTGTTGTGCATGATCTCAAGCATCCCGAGCTGCTCCGAATTCAGGCCGCCCATGTCTCCGGCAAGGATGGACTCCAGCGGCGCCAGCGCCAAGGACAGAGGCGTGCGCAGTTCGTGCGAGACGGTCGCGAGAAAATCGTTTTTCATCTCGTCAAGCCTGGAGAGGCCCTCGGCCATTCTGTTGAACGCCTCCCCGAGCCGGCCGATCTCGTCGTGAGTCTCGATTTCCACGCGGAACTTCAAGTCGCCGCGCTCCACGCGCGCCGCGGCGTCGCAGAGAAGCCGAATTCCATCGGCGATGTTTCCGCTGATCAGCAGGGAGATGAGCAGGCCAAGACCACCGAAAAGCAAGGCCCCGGCGGCCATGCACCAGAACAGAACGCCCTCGGCCCAGCGGGAGGCTTCTCCGAGAGCGTAGGAAAAATCATGCTCATGCGCCGTCAGGCGATCATTGATCACGTCAAGCCTCTCGAGATGCCGACGGAGTTCGCGCCGCGACAAGGTTCCGGCCGCGACGCCGTGATGCAGGTCCTCGGCCGCCGCTTGGAGTTCGGCGATGTCGGAGTCGCCCTTTTTCCATAGCGCGATGGCCCGTTTAATGTAGCTGACGCGGTGGAAGCGGAGAAACAACTGGGCCAATCCGCGCACGTCGTCCGGGTGATTTCCCCCTTCAATAAATCCCGCATCCACGACCCGCAGGTCGGGCGCCTGTTTTTCCAACTCCCGCCGGGCCTTCCGGTCGCCGAGAGGCTCCTTCAGGAAGTCACGGTACTCACGGTAGTCCTTCTCTTCCCGGGACAGAGCGTATCGCTCTAAGCAGTAAACGGCGTTCTTCTGCGCCCTCGCCCACAGTCCTTCCGCGCCGACGGCGGCGCGAAGGCTTGAGAGCGTCCACAACCCGAAAACGCCGATGGAGATGACGACGGCCAAGGCTGCGACCAGGATGCCGACGATCCAGTAAAGCTTCTTGCGGATCGGGAGGTCCAGAAGCCGGCGGACCACGGCGAAGACCTTCATCTCATAAGTGTCGCCCGAAGGACCCCGAAAGGCAATAATGCCGCGTCAGCGGCGTCAGCGGAATGTCCACGCGCGCGTTCAGGCGTGTTCGTGGATCGGAATTGAGCTTCAAGCAACGTCGGCTCCGGGCGCGGCAGGCCGCCGGCCCGATTTCTCCGCATTGTAATTTATATAATCGCGGCACGATGAAAAGAACATTTTGCGTTCTCGCACTTATGCCTTTGCTGGCGGGCTGCATGGCCGATCCGCCCCAGCGGCACGATTCTTCCCTGTCCGCCGGCGGCGCCGGCGTCGCTTACCCCGCCTTGACGGTCGCGTGGGTTCCGGGAGAGAACACCAAGGAGATCCGGAGCTACATCGACAAGTTCAACGTGTTCTGCGTGTTCGGACGGAGCACGCCCGACGACATGGTCGAAACCGCCGTCGGCGCCGCGCTCAAGGGCGCCTTCGGCTCCGTCGTGCGCGCCGGGAGCGTCGACGAGGCCGCCGCGCTCAAACCCGACCTCATCGCGGTCGTCGACGCCTTCGTCGAGCTTCCAAAAAGCGTCTTCAGCACGACAAGCGTGTCGGTCAAGGCGACCTTCCTGTCCCCGTCGCGGCGCCCCGTCGCGGAGGCCGACGTGGAATCGCGCAAGATCGTCAACGAGGTCACGTCGTTCGGCTTGGGCGCTCCGCGCCTCAAGAACGCCTTCTGGCTGACCCTCGACGAGTCGATGGCCAAGTTCGGCGCGGCGCTCGGCCAATCGGACAAGCTTGCTCGGTTCGCTCGAAAGGACTCCGCGGAAGAGGTCGCCGCCGCTCCCTCCGCGCCGGCGAAAGTCTACCGCTCCGACGCGGACACGCCTTCCTACTCCGCGGCGGAAGACGAGAACGCCTTCGCGCTGGTAGTCGGCGTCGAGAAATATCAAGGTCTGCCCGAGGCGCGGTTTGCCGTGCGCGACGCCGAGGCGGTGCGGGCCCATCTGAGGGCGCTGGGCTACCCGGAGCGAAACATCCTTTACTTGTCCGACCGGA
>JABEUV010000196.1 GCA_013044195.1 Elusimicrobiota bacterium | reverse complement strand
GACGGGATGTCGAGCGACGACGGCGCAAAGTCCGTTATTCCGCCGTCAGCCGCGGAGCGAGGCCAAGCGGCGGTCAATCCGCCGCGTTCCCGGCGGGGATGGGTTTGGACGGCGGCCGTCCCCGCGGCCGTTCGGAGCCCCCTGACATGTGCGGCATCTGCGGCGTGGCGCGCGGCGCGGGTGGAGCGGCCGACCGCGCCTCCCTGAAGCGCGCCAACGATCTGATCGAGCACCGCGGCCCCGACGACGAGGGCTTCTTTGTCGACGGATCCATCGGCCTGGCTATGCGCCGCCTGGCGATCATCGACCTGAACACCGGCCATCAGCCGCTGTCCTATGCCGACGAGAGCCTGTGGATCGTCTTCAACGGCGAGATTTACAACTATCAAGAACTGCGCGCGGAACTGGAAGCGCGCGGGCATCGCTTCAAGACCCAGTCCGACACCGAGGCGATCCTCGCGCTCTACCAAGAGATGGGCCCGGCCTGCGTGAAGAAGCTGCGCGGGATGTTCGCCTTCGCGATTTGGGATAAGAAAAAACGCCGTTTGCTGATCGCGCGCGACCGAATCGGCAAGAAGCCGCTGGTCTACGCCGAACGTCCCGACGGGACGTTGCTCTTCGCCTCCGAACTGCGCTGCCTGTTCGCCCTGGATCCGGGCCTCTCGCGCGAGGTGGATCCGGTCGCCGTCGACATGTATCTGTCCCTACAATACATCCCGTCGCCGAAGACGATCTATAAATCCGTCAAGAAGCTTCCGCCCGCGCACACGCTCGTCTGGCAGGACGGAAAGACGACGCTCGAACAATACTGGGACCTTCCGCTCGGGGCCAAGCCGGTCACGACGGATGTCGAGGAAGCCAAGCGGCTTCTGCGCGAAAAACTGACGGAAGCCACCCGCTTGCGCATGATCTCCGACGTGCCGTTGGGCGCGTTTCTTTCCGGCGGCGTCGATTCGTCGATCATCGTGGCCTTGATGAGCGGACTGTCGAGCAAGCCGGTCAAGACCTTCTCGATCGGCTTCGACGAGGAGCGCTTCTCGGAGACGCACTACGCGAAGATGGTCGCCGACCGCTACAAGACCGACCACACCGAGTTCGTCGTCAAGCCGCAGATGGCCGACGTCTTGCCCAAGCTGGCCCGGCATTACGGCGAGCCCTACGCCGACGCCTCCGCCCTGCCCACGTACTACGTCGCGCGCGAGACGCGCAAGTTCGTGACGGTGGCGCTCAACGGCGACGGCGGCGACGAGAATTTCGCCGGCTACGTGCGCTACTTCGCCATGAAGGCCGCGCGCCTGGCCGACGCTTTGCCCGGGCCCGCGCTTTCGGCCCTGCGCGCCGCCGCCGAGTACCTGCCGGAATGGAACGCGCCCTACGGCACGCTGTGGCGCGCCAAGCGCTTCCTGCGCTCCGCGGTCTTCAACGATTTGCCGGGCCGCCACCTGAAGATGATCGGCTACTTCCACGAGGACGAGAAGCCCGCGCTGTACGCGCCGGAGTTCGCCGCGGCCCTGGGCCTGGAGGCGGGTTCGGCGAAAAACTACATGGCGCGCGCCTTCGACGCCGCGGCGGGCGAGGATTTCGTCAACCGCATGCTTTACGTCGACTTCAAGACCTACCTGCCCGAGTGCCTGATGACGAAGGTGGACATCGCCACGATGGCCTGCTCGCTGGAGGGCCGCTCTCCCCTGCTCGATCACGAATTCGTGGAGCTGGCCTATCGGATGCCCGGCGACTGGAAGCTGCGGGGTCTGCGCGGACACAAATGGATATTCAAGGAGGCGTTCAAGGACCTCCTGCCGCCGGAAATACTCAACCGCGGCAAAATGGGCTTCGGCATCCCGCTGGGCGCTTGGTTTCGCGGACCGCTCAAGGACTATTGGGCCGATCATGTGCTGTCCAAGGACGCCCTCGGCCGCGGCTACTTCTCGGAAAAGGGCCTGCGCTCCTATTGGGACGAACACCAAGGCGGGCGTCGCGACCACGGCTACAGACTGTGGGCCCTGCTGATGCTCGAATTATGGCATCTCCACGCCGCCGCTCCGGGGGAGCCCGCGGCGTCCTGTCAGTAGAGCCGCAGGTTCGGCCGCGGCGAGGTCAAGGTCGGCGTCTGCTCGCGGTTCTGCCGGCGCGCATCGAGAATCACGTGCTTGTGCACGTAGGCGTAGAGCTGTTCCAAGGTCACGTGGCCCGTGCCTGTCGTATCGGCATCGCCGGACAGGCCGCGCAGGACGTAGTAGCTGAAGAGGCCGTGGCGGAACTGCGGCGCGCTGCCGGCGATCTCGTCGCTTCCGGACGCGGTCAGAATGGAGATGTTCGGCGGCACGCGCTTGGGGGCGCGCACGGTCACGAGCGGCCGGGTGCCTGGGGCCAGCACCGAGCGCCCGCCCGCGCCGGAGAAGCAGGCGTCGATCATCGCGATCACGTTTCGGGCCGGGAGCTTTCCTAGCGCCGTGTACAAGCGCTCGAGCGGCAGGCCTGTGCTCTTGACGAACGAAGCGTCGGCATCCCAAGGCATCAAATAAGGCACGCCGTCCAGAATGTTCGGCGCGCCGTGGCCGGAGTAGTAGAAGTAGACGCGGGAATCCGCGGATACGTGACGCGGGAGCCATTCCTCCACGTATTTGACCACCTCCGTCATCGCCGCGTGCGATCCGGACAGCGTCACGACGTTCTCCTCCGGCACACCCAGCGCGATCAGCGCCGCGGTCGCGTCGCGCGCGTCGTCTTCCGCGAAATCCGTCGGCGGCAGTCTTTCGTAGCGTCCCACGCCCACCACGACGGCGTAGTCGTGGGGTCGCGTCGCCGCCTTGGCGGCGAAGCGAACGGTCGGCGCGAAAACGGGGGCAGGCTGGACGATGATCGGCGGGGCATAGGTCCGGTTGGGGGGCGCTATCGGGAGAGGCTGGGTGAGATGCCGAGAATTGGAGGACTGTGTCCAGCGGCCTGTGTTAGGATCGTAGACCTCGACCGTGTCGAGCCCGGCGGCGCCGCTCGCCGCTCCGGCGCCGCCCATGACGTAGAGCTTCCCATCCAAGACCGCGGCGGCCGCGTTGCGCCGCGGTGTGGGCATCGCCGGGGCCGTCGACCATGCATTCGACAGGGGATCGTAGACCTCGACCGTCGCCAGCGGCTGGTGATCCTCGCCGTCGCCGCCGACGACGAAAATCTTTCCATTCAAGACGGCCGTGGCGGCCGCTTCGCGGGCGGTCGGCATCGCGGCTTGCCGGGTCCACGTATCGGAGTCGGGATCGTAGACGTCGAGTTCGGCATGGCGATGGTCGACGCCCGGGATTCCATCCACGCCGCCGGCGAAATACGCTTTTCCGGCGACTTCCGCGGAGGCGCGCGCATAGAACGGATTGGAAACGACCCCCGACACGGACCAATGATCGTGGGAAAGTCGTTCATAGGTCGTCACGACTCCCGCGGCGCCCATGCCGCCGAAAGCGTAGAGGCGACCCTTCAGAAGGAGAAGGTCGTGGCTGAAGCGAGCCTGATTCATGAGAGGTCCGGTTTTCCAAGCGCCGGTCCTCGGATTGAAAATCAGAACGTCATTCGTGCTGGCCCCGCTTTCGATGAAAACCGAGCCTCCGCTGAGATAGATGTGTCCGTCCTTGACCGCGGCGGCGGCGGCGGCCCGGGGAAGAGGCAAAGAGCCGACCGTGGACCAATGCCCTGTTTTGGGGTCGAGACGCAGGACGTCGCTGAGCCAGCGGCCGTGCACGCCGCCGAAGAGATAGAGCTTGCCGTCGTAGGCCGCGACGGCCGCACCCCAGCGCGGAGACGGCAAGGGGTCAGGGGAGGTCGAAAGGGAGGCCGCGGAAGCCCGACAAGCCAAAACGCCGAGAGCGATCGCTGCCGCGACACGGAGCATTCCGTGAGTATAGGCTCCGCTTGGCGCGGACGTCAATACGTGTTTGTGGGGGTCAGCCGATCTTGAGCGCGGAGAGAATGAACTGCACGCCGAGGGCGGCGAGCAGGAGGCCCATCAGGCGCGTGATGATGTTGAGAAGGGTCGACGACAGGCGCTTGGCGCTCTCGGCCGCGATGGTCAAGGTCCAGTAGCTCAGCAGGGCGACGATGAAGATCAGCACAAAAAAGATCGCCTTTTGCGCGAGCGAGTCCGCGCGGTTGGCCAGGACGATGGAGGTTGTGATCGCGCCGGGACCGGCGAGCAGGGGCACCGCCAGCGGGGTGATTGCGATGTCCTCCTTGCTCATGCCCTCGGCGATCTCCTCAGGCGTTTCCTTCAGCGCGGATTTCTGGGCGCGGATCATGTCGAGCGCGGACAGAAGCAGCACCAAACCGCCGGCGACCTGAAAGGCGGCCAAGGTGATGCCGAACATGCGAAAAAGCGCCGGGCCAAGTGCCGCGAAGGCCGACATCACCCCGGCGCAAGTGATGCAGGCGGTGCGCGCCATGCGCCGACGCGCCTGGGGCGTGTCGCTGGCGGTCATCGCGAGGAAAGTCGGAACCGCGGCAAACGGGTCGACGATCGCGAACAAGGAACCGAACGTCAGGAACGCATAAGAGAGCACGGAGCGATTTTATCTTTTCTTCGCCGCGCGCGCCTCGGCGACGACGGCAAGCGTGCGCCGCGCGGCTTCGGTCCAAGAGAACGACGCGGCGCGCGCCGGGCCGCGCCGCCTCAACTCCGCCGCGAAATCGGCCTCGTCGAGAACGCGGGACAGTGCGGCCGCCAGCGCTTCCGGCCGGGAAGCATCGCAGAGCAGCGCGGCGTCGCCCGCGACTTCCGGCAACGAGGCCGCGTCCGCGGCGACGACGGGGGCGCCGCAGGCCATGGCTTCGAGCACCGGGAAACCGAAGCCTTCCAGCAGCGACGGCACGACGACCGCGGCGGCTCCTTGATAGAGCCCGACAAGACGTTCGCGCGCGACCGGCCCCAGGATTTCGACGCGTCCGGACAACGGCGGCTGGGCGGCCAGCCGCGCGACCTCCGCAGACGCGTCGCCGGGGCGTCCAGCGAGCGCCAGCCGCAGCGGCCGCGCCGGGTCGCGTTCGACGATTTGCGCGAAGGCGCGCAGAAGTCCCGGCACGTTTTTACGCGCCACCAACGCGCCGACGTGGAGAACGTAGGGGGGCGCGGAGGTCGGAGTCTCGGCCGCCGCATGAAAGAGCGGATCCGGCCCGCCCTCAAGGACGGTCGCCACGCGCGTCGCGTCGAGACCCCAGGCCTCGATCGCCCGTGCGCGGGTGTGCTCGGAGACCGCGATCACCCGATCGGCGCGGCGCGCGGAGCGGGCGGGCAGAATTCCAAAGAAGAAGCGCGGCCATAGTCCCGCCGGGAACTCTCCGCCGACGTGATGGACGACGACGACGCCGGGAAGTCGCGCCAGCGGCGGTAGGACGTTGCCGAGTCCCAAGTAGGCGTCGACGCCGTGCGCAAGCAGGCTTCGTTCGCGCCAGCGCAGTCCCGCGGCCTCCTCGGCCGGAAGCAACAGGCGCTGCGGCGCGGCCAGGCGTAGAAGAGAGACGTTGGACGCGCGGGGCAGTGCTGCGGCCGCAAGACGTTCCGCTCCGGTCCAAAACGCGGCCGTCAGCACGAACTCGTGCTGAGGCCCGGCCGCGGCCAGCGCCGCGGCGATGCGTTCCACGTAGAAGCCCAGGCCGCTGGCGCCGTCCAGCGCGGCCGCGACGTCCAGAGCGATTCTCAAGGATTCTTCCCGACAGCGTACAGAGACCAACGACCGGCCGTCGCCAGCGGCGTTCCCGGCCAGGCCTTTCCCGACGGAATAAGCACGTCGGTAACACCGCTCTCCGCGGCCAGGCGCGCCGCGCGCTCCGGCGTGGCGCGTTCGAGCGTGCGGCCCATCTCGGCCATATGCGAACGGAAGTCCGTCGCCGCGTCCGGGTCGTAGCCGCCCGCGCGCAGCCGCGCGCCCATTTCGGGCGCGGCGGAAAAATAGAGCATCGGCCCATCGATATCTTCGACGCACGGCGTCATGCGCCGGCGCGAACGCGCCATCCAGATGGTGCAGTCCGGGCTCTGGATGGGGGCGTGATAGACGACGGCGTCCGGCGGCAGATGCGCGCGCGCCCATGCTTCCAGGCGCCGGAGGCCGGCGTCTTCATGCGCGCCGGGCCAGAGCGCGACGCTGGCCGCAAACAGGGTCGCGCCGACCGCGAGGCCGGCCCACGGGGCGTTTCGCGCGCGGGACGTCCTGAGAGCGTGGCCGAGCGCGAGAGCCGCGGCAAGTCCCGCAGCACCCGCCCATTGGAAGGACGGCAGCGAGAGGAAGCCGCCGCGAAGTCCGATGCTTGAGGCCGCGGCGCGGGCGGCGGCCGGGAACGTCGCGGCGGCGGCGGCGACGGCGACCGCGGCCAGCGCCGCGGCGCGGACCGCCCTTTCGACTGGACCGCCTTCGAGCCCGGTGCTGAACGCGAGACCGAGAGCGCGCGCGGCGAGGTCGCGGGGCGCGGCGAGCGCGAGAGTCCACGCGTAGGCCGGCGCCAGAGGCCGCCTTTCCTGAAGCGCCAACGCCAGATCGCGGGAGAGGACGAGCAGTCCGATCAAATCGACGACATACAACGCGACCCACGGCTGATACTTGACGATGACGCCCCACAACGGCATCCTCGGCCCGACAGCGCCCGCCATGGTTCCGACGGCCAGAACGCCGAGCGCCAGCCCCAGCCCGCGCAGCAGCGCGGGCCGCGCCTTCCAGCCGTCCGCACGGCGCAGCGCAAGCCCGATCAGGGTCAGCCCCATCGCGCCGAACAAGAGATCCGTCGGAGCCAACCCGCGGCCGCTGATGTAGGGGCCGAACGAGGCCAGCGAAGCCTGCGCGTGCGCGGCGTCGGTCTCGGACAACGGCGAGCGGCCGGCCGCGGCGAGCAGGGGCAGTCCCGCCGCCGCGGCCGCGAGCAGGCGCAGGACGGCGCCGCGCCGCGCCGCCGGGCGTTTCAGCGCCGCCCATCCGTCTTCGACCAAAATCCACGGCCAGAGGTGAATCGCCGGATTGCCGTGCAGGTACGTCGCGACGATGAGAAAACCCAGCGCGCGGTTGCGCCGTCCGGACAGGCAGGCGTCGATGGCGAACAGCAAGGGCAGCAGGCCGAGAGAGCGGTCGAGCGCGGTCAGGCCGTAGGGCACGGCGCCCGGCGTCAGCGGCGCCTGAAGGCCGAACCACAGCGTCGCGACCGCGGCGGCGGCCGGCGAGCCGGTGGCGTTGAGCGCGAGGGAAAACAGCGCTCCGGCACAGGCCACCCAGAGCGCCAGCAGCAGCGCGGGCGCGGAGACGTCGACGGAAATTCCCGCACGGCGCTGAAGTCCCGCCAGGCCGCGTCCCAGCGCGCAGGCGGCGTGCGTGTACGGCGAAGCGAGCGTGGCGCGCACCAGAGCATCGCCGGCCAGGGCCGGGTGGAGCTCGGCCTCGGCGATCAGCACCGCGTGGGAGCGGCCGTCGAGCGGCATACGCGGGGCCGACAACGCCGCAGCGCCCAGGGCCGCGCAGAGTCCGAGCGTCCAGACGCTTCGTCGGGCTTGGCCCATGAGCGCCTATTGTATCCGTTGAAGCGGCGGCCGTCCAATTTCGCTAGAATCGCGCCAGCATGACGCCGCGCGTCTCGGTCCTGATCAACAATCACAACTACGCGCGCTTCCTGAGCGCGGCGATCGACTCCGTGCTGGCGCAGGGTCTTTCGGGCGAGGAACTGGAGATTGTCGTCGTCGACGACGGCTCGACCGACGACAGCCGCGCGGTGATCGAATCCTACGGCGCGCGCGTGCGCGGCGTTTTTCAGCCGCGTCGCGGTCAGACGGCGGCCGTCAACCGCGGGTTTTCGGAGGCGCGCGGGGAGATCGCCTGCCTGTTGGACGCCGACGACGTCTGGCTTCCGGGCAAGCTTTCAGGAATACTGCCGTTGTTCGACGATCCCGCCGTCGGCGCGGTTCAGCACTTCCTACAGGACAGCGACGCCGCGCTCAAGCCCCTGTCGCGGCGTTTTCCGAATTGGCCCGCGCGCTACCGGCTGGAGGATCTGGCCGAGGGGCGGGTGGAATGGACGGCGGTGTCGGGCACGGCGTTTCGACGCGCGGCGCTGGCCAAGGCCCTGCCTCTGCCCGAGGAATTGTTCTTCTACCTGGACGATTGGATGCTGTCGCGGACGCTGTTCTTTTTCGACGTGGCCAACGTCGCCGAGCCGCTGGCCCTGCGCCGCATCCACGGCGCGAACTGGTACGCGGGCAACTACGCCGACCCGCGCAAGCTGGAAGGGGACTTCCGGCATCGCGAAATCTACCGGCGCGCGCTCGACGGCTGGTTGGCCGGGCGCGGGCTTTCCTTGTCGCCGCGCGCGCTGGCCGCGGAGCGCGCGGAGCTGTTCCGGCGCCGGGTTCTGTTCGAGGCGCTGAGCGCGCGCCCGCGCCAGGCGCTGGACGCGTGGGAGTCCGGGCTGTCCGGCCTGACGACCTCGCCTCACGCGCTGTTTCGCGCCGCGACGGTTCTGCTGGCGGCCGTCTCGCCGACTTTGTATCTATCGCTTTACGACCTTTATTCCGACGGCGCCCTGCGCGGCGCGCGCGAGGCGCTGTTTCCCAATCGCTTATGAACGAAATGCCCGAGCTCTCCGTGGTCCTGCCGACCCTCGACGAAGGGGGCGGCTTGCGCGTGCTCCTGCCGCGCATCGCGGAGCTGTTCAAGACGCTGGGCGTGCGCGGCGAGATACTGGTGATCGACGGCGGCTCCAAGGACGACACCGTGGAGGTCGCGCGAGCCGCGGGCGCGCGCACGCTACGTCAAAAGGGAAAGGGCTTCGGTTCGGCGGTGCGCGAAGGCATCGCGGCGGCGTCCGCGGATTGGGTCGCGATCCTGGACGCCGACGGCTCGCACGCGCCCGAGGCGCTGGTCCGCTTCTGGGCGCGACGCGGCGAGGCGGACCTGATCGTGGGCTCGCGCTACTGTCGCGGCGGCTCGGCGCAGATGCCGCTGACGCGGCAGATTTTGAGCCGCTCGCTCAACATGGTGGCCAAGCGCTGGCTGGAGCTTCCCGTGCGGGAATCCTCCAGCGGCTTTCGCTTGTATCGGCGCGCCGCGGCCGTGGCGGTGAACTCCGCCGCGACGGATTTCTCCGTCCAGCAGGACCTGCTGGTGGGCATCTTGGCCGCCGGCGGCCGCGTGGTGGAGGAGCCCATTCATTACGCGCCGCGGGTCGCGGGCGCTTCGAAGGCGAACGCATGGAAGCTCCTGCCCGCCTACAT
>JABEUV010000195.1 GCA_013044195.1 Elusimicrobiota bacterium | reverse complement strand
CGCGGCGCCGCGGACCGCCGAGAGCTCACGCGCCAGGTCGCCCGAGCGCAGGTCGCGCTGCAGCCATTGCGCGGAGGGTGGGGCGGCGAAGGCGTCGCGCAGGTCTTCTTCATTGCGGGACAGGCCGTCCAGAGGATCGTCGGGCGCGCCGAGCGGGCTCCAACCTGGGAAGACCGTGGCGTGGGGCGTGGCGCGCGCGGCCGACGCGGGCGCAAGGCCCGCAGCGCGGCCGGTTGAAACGGACAGCGACACGAGGGCGGCCAGGAGAGAGCAGGTCATGGGACAACAGTCTAGCAGACCGGCACGTTTTTTGCCAGGGGATATCTTGTGGATAGCCTGGGGATAAGCTGTGGATGGCCCTCTAAAATAAAAAAAGTGTCATCTTGTGGATAACACGTATGCGTAGCGCCGGCGCGCGACCGTGAAGCTTAGGCCGCGGCGGCCGCTTTCTTGGGCGCGCTCATGCCGACGGCCAGCTTGACGCTGGCGCCGAACGACTTCAGCGGTTCGCCGAGGGTGTGGCTGACCATGCGCACGCAGCCCAGCGCGCAGCCGGCCTCGCAGGGCTTGTGCACGTCGTTGGCCTTCAGACGCGCGGGCGTGGCCGTCATCAGATCGAAGGCCGCGCCGCGCTGCTGGGCGCACCACTGCACGGCGCCGCCGGCGGTCACATACAGGAACTTGAAGCCCGCCAGGCACTTCCACGGACGCGAGAAGTCTCCGCGCAGCATCTCCTTGAGATGTCCGCCATAGAAGTTCACTCCCTCAAAGACGCCGTATTTCTCGAGCAAATCTAAATATTTCTCGCCCTGGATCGCGATCCGGCCGCCTTTGCCGTGCATGATGGAGAAGCCGAACGCGAACGGAAGATCCTTAAGCGCGGCGCGGAACTGGTCGTAGTTGTGCAGGTTCTCTTCGTTCAAGACGGATTGGATTTCGACTTGGAACTTTGCCGTCTCGGCCAGCAGGCGAAGCTTGGGAAGCACCGATTTGAGCGATTTGTCCGACCACGCCGTCGGATGCAAGGTGTCGACGGAGACCTGCATGAAGTCCAGGCCCGCTTCGTTCAGGTCGAGGATGTTCTTCTTGGTTAAAAGAAATCCATTGGTGATGATCGTGGCCAGGTTCGAGCCGCCGCGCTTGGCCTTGACGTGCGCGACCAACGCGGCGATGTCCGGGTGCAGCAGGGTCTCGCCGCCGAGGAAGTCGTAGACCAGCACGCCCAGTTCGTCGAGCTTGTCGACGCGGGCCTTGAGCGTCGCAAGAGGAATGATCGGCGCGCCCGGGGTGTACTCGTCGCAGTAGGAGCAGGTTAGGTTGCAGTCATCGGTCACCACGATCTGCGCATACATCGGCCGCGAGTCCAGCACCCGCTTGGCTCCCGTGAGCACGAACTTCTTATCGACCGCCACGCCGCTATTATACCCAAGGAGGGTCAGTCCTTAACTTATTTCCATTTAGGGAGCCGACAAGTTAAGATGTCAAGGACTGACCCTCGATTTTTCGGAGGCGCGAGATGAATAAATGGCTATTGTTGTCGATCGGCGGAATCTTGGGAACGCTGGCGCGCTACGGCGTGGGCGTGGAGCTTCCCGGGATCGCGGGCGCGGGTTTTCCCTATGGAACGCTGGCCATCAACATGACGGCCTGCCTGCTGATCGGTCTGTTCCAAAGCTGGGGCGGACGCGGCGCGTTGGGGCCGGACTCGCGTCTTTTCTTGATGACTGGATTCTGCGGCGCGTATTCCACATTCTCGACCTTGATCCTGGAGTCCGGGAACTTGGCGGCCGACGGCCAGGCGGTGCGCGCGCTGGTCAATTATTTGGGCAGCGGTGTGGGCGGGTTTATTCTGTTTCGGCTGGGAGCGTATCTGGGCGGTGTTCTTTGAGGAGGCGGTTATGAAGCTGGAAGGCGAACGGCAGCTGGTTCGGATATTCATCGGCGAGCAGGACCGCTGGAGGGGACGGCCGCTCTATGAGGCCATCGTCGATGAGGCGCGTGCGCTGGGTTTGGCGGGCGCGACGGTCTTCAAGGGCATCCTGGGCTACGGCTGCAAGGCGCACCTGCACACGGCCAAGCTCCTGGAGCTGTCGTACGACGCGCCGATCGTCGTGGAGATCGTCGATGCGCGGGCCAAGATCGCCAAGCTCCTGCCCAAGCTTCAGGCGATGGTGACCGAAGGCCTAGTCACCATCGAGAAGGTCCATGTGATCCTGTATCGCGCCGACGCCGCGAAGCCGCGCTCGGGGCGCTGAACGTACCGGGGGCTCGACTCCTCACGCCGAACCCCTCGTTGAATCGGACTATTTGCTAATTTAAGACGTGATGGCGGAGATCGAACCGCCCGGAGGATGTTCATGAAGACCGCGTTGCTGTCGTCTATTTTTCTTGTCGTGTCGGTTTGCGCCGGTGCCGCCGGTTTTAAGCTGACCAGCACCGACATGTCCCAGGGCAAGACGATGAGCGCCCAGCAGGTGTTCAAGGGCTTTGGCTGCGACGGCGGCAACGTTTCGCCGCAGCTCTCCTGGAGCGGCGCGCCGGCCGGCACGAAGAGCTTCGCGATCACCGCTTACGACCCGGACGCTCCCACCGGAAGCGGCTGGTGGCATTGGACCGTCGTCAATCTTCCGGCCTCGACCGCCGGCCTGCCCCGCGGCGCGGGCGACGCGGGAGGCAAACTGCCCGCCGGCGCCGTGCAGGGGCGGACCGATTACGGCCAGTCCGGCTACGGCGGCCCTTGCCCGCCGGCAGGCGACAAGCCCCATCATTATCAGTTCACGGTTTGGGCGCTGAAGGTTGAGACGCTTCCGCTCGATGGCAACTCGAGCGGCGCGTTGGTCGGCTTCATGCTGAATGCGAACGTGCTGGCGAAGGCGCGGCTGACCGCGCGTTACGGCCGCTGAATTGTTTCCCAGCGGCTGGCATCAGTATCTGGCCGGCGGCGTGTGCGTCGGGCTGGGCGTCGGGCTGCTGTTTGCGCTGACCGGGTTGATCGGCGGGGTCAGCACGATGTACCCCTCGGCGCTGTCGCTTGTGGCCGGGCACCCGTTCTTCCAGCACGAAAAATTCGTCGCGACGCGTCACTGGCGGCTGATGTACGGCTTGGGCCTGATCCTGGGCGCGGCCGTCTACACCGTCGCGCGGGGGCGCGGTACGGTCTTCGTCACCGCGGTCCCGGTCTGGCGACTCTTCGTGGGCGGCGTCCTGGCGGGCTTCGGCGCGCGCTTGAGCGGGGGCTGTACTTCAGGTCACGGGATCTGCGGAATCGGTTCGTTGCAGAAGCCGTCGATCCTGGCGGTGCTGGTTTTCTTGACCACGGCGATCCTCACCGCGCACGCGGCGCGCGCCCTGGGAGGGCATTGACGTGCCGCGCGGAGGCCTCTGGGCGGTGATGGCGGCGGCGTTGCTTTCGGGCGCGCTGTTCGGCTTCGGCTTGGCGCTCTCGACCATGGTCCGGCCGGAAAGCGTCCTGCAATTCCTTCTGCTCAAGGATTTCGGACTGCTGCTGGTCATGGGCGGCGCGGCGGGCGTGACCGGCGTCATCTACTTTATTCTGCCGCGCCTGCTGTCCGGGCCGGTTCTGGGCCATCACTTCGAGACGCATCCCTCGCATTTCTCGGCGCGCACTTTCGTGGGCGCGGCGATTTTCGGCGTGGGCTGGGGACTGGCGGGCGTCTGTCCCGGTCCCGCCGTCGCGGGTCTGGGGACCGGCGACTGGCCTCTACTGGCCAGCGTGGCCGGCATTCTGCTGGGGGCGTGGCTTCAGGGCCTTTTTTTCGGAAAGCATTGAGGCCGCGTCGTCGCGTTGATTCGTTGACAAAAATGGCCCGGGCCTGTTATCATCTTGATCTCAAGGCGATGGAGTTCGCCTGAACCGCCGAAGGCCGCGTCGCTGGGCCCGAAGCTGATGACTCCTGCGATTTAAGGTCGCAGGGGTTTTTTATTTTGGAGGGACTGGGTCTGAACTGGAATTGGCGGGAGCATCGGACGTTGGCGCGGTTCGTCCTGAAATGGGTCTTGCTGGCGGTGCCGCCGGCCCTGCTTGCGGGCTCGGCATCGGCTTTTTTCCTGTGGGCCCTGGACGTCGTCACGCGGACGCGCTGGGCCCATCCGGAGTTGATTTGGCTTCTGCCCTTGGCGGGCGTGCCCATCGTGCTGATCTACGGTCGCTACGGAAAGGGCTCGGAAGGCGGCAACGACCTTCTCATGGAACACATTCACGAGCCCGGCGCCGGCGTGCCCACGCGACTGGCCCCTTTGGTTCTGGGCGGAACCTTGGTCACGCACCTGTTCGGCGGTTCCGCGGGGCGCGAGGGTACCGCTATCCAGATGGCCGGAGGCTTGGCCGCCGGGACGGCGCGCGCTCTTCGTCTCTCGGAGGCCGACACCCAGCTTCTGCTGATGTGCGGCGTGGCGGCCGGCTTCGGCAGCGTCTTCGGCACGCCGTTGACCGGCGCGGTCTTCGCGCTCGAAGTCCTGACGATCGGACGCGTGAGCTATGAGGCTTTAATCCCTTGTCTGGTCGCCTCGGTGATCGGCGACTGGACGTGCCATGCGTGGGGCATCCACCACCTCGATTATCATCGTGCGATCTCCGGTGCGGAGTCTCTGGACTTGCTCCTGGTCGTCAAGGCGGCGATGGCGGGAAGCGTGTTCGGCTTGACCAGCGTGCTCTTTGCGGAACTCTCTCACGCGCTCAAGGACGGCTTCGGCCGTGTCTCGCGGCCGTGGCTGAGGCCCGTTTTGGGCGGTCTGGCGGTGATTCTTATCAGCCGTCTTCTGGGCACGACGGATTATCTGGGACTGGGCGTTACCGCGCCGCCGTCCAACCCGGGCGCGGTCACGATCCTCTCCTGCTTCCACGACGGCGGCGCGGGCATGATGAGCTGGTGGTGGAAACTGCTGCTAACGGCTCTGACGCTGTCGTGCGGCTTCAAAGGCGGGGAGGTGACGCCGTTGTTCTTCATCGGAGCGGCGCTGGGCAACACGCTGGCGCGGCCGTTAGGCCTGCCGGTGGACCTCGCGGCCGGTTTGGGATTCGTCGCGGTCTTTGCCGGCGCGACCAATACGCCGCTGGCGTGCACGATTATGGGCATCGAATTGTTCGGCGCCGCGCACACGGTCCCGCTGGCGGCGGCGTGTTTTTTCGCCTACTATTTCAGCGGACACACCGGCATCTATTCGTCCCAGCGCGTGGGGACGCCGAAGACGGGCCGGCCGGACGTGCTTGCGGGGCAGGCGCTGCGCGAGCTTCGTCCCGCGCGGCGGCGACGGGACAACGACGGAGCAATGACAGGAGGCGCGATCATGAGCACGAAGCCGCACGACATCCACGCCCGGGAAATGGGGCAATTGCGGATCTACATCCCCTCCGGAGAGCGCCGCAAGCCGAAAGGCCTGCGCGAGCGCCTCTTCAATCCGCCGCTGTACCGCGAGATCATCCATGCGGCGAAGAAGGACGGAATACTCAACGCGACCGCGCATGGCGTGCAATACGGCTACAGCGGCGCGGGCCAGCCGCTGGCGCCGCATCCCGAACACGGAAACGCCAAGCTGGTGCTGTGCGTCGAGTTGATCGCGCACCGCGGCGAACTGGAAACTTTCTGCCGCCAGCACGCCGAAATATTAAAGGGCCGCGTCATCGTCTATAAGCACTTGGAGCATTGGGACTTGCGCCAAGACGACGTCGTCGTCCACGACGCCACGAAGAAGGAACTCAAGGAAGGCGCTTGACCATCGACTCCAAATCGCACCCGATGGAAGGCGCTCCTAACGCCCAGACGCGCTGGCTGAACTCCACGGTGCTGGGCGTGGGTCTGGCGAGCCTGTGCTCGGACGTGAGCCACGAGATGGCGACCGCGGCCCTGCCGGCGCTGCTGGCGTCCATCGGCGCGGGTTCCGCGGCGCTGGGCCTGATCGAAGGGCTGGCCGACGGACTGGCAAGCTTCGCCAAGCTGTACTCGGGTCATTACAGCGATCGCCTGGCCAAGCGCAAGCCGCTGGCCGTCGTCGGCTACGTGATGACGGCCGCGGGCATGGTCAGTTTCGCTTGGGCCACGACGTGGTGGCAGGTCTTGTTTGGCCGCGCGGGCGCGTGGCTGGGCCGCGGGGTGCGCACGCCGGTGCGCAAGGTCCTGCTGACCGAGGCGACCACGCCGGAGACCTACGGCCGCGCCTTCGGTCTGGAGCGCTCCATGGACAGCGCGGGCGCGGTGATCGGACCGCTGTTGGCGGTGCTGTCGTTAAGCGCGTTCGGACTGCGCCGGACGTTCGCGCTCACGTTGATTCCCGGGTTGCTGGCCGCTTTGGTGATCGCCTTCCTCGTCCAAGAGAAGCCGCACACTCCGCGCCCCTCCGCGGGATTGCGCGTCGGCCTGCGCGGCCTGCCCGCCACGTTCAAACGTTATCTGGCGGGCGTGGGCCTGGCCGGCGCCGGGGATTTTTCCAACACCTTGCTCATTCTCTGGGCGACCCAAGCCTGGTCTCCCGTCTACGGCCGCGCGGAGGCGGCGACGTTGGCGATTCTCTTTTACGTGGGCTACAACGTCGTCTACACGGTCTCTTGTTCCGTCAGCGGATTTTTGGCCGATGCCGCGCCCAAGAAAACCGTGCTGGCCGCGGGCTACGCGCTGGCCGTCGTCCCGGCCGGAGCACTTCTTCTGCCCGGAGCTTCGCTGAGCAAATTCGCCGTCGTCTTCGGCATGTCGGGGCTATACATGGGCGTTTGGGAGACGGTGGAGAGCGCGACGGCGGCGACCTTGCTGCCGGCCGACGCGCGCGGCCTGGGTTTCGGCGCGCTGGCCACGGTCAACGGATTGGGCGACCTTGCCTCCAGCGTCATAGTCGGCGCGCTCTGGGTCCTGCATCCGGCGGCCGCGATGGCCTACGTGATCGCGACTTCCCTGGGCGGGGCGGCGCTCATCGCGGCTTTGTGATGGAACAAAATGTGGGGTCGGCGCGTATGTTAAGAATCATTGACGCTGAACGGCGTCAGTTCTATACTTATGTCGACGACAAAAGAGGCGCGCACGCGCCGCGAAGTGTCGGTGGCGCGCTGGATCGGCGAGGGCTTGCGCGAAGCCGCCGTTCTTATCATTGTTTTTGTCCCTTTGGATTGGATGCTGGGCCGTCGGGATTCTCAGTGGACGATCACAGTTTTTTCCGTGGCGATCGCGACGGTGTTATTTTGGATCGGGTGCATCGTCGGGTTTTGGGGGGAGTCTTGGAAGGACGGTCGGAGGCGGCATGATTCATGACTCGATCGGAGTCTTGGTGGTCGGAGTGTACGGCGTGCTGGTGTTTATCGGCGCCTGGTTTTATACGCGCGATCTGAGGGATTCCCATGGGCGTCGTCCACCCGGCGGGACGCGCCGAAAAATTCGTTCCATCGCGGCCCGCTGAGCGCGAAAGTGCGCGCGCCGCAACGCCCATGAGTCCCAACCGACTGGCCGCCGAGAGCAGTCCCTACCTGCTCCAGCACAAGGACAATCCCGTCGATTGGCGGCCGTGGGGGCCGGAGGCCTTCGCGGCGGCGCGCGAGCAGGGCAAGCCCCTGCTTTTGTCGATCGGCTACTCGACCTGCCACTGGTGCCACGTGATGGAGCGCGAGAGTTTTTCCGATCCCGCCGTGGCGGCGGTGATGAACCGGGACTTCGTGTGCGTGAAGCTGGACCGCGAGGAACGGCCGGACGTGGACCGTATCTACATGACCGCGGTGCAGGCGCTCACGGGGCAGGGCGGCTGGCCGCTCAACGTCTTCCTGACGCCGAATTTGGAGCCTTTTTATGGCGGGACGTATTTTCCGCCGTCGGCGCGCTGGGGCCAGCCCGGCTGGACGCAGTTGTTGGAGCGCATCGCGGGCCTGTGGCGGCAGCGCCGCGCGGACGTGGAGAGCGACGCGCGGCGGCTGGCGCAGTCCGTGCGCGGCTGGGTGGCCGAAGAGGGGGAGGCGCGCGTCAAACCCGCGGCCGGCGAGCTTGCGCGCGCCGACGCGGCCTTCGCGGGCGCCTTCGATCCGGAGCAGGGGGGCTTCGGCGGAGCGCCGAAATTTCCCATGCCCGCCTTTCAGCGCTATTTGTTGAGACGGGCGGCGCGCACGGGGGATGCGCAGACGGCCGCGCCGGCCGTCGCGACGTTGCGCGCCATGACGCGCGGCGGCATTTTCGACCAGGTGGGCGGAGGCTTCCACCGCTACTCGACGGACGCGCAGTGGCGCGTGCCGCACTTCGAGAAGATGCTCTACGACAACGCTCAGCTTCTGGAAAATCTGGCCGACGCCGTCCTGCTCACGCGCGACGCGGAGCTGGCGGGGGCTTTGTCGCGCACCGCCGCGTATCTGACGCGCGATCTGCGCGGCGCGCACGGCGGCTTCTTCTCCGCGGAGGACGCCGACAGCCTGCCCGCCGAAAAGGCCGGGCAAACGGACGACGGCTCGCACGCGCAAAAATCCGAGGGCGCGTTCTATCTGTGGACCGCCGCGGAGCTGGACGCGGCGCTGGGAAAGGACGCTCCGGCTTTCCGCGCGCGCCACGGCGTGGAGGCGGACGGCAACGCGGCGCACGACCCGCAGGGAGAATTCATCGGACGCAACATTCTCTTCGATCGCGGGCCGTCGGCCATGGAAGAGCCCGCCGCGGCGCGGGCGCGCGAGATCCTCCTGGCGCGGCGCGCGCGGCGTCCGCGGCCCGGCCTGGACGACAAATGCCTGTCCGCCTGGAACGGCCTGGCGCTGAGCGGACTGTCGCGCGCGTTTATGGCCGTCGGAGAGCCCGGACTCTTGTCCGCCGCGCAAGCGACGGGGGACTTCCTGCGCCGCGAGCTGGCCTCGGCTGACGGCCGGACGCTCAACCGCAGTTGGCGCGGCGGCACGCGTTCGGGCGAAGGCTTGGCCGATGATTACGCCTATGTCGCCGCGGGACTGCTCGATCTCTACGAGGCGGACTTCGATCCCGCCCGCCTGCGCTGGGCGCTGACCCTCGTGGAGGAGGCCGTGCGACGCTTCGCGGCTCCCGGTGGCGGATTATTCCAAACGGCAGAGGGCGGCGCACCGGAGTTGATCGCGCGGGCGCTCGAAGACCGTGACGGCGTGGAGCCCTCCGCCAGCGCGGTCCTGGCCGACGCGGCCCTGCGCCTGCACGCGCTGACCGGCCGGGGCGAACTGCGCCGCTTTGCCGACGAGACGCTGGAGCGCTTTGCCGCCGGCGCGGGCGAACGCCCGCTGTCGCGCGCCTACCTGCTCTCGGTGCTGGACCGCGCGCTGGGCGCGCCGCGCACGGTGCTGATTGCGGGACTGGACTTGCCCGGCGGCGCCGAATTGCTGGCCGCGGCGCGCGCGCGACTGCGCCCGGACGTGCTCGTCGCGAGTTTCACCGCCGCGACGCAGAAGGACTTGTCCGACTTTCTGCCCGCCGCGGCGGAGGTCCGCTTAGGGGACCGCGCGGCGGTGTATGTCTGCATCGCCGGCGCGTGCGGGCTTCCGGTCTTTTCCGCCGTCGAGTTGACGGCCCGCTTGGACGCCTGATCGGCGCGGCGGCTTGCTTAAAAATCGTCCGAGGCGGCGGCGGAGCCCGGCGCGGGCTTGGGCTTCAGCGAGAACAAATAGTCGCCGACGGCGTCGATCTCGTCGGGCTTGAGCTGGTCGCCCCACTTGGGCATGTAGATCAGGGGCTTGGGCTTGGACGGATCCGCGGGCGACGATATCTGACCGTATTGGATCTTGGCGTGAAGATCGGCGCGGCCATAGCCGTCGGAGACGTTGGTCAGCGACGGGATTAGGCCGCCGACGACGTTGTTGTTCGGGTAACCGCCGAAGCCGTCCTGGCCGTGGCAGGCCACACAACCCGCCATATTGAAAATGAGCTTGCCGCGTTCGACGGAGGGGAGAGCCTTCGCCTGCGCGGTGCGCCAGGGATAGACCGTCCATGCCTGTCCCTTCTGCGCCGACAGATAGGCGACAAGGTCCGCGCGCGTGTCGTCGCGGAGGTTGAAGTTCGGCATGATCGTCTTCGCGTTCCAGGCATGCGGATTCTTCAGCCACAGGTCCAGCCACGCGGGCTGCTTGCGAAAGCCGACCAAGGTCAGGTCGGGGCCCCAGGCGTGGCCTTCACCGCCGATTTGGTGGCACTTGATGCAGCCGAGCCCTTGAAAATCGCGCTGCCCACGGGCGACGGGATCGTCGAGTTGAGGCTGGCGGGCGCACGCGCTCAGCGCGGCGGCGAGAATCAGGGAGAAGGAGAGTCGGCGATTCATGTCAGACGCCTCCAAAGAAGAGCAGGCCGAAAATGAGCGGCAGATACGCCAACGAGGCCAGGAACAGACGGCGTGCGTCGCAATGAGCGAGCGTCCAACTGGCGCGCAGGCCCAGGCCCAGAAAGACGACGCCGATGAGCAAGGCGCAGACGGCGTAGGAGAACCCGGCCATGCCCAGCAGCACGGGCAGGAGGGTCGCGGGCAGAAGTGTAAAGGAGTGCACCGCGATCTGTGCCGCGGTGGTGCCGCCGTCGGGGTGCACCACGGGCATCACGCGGAAGCCCGCGCGCGCGTAATCCTCGCGGTAGATCCAGAAAAGCGCGAGGAAGTGCGGGATCTGCCACAGGAACTGTATGCCGAACAGCGCCCAGGCTTGTGCGGGCAAGGTTCCTGAAAACGCCGCCCAGCCGATCAGCGGCGGCGTGGCTCCTGCGGCCGCGCCGATCCAGGTGGTCTGCGGCGTGACCTTTTTAAGCGGCGTGTAGGCGAAGACGTAGAGGACGATCGTCGCCGCGGTCAGCGCGGCCGCCAGCGGCCCCGTGGAAACCCAGACCAGTGCGGGCCCGACGACCGCCAGCACGGCGCCGAAGGCTTGGGCGCGGCCTGGAGCCACGGCCCCGCGCGGCAGGGCGCGCGACTGGGTGCGGCGCATGAGGCCGTCCTCGGCGCGCTCCAAATATTGATTCAGCGCGCCGCAGGCCGCGGAGGCCAGGCTCACGCCGACGAGAAGTCCGAAAAACGCGGGGGTCGCGCGGCCGCCGGCCAAGGCCCAGCCCAGCCCCGTGGTCAGCGCGACCATCAGCGCGATGCGCGGCTTCGACAAGGAGAGATAGTTTTTCACCCGCCGGCCTTCTTGCGGCGTCGTTCGATCGACCAGACCGTGCAGCCGATCGCGGCGACCAAAGTCAGCGTCACCGTCAGAAGGATCATGATGCCCCACCAGATGCCCGACGCCAAACCCTGATTATTGACGAGCGTGCCGAAGCAGACGGGACAGGCGCAGGCCGCGGCGGGCAGAACCAGGACGGCGAAGGTTGCGGCGAAGCGCATCAGAGCTTGCGGACCGTCCATACGAAGTAGGGTGCCAGCAAGGCCATGCCCGCGCACGCGGCGTAGAACGCCCAGGGCGTGCGCAGAAGCGCCGCGTTGTGGCCCGAGGCCCAGCGCGCGACGAACGCGAAGCAGACGAACGCGCAGGCGATGAACACGCGGTGGAATATCTTGAGGGACATGTTATTTCGCCTCGGGCGCGGCCGGCGCGGCCGGCGCGGCCGGCGCGGCGGCGGTCGGCTTTGCCGTCGGCGCGGTGCCTTCATCGGGATGCTGGTCGGCGACGGCCATGCGGCCGGTGTCTTGAGGAGTCAGCCACACGCCGTCGAGAACGTCGATGACGATCAGCGTGACGGCGAAGAACGCCGCGCCGATCAGAATCTTCGGGATCAGCTTCTTTTCTCCCCACAGGTGCATGAAGACCGCGGCCACGAGTCCGGCCTTGATTCCGGCGATGGTCAGGCCCAGCGCGATCGCCTGAGGACGCGGCAGGTGGAGCCGGGAGACCGCGACGGTGAGGCCGGTGAAGAACAGTAGGGCCGCGAACACGGCGATGTAGAGTTTGACGTTGGGGCGGTGTTCGTCGTTGTGTTTTTCCATGAACGCTCCCTAGAGCAGGTACAGCGCGGGAAACAGGAAGATCCAGACGATGTCGACGAAGTGCCAGTAGAGCCCGGCGCCCTCGACGCGGCCGAGGAACAAGGGGTTCTCCCAGTCCTCCTTGACGAAGCTCATGTAGAGCAGGGCGGAGTTGACGATGATGCCGCCGATGATGTGTATGCCGTGCAGGCCGGTCATCGTGAAGTAGACCGCGTAGAAGACGCTGGTCGACGGGCCGATGCCCATGGAGAATTCATGTCCATACTCGAAAGCCTTGACAATCAGAAAGCCGAAGGACAGCGCCAAGGTCAGCGCCATCCACAGGCGAAAGCCGCGCACATCGCGGTCGTAGGCGCGCGCGTAGGCCATCACGATGGTCACCGACGAGGAGATCAGGATCACGGTGTTCAGCGTCGCCAGCGGCACGTTCAGCGCGTCCCAGCCCCAGGGCCAGCTTGTCGCCGACAGGCGCAGGACGATGTAGGTGGTAAACAGCGTGGCGAACAGCATGACCTCCGAGGCCAGGAACAGCCAGACGCCGAGCTTGGCGTTGCTGATCCCGCTGTGCGTGTCCGGATTTTCGATCGCGGTCGCGTTCATGGTCTCCTCAGGAGGGGTCGGTCTGCGGCCAGAAGTCGGTCGCGCGTCCGGGGGTCGAGTATTCGTAGGGTCCGCGATAGACGCGCGGGGTCTTGGCGAAATTGCCGTGCGGGGGCGGGGAGGGGCAGGCCCATTCCAGCGTGGTGGCCTGCCAGGGATTTTCCGGCGTCTTCTCGCCGCGGAACATGCTGTGGAAGAAGTTCCAGATGAACGGCAGTTGGAACACGCCCAGCGCGGCGGCGAAATACGTGCTGACGACGTTGAGCGGCTGGACGATGAGGTTGTGCGCCTGCGCGGTCGGGTCGTAGAGGCGGCGCGAGGCGCCGGCCAGTCCCATGACCAGCATCGGGGTGAAGATGCCGACCATGCTGACGACCGAGCCCCAGAAATGGATCACGCCCAGCCGGTCGTTCATCTTGCGGCCGAACCATTTCGGAAACCAATGATACACGCCGGCGAACAGCGCGATGATGGAGCCGGTGACCACGACGAAGTGGAAGTGCCCGATCACGTAGTAGGTGTCGTGCAAATAGATGTCGGTGACGGTCAAGCCCAGGGGCAAGCCGGTCAGACCGCCGATGCCGAACAAAGGCAGGAACGCCAGGGCGAAGAGCATCGGCACGTTGTAGCGAATCGAGCCGCCCTGCAGGCTGAAGATCAAGCAGGTTAAAATCGCGACGGAGGGCACCGAGATGATCATCGTCGTGACCAGGAAGAAGTTGGACAGGGCCGGGGTCATGCCGGAGATGAACATGTGGTGCGCCCAGACCAGGAAGCTCATGACGCCGACGCCGAGCATGGAGTACACGATCGTCTTGTAGCCGTGCAGGGGCTTGCGCGTGTTGTTGGCGATGATCTCGGAGACGATGCCCATCGCGGGCAAGACAAGCACGTACACCTCCGGGTGCGCCAGGAACCAGAACAGATGCTGCCACAGCAGGGGCTGGCCGCCGCCCGAGCCCGTGTAGCGCTGGCCCAGGATCACCAGGTCCTTGGGCATGTAGAAGCTGGTGTGCGCGACGCGGTCCATGAGCTGAAGGACGGCGGCGGCCTCCAGCGGGGGGAACGCCAGCAGGAGGATCACCGAGGCGACCATCTCGCTCCAGACGAACACCGGCAGGCGCATGAGGCTTAGGCCGGGCGCGCGCATGTTGATCGTGGTGACGAGGAAGTTGATCGCGCCGAGCAAAGACGACGTGATCAGCAGGACCATGGCCAGAAGCCAGACCGTCTGGCCCGGGTTGATGACCGACAGAGGAGGATAGCTGGTCCAGCCGGATTGGGCGGCGCCGCCGGGCAGGAAAAAGGACAGCAGCATCAGCGTGCCCGCCGGCAGATACAGCCAGTAGGACATCATGTTCAGGCGCGGAAACGCCATGTCCGGCGCGCCGATCTGCAGGGGCACGATGTAGTTGCCGAACGCGGCGACGCCGAGGGGCACGACTCCCAGGAAGATCATGATCGTGCCGTGCATCGCGCCGAGCGCATTGTAGAACTCGCCGCTCATCACGCCGTTCGGGGCCAGGTCGGGCGAGAACATCGGCCCGATCAGCGGGATCGCCCGGCCCGGAAACGCCAACTGCCAGCGCATCAGCATCATCAGCCCGAAGCCGACCAGCAGAAAGACGAAGGACGTGATCAGGTATTGCAGTCCGATCGTCTTGTGATCGACCGAGAAGACGTATTTGCGCAGGAACGATAGTTCGTGGGCGTCGTGGCCGTGCTCGCTGGACATTTAGAATCCCTCCGATGAGGCCGTCGGCGGCGCGGGGTTGAGCGCCGCCCGGGACTTCAGCCACTTGTCGAAATCCTCGCGGCTCTCGACGTAGACGTCGCCGCGCATCAGGCTGTGGCCGAAGCCGCAGAGCTGGGCGCAAGCCATTTCATAGTGTCCGATGCGGTTGGGCTCGACCCACATCGGGGTTTCCAGTCCCGGCATCGCGTCCTGTTTCAGGCGGAACTCCGGCACGAACAAGTCGTGGACCACGTCCTTGCTGCGCAGCTTAATAAGGACCTTGGCGTTGACCGGCAGGTGCATCTCGTTGGAGACGACGATGTCGTCGGCCGCGGCCGGATCCGTGCGGTCCAGGCCCAGCGGATTGCTGAAATGGACCAGTTCCGGCTTGGTCCGACCGAACTTGCCGTCGGGTCCGGGATAGCGGATGTTCCAGCCGAACTGTTCGGCCGTGACTTCCACGACCAGCGCGTCCTTGGGGTCCGGCATGGTCATCTTGATCGAGCGCCAGGCCGGCAGGGCGTAGAAGACGATCAGACCGATCTCGAAGACCATCACCAGCAGGTCCGGGATCAGCGAGGTCATTTCCCCGTGCTCTTCGTGCCGGACGGCGACGCCGTCGCGGCGACGATATTTGATCAGCAGGTAGGTGAAGAAAATGCCCCACAGCACGAAGACGCCGATCATCGCGGCGTGGATGATCCAAAGGCCGGAATCGATTTGTCCCGCGAAGGTCGAGGCCTGTATCGGCAGTCCCCAGCCGTAGTTGTTCATGCGCTCCTCTCGGCGACCATGGACGGCGCGAGGATGTTAGCATAAACATTCGCGCGAGCGCAAAAAACCGTCACAAATTAGTTAATATGTAGCAACACAAATACCTGGTGGTCCGGCCCACACCGCTTTACCAGTCCGTTTTTTGCGCGTCGCCGAGCTTGAGCGACAGCAAGTAGGAGGCGACGGCGTCCAGTTCCGCTTCGTCCAGGACTTGGCCCCAGGCGGGCATCCAGACCAGCGGCGCGGGACCTTTCGGGTCCGCCTTCATCGGCGCGGGTACGCCGTTGCGGATCTTGGCGATCAGCTCGGATTTGGAGAACGTCTGCGAGACGCCGGCGAGCGCCGGGATCTTGCCGCCGGCGACGTTGTTGTTGGGTTCGCCGCCGACGCCGCCCTGGCCGTGGCAGGCCACGCAGCCCGCGCGCAAATAAATAAGACGGCCGCGCGCGACGGGGTCGGCCACGCCGTCCCACGGCCGCGCGCCCTTGGGCCACTCCTGGCCTTTCTGCGCCGCGAGGTAGGCGACGATCGCGGCGCGCGCGGCGGGCGGCAGGCGCTTGTTGGGCATCAGCGTCCCCGGTTTCCAGGCCTGAGGGTCTGCGATCCAGCGGTCCAGCCACTGCGGCGAGCGGCGAAAGCCCACGAAAGTGAGGTCCGGCCCCACGGCGTCGCCCAGCGCGCCCACGCGGTGGCAGGAGGCGCAACCGGCCTGCACGAAGTAGGCCCGCCCGGCTTCGGTCCCGGTGGGCGTCCGGTTGGAGCAGGCGGCCAGCGCGGCGGCGAGCGCGAGGATCGTTCTTTTCACGAACGCGAGTTTAACAAAAAGCCGTCGGGGACGCGGAGGGCCGCGTGTTGATGCGCGCGAAAATGATAGAATGAACGCACAGGAGATCGGGGGAATAATTATGGGTGGAATCGGAACGTCGGAACTTCTCGTCATCGCGGTCGTCGCGCTCATTCTATTCGGACCCAGCAAGATCCCCGAGTTCGCCCGCAACCTGGGCCGCGCGGTCAACATGTTCAAGAAGGGTCTTAAGGACGGGCTCGACGAGGACGTGGCCGCCACGAAGCCGGACGCCGTCAAGAAGGACGACGCCCACGACGCGAAGATCTGAGCCGAAGCCGCCCGTGACCGTGTTCGCGGCGGGCTGCTTCAACCGCGTGCACCCGGCGCATCTGCGGCTTCTGCGGCAGGCGCGCGCGCTGGGCGACCGTCTGGTCGTGGTGCTCTCCAACGACGCGCACAACAAGAAGCCCAACGCGGTGCCCGCCGCGGCGCGCAAAAAAGCTCTGGAGAGATTGGGCGTGGCCGATGAAGTCGTCGTCGGCGGCCCGGACGGTTTCGCGCCGACCTTGCGCCGCCTGCATCCCGACGTGCTGGTCCTGGGCTACGACCAGCGCCTGCCCGACGCGGAGACGGTGCGCGCGGTGCGAGAGCTCGGCGTCGAGGTGGTGGTGATGCCGTGGTTCCCGGGCAAGGAAGATCCGGGCGCGTCGCACTGCTCGTAGAACGCGCGTGGACCTGCGCGAACGAAGGCTGTATGCGTTCTTCGCCGTCAACTATTTCGTCCAAGGTCTGGCGGGACTGGCCTACGAGCCGCTCGACTACCTTTTAAAGGACGGCCTCAAGCTTGGCTCGGCCGACGCGGCGCTGTTCGTCACCTGGATGACCTTGCCGCTGACGCTCAAGCCGTTGTTCGGCCTGCTGACGGACCTTCTGCCCTGGTACGGCCGCCGGCGCGTGCCGCACATGATCGGCGTCAGCCTGCTGACCTCGGGCGCGTGGGCGGGGCTGGCGCTGCTGCGCGGCTGGCGCTACGGGCCGACGCTCGCCCTGCTGATCCTCGTCAACGTGGGCACCGTGCTGTCCGATGTGGTCTGCGAAGGCGTGATGGTCGAGCGCGGACAGGAGAGCGGCAAGACCGGGCCCTATCAAGCCGCGAAAGTGGGCATGCTGTACGCGTCCTTGGTGCTGAGCGGCTTGGGCGGCGGCTGGCTGGCGGCCCACGCCGGCTTTCGCGCGATCTTCCTGATCGCCGCGGCCCTGCCGCTGGCGGCGGCCGTCGCGGCGGCGCGCGTGGACGACGCCGCCGTCGGCGGCGTGCGTGAGGCCGCGGCGCGCGGCTTAAGCGGCCTGCGCGAGGTGCTGGCGCGGCCGTCGTTCTGGGCCGTTTCCGCCGCGATCTTTCTGTGGAGCTTCAGCCCCTTTCTGGGCATCGCCGAGTTCTACTACCAAACCCGCGCGCTGGGCTTGAGCCCGGTTTTCATCGGCGCGCTGACCACGGCGGGCGGGATCGCGGGCGCTTTGGGCGCGGGCGTTTTTGCGCGCCTGTCGCGCGCGCCCGGCGCCAGCGCGCGGCTGGCGCGGCTGTCCGTGCTGGTGGGCGGGCCGCTGAGCCTGCTCGGCGTTTTCTATCTGGGCCCGCGCACGGCGTTGGCGCTGACGATCCTGTTTGGGCTGACCGGCGTGATTTTCCGCCTGGCCTGGATGGATCTGTGCGCGCGCGCCTGCCCCAAGGGCGCGGAGGCCACCACCTTCGCGGCCTTCATGGCCGTGTTCAACCTGGCGGCGGCCGCGTCGAACATGACCGGAGGCGCCTTCTACGACCGCCTGGCCGCCGCGCACGGCGCCTACTCCGCGATGGCCGCTCTGGCGCTGGCGGGCTCGGCGTGCACGTTCGCGGCCTGGCCGCTTCTGCGCCTGGCCGCGCCGCTCGACGCTTAGAAGAACTCGAGAGTCGGCGCGCCGCCGTCATCAGACGATCGAAAAACGATGACTTTGCCGCCATGGGTTGTCCCGCCGTTTAATGATAACCTGGCCCGGTCATGAAGATGCGTCCGGGGAGCCCGTATCCGCTCGGCGCGACGTGGGACGGCATGGGCGTGAACTTCACGCTCTGCTCGGAGAACGCCGTGTCGGTCGAACTGTGCCTGTTCGATTCCGCGGGCGCCACGAAGGAATCTCAGCGCATTCCCCTGACCGAGCAAACCGACCGCGTCTGGCACGGCTACCTGCTCGACGTCCTGCCGGGGCAACTCTACGGCTACCGCGTTCACGGCCCGTACGAGCCTACCGCCGGCCACCGGTTCAATCCGAAAAAGGTCCTGCTCGACCCTTACGCGAAGGTGATCGGACGAAATGTCCGCTGGGGCCCCGAGATGTTCGGCTACAAGCTCGGCGATCCGGCGGCCGACCTGTCGCGCGACGACCGGGACAGCGCCGCGCTCGCGCCGCTGGGCGCCGTCATCGACACATCCTTTACTTGGGGCACCGACGCGCCTCCCCGGCGTCCGTGGCATCAGACGGTGCTCTACGAACTGCACGTGAAAGGCTTCACGAAGCTCAATGTCGAGATTCCGGCGGAGCTGCGGGGGACCTACGCGGGATTGGCCACGCAGCCGGCGATCTCCTACCTGAAAGGCCTCGGCATCACCGCCGTCGAGCTGATGCCCGTGCATCAGCACGCCGACGACATGCATCTGACCGAGAAAGGCCTTTCAAATTATTGGGGCTACAACACCTACGGCTTCTTCGCCCCGGAGATATCTTATTCGGGGTCCCGCCCCAGCGGAACGGAGATCCAGGACTTCAAGCGCATGGTCCGCGCCTTCCACGCCGCGGACATCGAGGTCATTCTCGACGTGGTGTACAACCATACCGCCGAAGGAAACGAGTTGGGTCCGACGATCTCCCTTCGGGGCATCGACAACGCGTTCTACTACCGGCTCTCGCATGATGATCCGCGTCACTACATGGATTACACCGGGTGCGGCAACGGGCTTAACATGCGCAATCCCGCCGTCCTGCGCTTGGTCATGGACAGCCTCAGGTATTGGGTCTCCGACATGCACGTCGACGGCTTCCGGTTCGACCTGGCCAGCGCGCTGGCCCGGGAGCTGCACGACGTAGATAAGCTGGGCGCGTTCTTCGACATCATCCACCAGGATCCCGTGCTTTCACAGGTCAAGCTCAT
>JABEUV010000194.1 GCA_013044195.1 Elusimicrobiota bacterium | reverse complement strand
CGCCGGGTAGTAGGTGGTCAGGCTGACGCTCTCGGAGGCGAGTTCGCCCACACCCATGAAGAGGAACGCGCAGACCAGCCACGGCCGAAGAGAACTCGGCGCGTAATGCAGCCGCAAACGAACGTCGATGCACCGTTCCATGACTTGGAGTATAGCCCCGCGCGCGTCGAACGACTATGACGTACGCCATAGTCGCCAAAGCCTTCGGCAAGGACGTTGCATTCCAATGACGACCATGAACGAAATCCCCCTCGTCCCAGAGCCGTACAAGATCAAGATGATCGAGCCCATTAGCCTCCTCCCCGAAGCGGAACGCACCGGTCGCCTCAAGGACGCCGGCTGGAACACCTTCCTTCTCAACAGCCGCGACGTCTACATCGACCTGCTCACCGACTCCGGCACGAACGCGATGAGCGACGCGCAATGGGCGGCGCTGATGATCGGCGACGAGGCGTACGCCGGCAGCCGCAGCTTCGAGCGCCTGGAAGCGGCCATCCGCGACGTCTACGGTTTCAAATACGTCGTCCCGACCCACCAAGGACGCGGCGCCGAGCATCTGCTGTCCAAGTCCTGGATCACGCCCGGTCAATATGTCGCGGGCAACATGTATTTCACCACCACGCGCGCGCACATCGAGCTGGCCGGCGGCATCTTTGAGGACGTCATCGTCGACGAAGCGCACGATCCGCGCGACGAGGCGCCGTTCAAGGGCAACGTGGACCTGGGAAAGCTTGAGGCGTTCATCTCGCGCGTCGGCGCCAAGAACGTCGCCTACGTCGCCGTCGGCTGTCCCGTCAACATGGCCGGCGGCCAGCCGGTCAGCCTGGAGAATCTGCGCCGGACAGCCGAGCTCTGCCGCCGCCACGGCGTGCGCGTGGTCATGGACGGCGCGCGCGCGGTTGAAAACGCCGCGATGATTCGTGCCCGCGAGAAAGCCTACCTGGGCAAGCCCGTCGCGGCCATCCTGCGCGAGATGTGCGCGCTGGTCGACGCGATCGCGGTCAGCGCCAAGAAGGACGCCTACGTCAACATCGGCGGCTTCCTGGCCACGCACGACGCCGAGCTGTGCGAGAAGGCGCAGAACCTGTGCGTGCTTTTCGAGGGCCTGCATACCTACGGCGGCCTGGCCGGACGCGACCTGGAGGCTCTGGCCGTCGGCATACGCGAAATGGTTCAGGACACGTGGATCGAGCACCGCCTGGCCCAGGTGGCCTACCTGGGCGAGCGCCTCGTCGCCGAGGGCGTACCCGTCGTCAAGCCCTTCGGCGGCCACGCGGTTTTCGTCGACGCGAACGCCTTCCTGCCGCACCTGGGGCCCGACGAACTGCCCGCCCAGGCGCTGGCCGCGTGGATTTACGAGGCCACGGGCGTGCGCGCCATGGAGCGCGGCGTCGTCTCCGCGGGCCGCGACGCCAAGGGCGGCAACCGGCACCCGGAGCTCGAGCTCGTGCGCCTGACCTTGCCGCGGCGCGTCTACACGCAGACGCACCTCGATTACGTCGCGCGCGGGGTCGCAGCGCTCCACCGCCGCGCGGCCGGCCTCCCCGGACTGCGCTTCGTCAAGGAACCAAAGCACCTGCGCTTCTTTCAAGCGCGCTTTGAGCCGCTTTCCGTGAAGATCACTGCGTGAGCCTCAAGGAGAACGACGACCTGTCGTGGTACGCGCGACGTGCCGTGCGCTCCACCGTGGCACCCGGCGCCGAGCCGGAACCCGAGCAGGTGGAGCGCGTCCAGACCCTGCTCGGCCTTCTGCGCGCGGCGGGCGTGCGCGGCGACGCGGCCAGCATGACGCTGTTCACCCGAGGTCTTCCCGCCGGCTGCAAGCCGTGCCTGGCCGGCAAGGGCTCGAACCTTTATGTGACCGGACTGTGCACGCGCGACTGCTTCTTCTGCTTCAATCAGAAGCCGCGCAAAGACGAGCTTGTCGTGCACGGCATTCCCATCGACTCGCCAAGCGAAGCGCCGGAGATCGTCGCGCGCTTCGGGCTACGCAGCGTGGGCCTGTCGGGGGGCGAGCCGCTCATGTTTCCGGAACGCGTGCTGGCCATCCTAGCGGAGCTCAAAGCGATGCCGCGGCCGCCGCGCGTGGACCTCTACACCAACGGCGACCGCGCCGACGAGTCTCTGCTACGCCGTTTGAAGGACGCGGGCCTGGACTCGATCCGCTTCGACGCGGCCGCGCGCGACTACGATCTGACGCCGGTCAAGCGCGCGCGCGCGATCTTCGAGGAAGTCGCCGTCGAAATTCCGGTCGTGCCCGAGGATATGCAGCGGCTTAAGGCCATGGTCTTGGAGCTCGACGCGCTGGGCGTGCCGCACCTCAACATTCACGAGCTGTTTCTTTGCGCCGAAAATAAGGAGCGTGTGCTCGCCGAGGGCGAACGCCCCAAGGACGTCGCCCAGTCGGCGCACCTGCTCTGGCGCCCCACCGCGCGGAGCCTGGAGAGCTGCCTCCAGCTCCTGCTGTTCGCCGCGCGGAGATGCCGCACGCTGGGCGTCTACCTCTGTTCCTGCGGCACGCAAGAGACGATCTCGCGTCGAGGGCTGGCCCGTCGGCGCCGGCGCGACGCCGGACCCGCGCTCAGGCCGGAGACGACTCCAGCAGTCTGAGTATCCGCTCGGCCTCGGCGTCGGCGAGAAGCCGGTCGCAGAACGGATAGAGCACGCGCTCCTCCTTGACGGTGTGTTCGTTCATAATCGAGCGCATCACGCCGATGCGCTCGCGCGCGCCGGCGCCGTCGCCGCCGCGCAGCAGTTCCAGGGCCTCCGCTTTGCGCGCGCGGATCTCGCGATGCTCCCGGCGCATCACCTCGATCGGCCCGTCGATAAAGCCGGGCGCCGCGCGGCGGACGGCCGGAAAAAGAACGTCCTCCTCCCAGACGATGTGCCGCTCCAGACGTCGATGGAACTCGCCGAGCGCGGGCAACGCGCGCTCCGCATCCGCGAAATCGACGCACTCCAGCAGGCCGTCGAGGGCGCCGTGATCGCGCGCGAAGAACTCGGAGAGCGCGCTTTCCGTTTTATTTTCGGTTCCGTTCGGCACGCGACCTCCAATCCCCCGCCCGCTTTTAAGCAACATTCCGGCCACCGGGGAACGCAACTGTGCCGATAAAAGGCTCCGCCCCGCTGAATACAGGCTATCGGATGACGAGCTTGTTGTCGATTTTCCGGCCGCTACCCACAATCGCGGCCGCCCGCGCCGCGACGGCCCGCTTCAGCCGCCGAGAACGCACCGAGCCGTTCAAAGTAACTTTGTCGTTCAGGCACGAGACCCGGAGATTGGCGATGCCTCCGGTCGGCGCGCCCCCATTCGCACCGGGCCGCCGCGGAAACGCTCGCCGCAAAGCCGTCCTCACTTTGCGGCACATCAGACGATCCGCAAGCGAAGGCTTCGGCGGCAAGCCGGAGGCGGCGTCGGCGGGAGCCGGGTTGAGGGGCGGAGCGTCGCTCAGCATCGGGTTCGACGTCGTCGCCGGATGCCGCGGGGTGACGTCCGAAGGAAGGCTCGTGCTGACATCGATCGGATACGTTCCCCCAACGGGCTGAAACGCCGCGGGACCCGAGACGACTCCCGGATACTTTGGGGTGATGTCCGAAGGCAGGCTCGTGCTGACCGTGATCGGATAGGTCCCTCCGGCGGGCTGAGCCGCCGCGGGATCCGAGGCCGGGCTCACGGCGGGAGCCGCGCTCAGCGTCGGGTTCGCGGTGATTCCCGGATATTTCGGGGTGATATTCGAGGGCAGGCTCGTGCTGACCGTGATCGGATAAGTCCCTCCGGCCGGCAGCGCATCCGCCGCGCTCGAACGGGAGCCGGCGCACGCGCACGCGAAGAGGACAAAGAACGCCGTTGCCCGCGGCCTAATTCCTCTGGAGCCTTCACGCCGTCGTCTTTGCGGCAGAGATCGTGCCATCGCATAAGTATGAACCCGGCCACCCTCGGAGTCAAGGGGACTCGGCTCTTTAAGACCTCCGGCGACTGGCGAGCGCGATGCGTTGCTGTTACACTGGAGCATGGCTCTCCAGAACAAGAAGGACGACGGCGGACGCGGCGTCCGCGCGAAGGCGCACGTCGCCGAAAACCAGCTCAAGGTGATCCGCGATAAATATCTGCGCGACGCGCCCTCGGTCGATGCGTGGCTGGAAGGCGTCGCCGGAAACATCGCGCTTGCCGAGATCCTGTTCCACCCGGACGCCGAAGCCTGGGGCGTCTTTGAAGGCGTGGAGCGGCGCGAGGTCCCCGTGTCCGCGCGCGGCGCCGCCGCCGCGGGACTGATGAGGCTCTACCACTCGGGCGCCGACTCGGAGTCGCGCACCGCCAACTTGCGCCGCCTGATCGCCAACCTGGAGCGCGCGGCCGCCGCGCGCCCCGAAGCGCGCCGCCTGCGCGGCGAATGGACCGCCCGCTACCTCGCGCTGATGTCGCGCTGGGACTTCCTGCCCAACTCGCCCACCTTGATGAACGCCGGCCGCGAGCTTCAGCAGTTGTCGGCGTGCTACGTCCTGCCGGTGCCCGACTCGATGGAAGGCATCATGAAGGCGCTGACGGCCCAGTCGCTGATCCAGAAATCCGGCGGCGGCACGGGCTTCTCCTTCTCGCGCCTGCGCCCGGCGGGCGACGCGGTACTCAAATCGCGCGGCGTCGCGTCCGGGGCGCTGTCCTTCATGCGCCTGTTCGACACGTTGACCGACGTCGTCAAGCAGGGCGGCACGCGCCGCGGCGCGAACATGGCGATCCTGAAATACGACCATCCGGAAATACTCGACTTCATCAAGATGAAGCAGACGCCCGGCTTGATGGAAAACTTCAACGTGTCGGTGGGCGTCGACGCGACGTTCATGAAGGCGGTGCTGGCCGACGCCGAGTACGACCTAATCAACCCGCGCGACGGCGAGATCGCCGGCAAAGCGCGCGCCAAGGAGGTCTTCGACGCGATGTGCGAGTTCGCCTGGAAGACCGGCGACCCCGGCCTGGTGGTGCTCGACCGCATCAACGCCTCGGGCTCCAACCCCACGCCCGCGCTCGGCCAGATCGAAAGCACCAACCCCTGCGGCGAACAGCCGCTTTTGCCCTGGGAGCCGTGCAACCTCGGCTCTTTGAACCTGTCCAATTTCGTCGTCGGCGAGACGCTCAAGGGCCGCTTCGATTTTTCGCGGCTCAAGGAGGCCGTAGCACTGTCCGTGCGCTTTCTCGACGACGTCATCGAGGTCAACAACTACCCCCTGCCCGAGATCGAAGAACTGGCCAAAGGCAACCGCCGCATCGGCCTGGGCGTGATGGGCTGGGCCGAGGCGTTGGCCAAGCTCGGGCTCGGCTACGACGCGCCGCAGGCGCTGACCTTGGCCGAGAAGGTCATGTCCTTCATCAACGACGCGGCGCTGGACGCCTCGGAGTCGCTGGCGCGCGAACGCGGCGTCTTCCCGAACTGGAAGGATTCGATCTACGATCACGAGGGGCCGCACTTCCGCGGCACGCAGCGCCTGCCGCGCCACTGCGCGCGCACGACGATCGCGCCCACCGGCACCATCGCCATCGCCGCCGGCATCCAGGGCGGCGGCATCGAGCCGTTCTTCGCGATCGCCTACACCCGCTACAACGCCAAAGCGCTCGACGCCGTGAAGAAGGGCGTAGCACCCGACGACAAGGACGTGTTTTTCGAGGCCAACCCGCTTTTTCGCGAGGTCGCCGAAGCCCACGATTGGTTCGGGCTGGGCGAGAAGGAATTGTGGCGGCGCATCGACGCCAACCACAAGTCGGCGCGCGGCATCGCCGAGATCCCGGAACGCATTCAGCGCGCCTTCGCGACCGCCCACGACGCCGCCCCCGAGACGCACGTGCGCATGCAGGCCGCCTGGCAGCGCCACGTCGACAACGGCGTGTCCAAGACCATCAACATGCCCTCGACGGCGACGGTCGACGATATTCGCCGCGCCTACTTGCTCAGCTACGAACTGGGCTGCAAGGGCATCACCGTCTATCGCGACGGTTCGAAGTCCCAGCAGGTGCTCAACCTCGCACCCGCGCCGACCAAGTCCAAGCGCCGCGAATCCGCCGCGTCCTTCGGGTTGGCCTCGGAGTATTTCCAGATCCGCACCGGCTACGGCCCGCTGCACGTGCACGTGGACTACGACGAGCGCGGGCCGCTGCAGTTGTTTACGAACATCCCCCCGCTGGGCACAGAGATCTCCGGCCTGACCGCTTTGGTCGGCATACTAATCTCGAAATATCTGGCCGAGGGCGGCGACCCGCTGATGCTCGTCAAGCACCTGAACTCGGTCAAGGGCGACCGCCCCATCGGCCTGGGACCGTCGCGCGTCGACTCGATCCCTCATGCGATCTCCATCGCCCTGCGCGCGCACCTGAAAAAAACCGGCTGGCTGCCCGAAGAAAGCGCCGTCCCCGCGCCCGCCGCACCCGCCGCCGAGCATTGCCCGAAGTGCTACTCGTCGAACGTCTCCTTCGAGTCCGGCTGCTCCGGCCCCACCTGCCACGATTGCGGCTTCTCGAAATGCTCCTGACGCCGCGTCAACGACGGAGCAGCCATGGCGCCAGCGCCGGAAACGTCCGGCGCAGGAAATAGTATTCATTGATCGGTCGGTCGTCGCTCAGCGCCGGCGCGGGCGTCGACGCCAGCGCGTCGAGCGTCGTCTCTCCGGCCAACAGCAGGGAGAACTGCGCGCGCGGCGCACGATCCGGTCCCAGCTCCACAAAATCCTTCGCCGCGGCCGGGGGCAGTCGCCGCGCAAGCGCGACGGCGTCGGCCTCCTGAATCGGACGCAGCCCGGCGATCACGTGCCAGCCCCAGACCTCGCGCGTGATAAACGAGCGAAAGACGCGCACGTAAGGAAAAGACTCGCGCAGCGCGCGCGCGAACGACGCCCGCGTCGCCGGGTCCAACGGCTCCGCTATCCACTGAGACAGCAGGCCGTCCGGCGCCAGATGAGCGCGCACCCGCGCGTAGAATTCTTTGGAGTACAGCATCCCCGTCCCCGCCGACTCCAGCGGCGGCGGCGGGTCGACGGCGATCAGGTCGAAGCGCTCCCGAGAACGCGCCAGCCAGCGCCGCCCGTCATCGACGACGACCCGGGCGCCGGGTGCGGCGAGTACGCGCGCGGCATCCGCGTGGAAGAAGCCGAACAGTCCCGGCACGCTGGGCGATAGCTCGACGGCCGTCGTCTGCGCTCCCCAAGAGACCAAAGAGCGGAACGTCGTGCCCATCCCGAAGCAGATCACCAGCGCGCGCCGCGGCGCGCGCT